>NVVU01000003.1 GCA_002733485.1 Robiginitomaculum sp.
AAAGTCCGTGTTGAAGGTGTTTTGAGCTTTAGAAACAAACAGGAATGACCGAAGTCCGACCAATACCCATGAAAGGGTCTGCAATAAAATCCAAAGTCTAGTCCTCACGAGGAGCGTTAACGTAATCCGAGGTTGCTATTATAGGAATTTTGGAGAAATGCAAATCAAAAATACTGTATGTTTGATGTGAAGTGAAATCCCAAGGCATATCTGGGCGAGCGCGACCACGGGGCCAATCAGAAAAATGGGCGTAGTCAACGCGGTCCTTTACCCAGAGGGCGGCCCATAAGAGGGCAGAAAGCCAATGCCAATGCGATTGCCCAGTCTGTCCTTGCCCGCATCCATGGGCCAATAACGCATCCCGCAGCCAATATGGGTGAGCAATGCAAACACGCCTAAAAAGTAATAGGGGATGAAGTAATAGGTGAAGGGTGGGCCGCTCATCACCGAAGCTGGCCATGAAAAATTGGTGTCCAGTATGAAAACTAGGCGCGCCATCACCAGCGCATAGAGGTGCTCAACCATAAAGAACAAGAAGATACCGCCAGAAAGTACCTGCGCCCATTCCCAAAAGCCCTGCGGCCTGGCCCGGCGCAAGCTGCGAAACAGCAATATGCCCCCCAAAAAGAGCTGCTGTACAATAACAACCAGCAAGATCACTTCGATGAGGGGGAAGCGGTACACCACACGAAACAGCTTTTGCACGGCGTTATAGGCTTCAATGCCAAACAAACCGCTGAGGTGATTGAACAGGTGCGTGATAATAAAGGCAAAAAGAATCAGTGCGCTGATCTTGTGCCATTGGCGCAGACGGTTTTTTGGCTCCAAGACCGTAACTTCAGTCATTTTAGTACGTTTTCAAACCATTCAATGGATTTTTCAATTTGTTGGGGAGAGGTTTCTTCAAGTCCTATGGTCTGTATGTCTGCCAAAGAGACAGTAGACAGAACATCCCGCCACGCCGTTTCGGCGCGTCGGCAGCGCCATGCCTTCGGGCACTGACGCCAGAATTGTACAACAGTGGATGGCCCACTCTATACCTTCATTTATTTTCATAAAGCGGATGTATCATATCCGCATATATACGGTTAATATATGTCCGGTATTAAAAATGGAAAATAATGCTGTTAAAACTGGGAAGGCATTAAGTGGCTATACTGCGTTGAAATCACGCATGGTTTTTGCCATAGCGACAGACATTTCCTCGACCGAGCGCGGCGTTATACCCAAAACGGTACGCAAGGCCGTATTGTCCATGCGGGTCTGTTTGCCAAGCCCGCTGACCGTCATGCGTAGGGTTTTATCGAACTTGGCCATCAGGCGCAGCACAAAATCGGGCAGGGTGCGCAACGGTGTTTTATACCCGGCCTTATTCAGTGCCTTGGAAATATCCAGCATCCAGGCTTCTTCGGATGAGGTGATAAAGCGCTTGCCGGCGGCTTCGGGGCGTAACATCGCTTGATAATGGGCTTCCGCCACATCACGCACATCAATCACGCTCCAGTTCAGGCGCGGGCAGGCGGGCACCTTGCCATCAATCAGGCGGGATACGACCTGGCCAGAGGTCGAGAAATTCTTGTCCAGCAACGGCCCCAGCACGGCAACCGGATTGATCACCGATAATTCCATACCTCCGGCAGCGTCTGTCTTGATAAAATCCCAGGCGGCGCGCTCGGCCAAGGTCTTGCTTTTGGCATAGGCGCTGATGGGGCCGTCCACATCTGACCAGTCGTCTTCGGTAAAGACGCGGGTCTGTTCGGCGCGTTCCTGTGCATCGCTGCGGCCATAGGCAATAGCGGCACTGGAGGAGGTGAGCACGACGCGTTTCACACCGGCCTTGGCCGCAGAGCGCAAGGCCCGCAAAGCGCCTTCGCGCGCTGGAATGATCAGCTCATCCTCATGCGCCGGGTCTTCAGGGGGAAAGGGCGAGGCCACATGCTGCACATAGGTGCAGCCTTGCATGGCCTCATCCCAGCCTTCATCGCTTTGCAAATCCAGCGTAACAAAAGACAAGCGATCGGCGGCCTTGCCTTCTGTGTCCACGGCGGCGCGCACTTCATCTGCGCGCGATGGTGTTCGCAACGAGGCGCGCACGAACAAGCCTTCATCCAGAAGCTTTTTTACGCAATGCTTGGCAATAAAGCCCGAGGCACCGGTGACTAAAACTGTTGGTTTATCACTCATTATTTCACCCGATTGGCCAAAGTGTCATGATGCGCAGAAATGAGCGTACGCAAATAAAACCCGATGCTATTATCATCCTCAAAACCCGCATCTTTTGCCGCTTTTAATGAGGCACCTTCGGCCAGATCAGGGCGAGCAGCAAAGGCGGCCAGATCTTTGTAGGCTCCAATGGTGAAACTATCGACATTGGTGCCCATATCACCATCAA
Source organism: Robiginitomaculum sp. (assembly GCA_002733485.1). GTDB lineage: Bacteria > Pseudomonadota > Alphaproteobacteria > Caulobacterales > Maricaulaceae > Robiginitomaculum_B. The sequence goes on from NVVU01000003.1 coordinate 2,393, forward strand.
AAATAAGATTGCCCCGGCGTTTTGTCGCCACCAGATAGGCGTTTTCCATTTCACGCTGTTCCAGCAATTTGTTATTCATACCGGGCAAAGCATCAAACATCTCAATATGGAAAAAGCCAGCCCCTTTGGTATAGGCGGCAACAAATTCAGGAGAGGGACCATAAGCAAACAGCTCGTCCTTATAGGTAATCCGCCCTTCCATATTGCCCAGTGTTTCCGCCGATTCAAAGGTGTTTCTGCCTTCGCTTTTTAGGCGCTCGGGGGCAAAAAACTCTGCGTAACTGCCGATCGGTTCCAACAACATCAGATCCCATTGATCCCCCTGACTGTGGCGCATAATCAGCGGCGCAATACGGTCTCCATGTGAATAAAACCCCTGTTTTTCTAACGCTTTCAGGTCACTGATCAGGGCCTTTAATTCCCCGGGAGCGGCGCGCAGTGTTGTGGTCATCCACAAGGTATCGCGCGGTGGCTCATGGGCTTTGGTTAAGCCCGGCAGGGCTAGAAATAGCAGTGTAAATATGATGCGTAACATGTTGTTTCCTAAATATAATGGAAATGATCAGGCGGTTTTTTCATCAAGCAGTTTGGCGGCGCTGATAAAATCAACCTTGCCAGACCCCAGAACCGGGATCGTTGGCACAAAGACAATTTTTTTAGGCACGGCCAGTTCGGGCACGCCGTGGGATTGTGCCCAGGTGAGCAGTGTGGCGCGGTCCGCATCGGCATAGTCAGAGATCAGGATAATTTGCTCGCCCTTTTTGTCATCGGGCCGGGTAATGGCCACATGCTGGTTTTCCGGCCATATGGCCGTGGCGCAGTTTTCAACAACTGCCAGCGAGACCATTTCACCGGCAATTTTGGCAAAGCGCTTGGCGCGGCCACGAATGGCCACAAAGCCGTCCGCATCAATTTCCACGATGTCACCAGTATCATACCAGCCGTCTTCGAGAGGAATGATCTCTCCCGGATTGTCAGGCATAATATAGCCCTGCATAACATTGGGACCACGCACAAAAAGGCGCCCGCCCTTTTCAATACCGGGCACAGGGTCCAGACGCGATTCCATATCGGGCATCATGCGCCCCACCGTGCCGGGGCGGTTATCTTCTGGTGTATTAACCGCGATAACGGGGGCGGCTTCGGTCACGCCGTAGCCTTCCAAAACCTGCAAGCCAAATTTTTTCTTCACGGCGGCACGGGTTTCATCGCGTACACGTTCTGCACCACAAACGGCAAAGCGCAAACCATCCAGATCACCCTGATTACCGGCCCGTGCATAGCGGCTAAGAAATGTATCGGTGGCAAACAGAACGGTGGCCCCGGTTGTGCGTACCCGTTCGGGGATAATCTTTACGTGTAAAGGCGAGGGGTATAGCGCCGCCTTCATGCCGCTGAACAAGGGCAGCAGCGCCCCGCCAGTTAAGCCAAAACAATGAAAGGTTGGCAAGGGATTGAAAACTACATCCGTGGTACGCAAATTTATATGGGCGCGGATCTGCTCAACATTGGCAATAATGTTGGCATGGCTGAGGCCGACCCCTTTGGGGTCCCCTTCTGTGCCTGAGGTAAAAAGAACCACGCCCGTTGCATCGGGGGAAGGGAAGGCCCGAAACAGAAAGGGAAATACAGGCCCCAAAGCCCCGGCCACCTTATCCAGTGTTCCAATTTCCTCGCGGACATCCTCTAGGTAGAGAATTTTCACCTCTTCTTTGAGTTGCTCTTCCAGTTTTTCCAGTTTTGCCAGAGAAATAAAGCGATGCGCCGTGATAATGGTTTCAATTTGCGCAACCTTGAAAGCGGCTTTCAGATTGCGAGGCCCGGCGGTGAAATTCAGCATGGCCGGCACACGGCCATAGGCCAGCAAGGCGAAAAATCCGATGATCGACCCTGCGCCTGTTGGCAGTAAAATGCCCACCTTCTCACCAGTCTTTGTACTGCGTTTTAAGACGCTGCCCAGAGCAAAAGCCGCCCGGACAATCTCGGTATAAGATAGCTGCCGGTCGTCGGCATCAACGATGGCAATGGTTTTGCCGCCAAACTGACGGCGTGCCCGTAAAAGGGCGGCGAATATGGATTTACGCGTTTTACTGATACGAAATTTAGACATGTGACCCCGGCTTTAAATAACTGCCCAATACAACTCATTCCCCTGCGGATGGCCAGATTAGCCCCTAAAGCCATGAATGAAAAGCGAAAGCCATATATATTCAACACGCAGTTGTATTGATCACGGTAAAATGAAAGTTTAGTAATCTCTGTGCACTGGTAATAGTGTAACAGTTTTGCTAGGCCATCAGACAAGGGTTAACGGAGGGCCTATCCATGCATCGCATTATCGGCGCAATTGCGTTACTTTCGGTTGTTTCAACACCGGCATTATCAAACCCAATTCAACAAACCAAGGGCAGCTTTCAGGACAAGTTCCGACAGCTTGAGGACGAGGATTGGCCTACACCGAACGGTGTCCGCTCGGCAACGGGTGCGCCTGGTCCGCAATACTGGCAACAAAAAGCTGATTATAAAATCAAGATCACGCTGGATGAAGCTAAAAAACGCCTAAGCGGTAGCTCGTCTATTACCTACACAAACAATTCTCCGGAAACGCTCGCGTTTCTATGGGTTCAACTGGATCAAAACCGTTTCAAGAACGACTCACTTGGTGAGCTGGCGGCAACAAGCCGTTCCACCGATAAAATTTCCTATAATTCAGCCCGACGCGCTCTGGCTATGCGCAAATATAAGGGCGGATTTGATATATCCGGCGTTACCGATGCCAATGGTACAAAGCTGCCTTACACCATTGTTGACACGCTGATGCGCATCGACCTGCCCACCGCTTTGGCCCCGGGCCAGATAATGGGCATTGATATTGGCTATGCCTACAATATTCTCGAGCAAAAAGTGATCGGTGGCCGTGGAGGCTATGAGTGCTTTACCAAGGATGATGAAGATGGCAATTGCATCTTTGAAGTGTCGCAATGGTATCCGCGTATTTCCGTGTTTTCAGACTATGAAGGCTGGCACAATAAAACCTTTATGGGCCGGGGCGAGTTTACGCTGGAATTTGGCTCTTATGATGTCGAGATCACGCTGCCATCCGATCTTGTGGTGGCGTCCACGGGGGATTTGTTAAACCCTGACGACGTGCTGAGCGCCACACAGCGCCAGCGTCTTAAAAAAGCGGAAACAGCCAAAGAGCCGGTGTTTATTGTCACCCCTGGGGAAGCCAAAAAAGCTGAAAAGGCCAAGGCTAAAGGCACAAAAACCTGGAAATTCCATGCCGATGATGTGCGTGACTTTGCCTGGGCGGCGTCTCGCAAGTTCATCTGGGATTCCATGGGCGTTCAGTTGAATACCGAAGGCGCGCCAGACACCATCATGGCCATGTCGTTCTATCCCAAAGAGGCCGAGCCTCTGTGGTCGACGTATTCCACCAAGGCGGTTGCCCATACGGTTGATGTGTATTCACGCTTTTCCACACCTTATCCATGGCGCAAGGCCATTTCGGTCAATGGCCCTGTGGGCGGCATGGAATACCCCATGATCACCTTTAATGGCCCACGGCCTACCAAGGATGATGATGGCAATCTGACCTATTCCCGCCGGACGAAATACGGGCTTATTTCTGTGATCATTCACGAGATTGGCCACGGTTTCTTCCCCATGACGGTCAATTCTGATGAGCGTCAGTGGACATGGATGGATGAAGGTCTGAACACCTTTACCCAATATCTGGCAGAACGAGAATGGGAAGAAAATTATCCCTCCCGCCGGGGCGAACCAAAAGACATCGCCAACTATATGAAGTCGCAATATCAGGTTCCGATTATGACCAATTCGGAATCTATCCTGCAATTTGGCAATAATGCCTATGGCAAGCCGGCAACGGCACTGGCCATATTGCGTGAAACCATTTTGGGACGCGAGCTTTTTGACAAGGCGTTTTCTACCTATGCCAATCGCTGGCGCTTTAAACGCCCAACGCCATATGATTTTTTCCGCACCATGGAAGAGGTTTCCGGCGTTGATCTGGACTGGTTCTGGCGCGGCTGGTTCTATTCCACCGATCATGTTGATATTTCCATCGACAAGGTGGTCAAGGGCACCATCAACACCCAGGACCCGGATGTCGAATCCGCCTATCTGATAGAGCGGGACAAAACCGAGCCTGCGCCGTTGTCGATTGCACGTAATGCCGATATTGAAAAATGGGCGGATCGTGATTCTTCGGTCATTGATTTTTATAACAAGAATGGCAAACACGCTGTCTCCGATGGGCAGCGTAAAAAATACAAGAAAAAACAGAAAAAGATGGAGCCATGGAAAAAGGAAGTTCTCTCCACCAAGGAGAATTTCTACTTCATGACTTTCAGCAATAAAGGCGGGCTGGTTATGCCGATCCTGCTTGAGCTGGAATATGCGGATGGCAGCAAGCAATCTGTCCGTTTGCCCGCTGAAGTGTGGAAAAACAATCCAAACACCGTCACCACACGGGTTATGAGTCCCAAGGAACTGGTTTCCGTGACCCTTGACCCACGCTGGGAAACTGCTGATGTGGACGTGGAAAATAATTATTATCCGCGCCGTATCATTCCTTCACGTCTTGAGGTTTTCAAAGGTCGCAAGACCAAGAAGAACCTGATGCAGAAAATGGATAAAGCTGTGGATCGTGACAGCATGAAACCCCATAAAGCCAAAAAGGGCAAAAAGGATGAAGAGGATGAATCAGACGAATGATCCTTGCGCTCAGGCAAACTAAAGGCGAAGCGTCAAAGGGAAACCTTTGGCGCTTCTGTCTTGCCATCGCCTTTTATATTACGGCCCTGTCCCTGTTTATGCCCGCGCCGGCGCAGGCACACCGCGCCCATGCGGGCCTGACCGAGATCGTCTGGAATGCGCATACACAAGAGATGGAAATCACCCACCGCCTTTATGCCCATGATCTGGAACCGCGTTTGTTTTCCCATGTGCTGAGCGGTTGGGAGGAAACCCAGGAAGGGGTTGAACGCGTCGGCGAATATTGCACGGTAAAGTTTCAAATCAGAGACAAAGGCCAGCCAGTGCCATTATCATATGTCGGTGCCGAGCCGGAGGGGGAATTCATCTATGTGTATTTCACTGCGCCGCGCCCTGCAGAAGGGGACAGCCTGAGTATTTATAATGCCATGTTGATGGATGCCTTTGATGATCAGGTTAATCTGGTCAATCTAACTCTGGATGGCAAAACCCAGAGCCAGTATTTTCGCTTTGGCGAAGCGGCAAAGCCCCTTGTCTGGACACTTCCAAACGCGGACTGAGATCACGCCCTTGCTTGCTTACGCAATTGGGTACATTTTGCACCATGGCTACACTGATTAACAACACCGATAAGAAACCCGCGCACCGCCACCCGGAAAAGCGTAACCGGGCTGACACCCCCTTACTGCGCAAGCCGGCATGGATCCGGGTGAAGGCCCCCATGGGAAAGGGCTATTTGGAAACCCGCGCCATTGTAAAGGAAAAGGGGCTTTTCACAGTTTGCGAAGAGGCGGCTTGCCCCAATATGGGCGAATGCTGGGATAAAAAACACGCCACCTTGATGATTATGGGCGACACCTGCACGCGGGCCTGCGCCTTTTGCAATGTGCGCACAGGAAAACCAGCACCACTGGATATTGCCGAGCCTGAAAACGCCGCCCGTGCCGTGGTCGAGATGGGCTTAAACCATGTTGTCATCACCTCGGTTGATCGCGATGATCTGGAGGATGGCGGGGCGGAACATTTTGCCAAAACCGTCACCGCCATTCGCAAGGCTGCCCCCAATACCACCATTGAAATCCTGACCCCTGATTTCCTGCGCAAGGGCAAAGCCGCCGACGTGGTTATAGATTCGCGCCCGGATGTGTTTAATCACAATCTTGAAACCGTGCCCCGGCTTTACCTCTCTATCCGCCCCGGCGCACGGTATTTTCATTCCCTGCGCCTGTTGCAAAGCGTCAAAGAGCGCGACCCGAACCAGTTTACCAAATCCGGCTTGATGGTGGGGCTGGGGGAAAGTCGTGAAGAGGTGATGCAGGTGATGGATGATATGCGCGCCGCCGATGTGGATTTCATCACCATTGGCCAGTATTTGCAGCCAACCCGCAAACACGCCCCCGTGGATCGTTATGTTACGCCTGAGGAGTTTGAAAGCCTTGAGGTTGTGGCCCGTTCAAAAGGTTTTTTAATGGTTTCGTCTTCGCCGCTGACCCGCTCCAGCCATCATGCCGGCGAGGATTTTGCACAGCTACAAGAGGCCCGCGCCGCCTTGTCAGAAAAAAACAAACAGGCGCTATAAAAATGGCCCGTCATCATATCTGGAAACGGGTGAAGTTTTGCCCTGATGATGTTTTCATGCTGGCCTCTGATGTCTGTGACTATCCAAACTTCATCAAATTTATCAGTGCCGTACGTATTAAAAACGAACAAAAAAAGGGGCATATCCGCACTTTGCTGGCCGAAGTGCGTATTCGCTATCAGTTTATACGGGAGCGGTTTTCAACCCATGTGCATTTGAATGCAGGGGAAAGAACCGTAGAGGTAAAACTGGCCAGAGGGCCATTTCGCAAACTTAGCAATCACTGGAATGTTCATGCCCTGGATGATGGCTCGTCCCTTGTGGAGTTCAAGGTCGATTACGAGCTGAACATCCCGTTTCTCAGCCAATTGCTCAGCACCAGAGAAGACCGGGCTGCGGCCTCAATCATGAAGGCCTTTGAACGCCGCGCCGCCGAGCGCTTTGAAGGCGTTGGCGGGGAGGATCAGGCTGTGGAAGCGCAAATAGCGGCGATCAAAGCTAGTTAATCAAACGCTTCGGCCAGCATCCTCAAGGCCACACGCACGCTTTCCATACGCACAATTGGCCGCCCAGGATCACCAAACTGGTGCGTGATCGTTCTAGTTTTTGCGCCAATACGGGCGCAGGCAAAGCAAACTGTGCCCACAGGTTTTTCCGCCGTGCCGCCGCCGGGACCGGCAATGCCGGTCAGGGAGACCGAAACGTCAGCAGCCGAGTGTGCCAAAGCCCCTTCGGCCATCAGCAGAGCCACTTCCTCACTCACTGCGCCATGTTCAACCAAAATGCTTTGCGGTACGCCCAGCATTGAGGACTTTGCCTTGTAGGAATATGTGGAAAAGCCACGATCAAAAACGTCAGAAGAACCGGAAACTGCCGTTAATGCGGCACTGACCAAGCCCCCGGTACAACTTTCTGCGGTGGTGATCATGGCATGCTTATCGCGCGCCTTTTGCAATGCCGTTTTGGCAAGTTCTAAAACATCTTCGGAAAACATAGGGGCCTCGTGGAAAACATAGTCAGACAAGCGACGTTATCGTTATGAAAAGCGCTTGTCCCGCAAATAACCGCAGGAAATGCAGCGCATTTTTCAGGGGGCAGATACCTGCACACTCACCGTCGCCATAGCGGCCAGCCCTTCGCCTCGTCCGGTAAAGCCCAAGCCTTCGGTTGTTGTTGCCTTGGTGCTGATCCGTGCCAAAGGCAGGTCCAGAAGTTCAGACAAACGAGCGCGCATGGCTTGGCGGTGGGGTTTAATTTTTGGGCGTTCACAGATGATCGTCAGATCTACATGCAAAAGGCGGGCACTCTGGCGCGCAAGAAGGACCATGGCTTTTGCTAGAAACACCTTAGAATCAGTGCCTCGCCATTGTGGATCGGATGGGGGAAAGTGATCGCCAATATCGCCCGCGCCAATGGTGCCCAAAATGGCATCGGTCAAAGCGTGCAAGGCTGCATCGGCATCGGAATGGCCCAACAGAGCCAGATCACCGGGGATGGAAACGCCACAGAGCATCATCGCTTTGCCGGGGATCAGCTTGTGAACATCATAGCCAGTACCCGTAATCGTCAGCATTGGTTTTTGCACACCAAGAACCCGCTCCGCCCGCTCCAGATCGCCAGCATGGGTAATCTTGAAATTATCCATATCACCCGCTACCAGAATACAATTCAATCCCGCCGCTTTGGCCAGTGCCAGATCATCGGCAAAGGCACTGGTTTCCCTGGCGTTCGCATAGGCGTTCATGAGCGGCGCATAGGGAAAGGCCTGCGGTGTTTGCACCTGTACAAGTCCAGCGCGAGAAACATCCTCAACAGGCATGCCATGCGCATCGATACGCTTTAGCGCATCACTAAGGTTCAGGCTGGGGGCGGCGCCATGCTCTGCGGTTGTGTTGGCAATCAGGCGGCTGATCAGGGCTTTGCTGATCATTGGGCGCGCCGCATCATGGATCAAGACAATATCGGGCGGATCAGCCTGCAGGGCCGCAAGGCCAGCCCGCACCGAGGCCGTCCGCGTGGCGCCGCCAAAAACGGTCCGCACATTCAATTCATCACTAGCCTGCGCAAAAAGAGCCGCATCATCAGGCGCAATAACCGCAAGGACGCTGCTCACCTCTGGGTGGTCCAGAAACGCCTTCAGCGTGTGCCTGAACACAGGAATGCCTGCAAGTCTTTGATACTGCTTTGGTATTTCACCACCATACCGCGTTCCCTGGCCAGCACCAACGACGATAACTGCACAATTCATCCGCGCGCTCCCTTTACAAAGCCAATTTTTCCCGCAATCAGTGCTTAAAGTTTAAGCAGATCACACAGAAACCCCTTATGTCCCTTATTGTAGACAATCTGACGCTTGGCAATCGTGTAATTCTGGCACCCATGTCAGGAATTACCGATTTACCCTTTCGCATACAGGTCAAAAGGCTGGGGGCCGGGCTGGTTGTCAATGAGATGACCGCCAGTAAAGAGCTGGTCAATGGCCGCAAGGATATGCTGCGCAAGATTGCCGCCAGCGCTGAAGCGGCACCGCTGGCGGTCCAGATTGCCGGGCGCGAAGCCCACTGGATGAGCGAGGCGGCGAAACTGGCCGAAGATGCAGGCGCAAAGTTGATTGATATTAATATGGGCTGCCCTTCGCGCAAAGTGACCAAGGGGGCCACTGGATCAGCATTAATGCGCGATCTGGACCATGCCCTAAGCCTGATCGAGGCCACCATTGCAGCGGTCAAGGTGCCCATCAGCGTTAAAATGCGCCTGGGCTGGGACCATGACAGCCTGAATGCACCAGAACTGGCCAGACGCGCCCAAAATGCCGGCGCGGCCATGATTACCGTGCATGGGCGCACGCGGTGCCAGTTTTATAAGGGCAAGGCCGATTGGCACGCGGTGAGAAATATCGCCCGGGCGGTGCAAATCCCGGTCATTGTCAATGGCGATATTAACAGCGTAGAGGATGCGAAAACGGCGCTGAAACAGTCCGGCGCTGATGGGGTGATGATCGGGCGCGGGGCGTGCGGCCAACCATGGTTGCCAGGTTTTATTGCGTCGGCGCTGGATGGAAAAGCGGCGCAATTGCCGCCAAACCTTGCCACGCATTTCTCCCTGTTGGCAGAACAGTTTGACGGCACATTGAGCCTTTATGGCAAAGCGCTGGGCCTGCGTATGTTTCGCAAGCATCTGGCATGGAGCATAGAGGCCGCGCCTTTGCAAATAGATGAAAAAGAGCGCAGGCAATTGCGTTCTGAGGCCTGTCAGTTAAAAACGATAGACGCGGTTATGGCGCTGATTGACAGTCTGGCTAGGACGGAAATGCCGTGCCTGGCCGCATGAGTGCGTCCAAGAGAATATTGCTGGCGCATAACGAGCGCATAGCGCGGCAAACGCTGGCCCGGGATTTAACGCAAAAAGGTTATGACGTGCGCGCCACCGAGGGCTTTGATCCTTTGTGGCGCTGGGTGCGGGCCGGCGAGGGAGATCTGGTCCTCATTGATGTGGATATTACTGATCCGGCGCGCAATGGGTTTGAACTCCTCAAACAAATCCGCGAGGCCTATCCCCATATCCCCGTTCTGGTGCTCAGCGCGGAAAATACCGTGCTGACCTCATTATTATCGGCGCGCTTTGGGGCTTTTGACTATTTTCCCAAACCTTTCAGCTTTGAGCAATTGGCCGCCTCGATTGGCCGAGCGCTCCCGGTTGGTGAGGTTCCAAAAGTAAAGACCAGCACCAAAACAGACCTGCCACTGGTCGGCACCTCCGATGTGATGCAGACTGTTTACCGGCTGATTGCCCAGGCCACACAATCAAACCTGCCGGTGCTGATTACCGGCGAAACAGGCACCGGAAAGAGCCTTGTGGCCAAAATGCTGCATGAATACAGCAATAATGCCGAGGGAAACTGCACAATTGTGAATTTCCCTCTGGATGGCAGAGACTTTTCTCAAGAACTGGAAAAATGTACTGCCTACCCAAAGGGGGGGACACTGATTTTAGATGAAATCAGTGCCGCCACAGCAGAGCAGCAGGCCTATTTAATCAGTTTTCTTAGCCGTCTTGATGCCCAAAGCGCCACTTTGCGTATTGTCTCGACAACGCGGCAAAACCTAGGTGGTGAAGGCATTGATGCTCCGTTAAGTCACCAACTTCTCTATCGTTTAAATACAATCCCCATGCATTTGCCACCGCTAAGAGAGCGCGAAGGCGATGTTATTGAACTGGCACAAACCTTTCTTGCCAAAGTCAGCAAAAATACAAAAACCCTTAGTAGGCAGGCAGAGAACAGCCTGACGGGCAGGGCCTGGCCCGGTAATGTTCGTGAATTGCAAAACACAATCGAACGGGCCAGCCTGATGGCCAAGACCGATAGGGTATGTCCAGAAGATATTGAATGGACAACAGACAAGGTGCCGCAAGGTGACGCAGACAGTGCGGTGGAAGATGCGATAAGCCGGGCCTTGGCTATTTATTTTGGAAGACAGGAGGGCAGGCCCTTGGCACCAGACCTGTATCCGCAAATTCTGGGGTCGCTGGAGCGCCCTTTATTGCGCCAGATCATGGGCATGGCCGCTGGCAATCAACTGAAAGCCGCCAGAATGCTGGGTATAAACAGAAATACCTTGCATAAAAAGCTGGTGCATTACCGGCTTCTTCCTTAAGTCCTGACCTTTTTGTTGAAATTTAGCAACAGGTGTGGCAAAAGTGTCGCTAATGACCTTGCCACGGAGCCTTTTCCCTATGGAAAAAGCAATACGTCCCCACCAAAGCGTTGATGCGCGATTTGCCCGTCCGGTAAATCTGCTCAGCTCTGCGCTGTTTGGGGCTGCCTATGCCATCGCCATTGTGGTGACGGCCCTGGGGGCATTCTTTACCTTATCAGGGGCAGGGCAGTTCGGTCCGGGCAGCCTGTTTTTGCTTGCCGTGCTGGTCGGCAATCTGGTTCTCATTCTGGGGCTTGCCAGTTATGTCATCTGGCGGCTTGGGCGTTTATGGGGGTCGCGTACCCACGGGGAAACCGCGCCAAAGCTGCACTTGAGATTTGCCGGCATGTTCAGTATGGCTGCGGTGCTGCCGGCCATTATTGTGGCCATCTTTTTTGCCGTGGTTTATACGCGCGGCATTGAATACTGGTTTTCTGATCGCGTTGGGACGTTGACCAATAATATTGTCTCGGTCGCCCGCGCAACGCTGCAGGCACAAGCCGATGAAGTGTACAGCGAAATTCCGCCAATGGTGAATGATCTTAATCATCCGCAAGCGGTCAAGAACTTCGAGGAAGGCCCGATTGTCTTTACGGATTATTTACGTTTTCAGGCCGAGCGCCGTTTTTTTCAGGCCGTCTATATACTGCAAGGCAATGGCACGGTTATGCGTCGTGTTGAGGCCAGTGATGCCCCTGACTTTGTGGTGCCATCGACGGAGGCGTTCAAAGCGGCTGAATCCGGGCGCGTAAACCTGCAACTTGATAGCGAGCAAAATATGATCCGAGGTCTGGCCAAGCTGTCGGCCTATGATAATGCCTATCTCTATGTTGTGCGCTTTGCCACAGGGGATAGTCTCAGCATGCTTGCCGAGGCCAATAAAGCGCTCGATGCCTTTCAGGAAGCGGAAAACAGGCGTGGGCGGTTGGCTGGCTCATTTGCCCTGATCTATTTTGAAACCGCACTTCTGGTGCTGATCGGCGCGATCTGGGTGGGGCTGGCGGCGGCTACGCGCATTGTGGTGCCCATTGGCAGGCTGGCACAAGCCGCCCAGCGGGTTCGCGACGGCGATTTAATGGCCCGCGTCAGCGCCGGTAATGAAAATGATGAAGTTGCTGAATTATCACGAGATTTCAATGAAATGACAGCACAACTTCAATCGCAAAGACAAGAGCTTATAAGCGCGCATCAGGAAACCGAAAGCCGCCGCCAGTTCATTGAAACTGTGCTGTCCGGGGTGAGTGCCGGTGTGCTCGATCTGGATGCGCAGGGGCGCATTGGTTTTGCCAACCCCTCTGCGCTGACGTTATTGCGGTGTGATGAAGCCGACATTAAGGGTAAAAAACTGAAGACCTGCATTCCAGAATTCTCACATTTGCTGACCAAAGCTCGTCATTCACCGGACCGCAAGGCCGAAGGTCAGGTCGAGTTAAGTGGCAAAGACGGGGCCATACATTTAAATACCAAAGTTGCCCCAAGTGGGCGGGGAAAAGCCCATGGTTATGTGATCACTTTTGATGATATGAGCCGCGCCATTGCCGCTCAGCGCAGCGCCGCCTGGCGTGAAGTTGCCCGCCGGATCGCCCATGAAATCAAGAACCCGCTCACCCCGATTCAACTTTCTGCAGAACGATTAAAACGTAAGTACCGCAATACCTTAACCACGGATACGGATGTTTTTGACAAATGTGTCAGCACCATTATACGTCAGGTGTCAGATATTGGTCGCATGGTCGATGAATTTTCTTCCTTTGCACGCATGCCAGTCCCCAAAACGACGGCCATTGATCTTGGTAAACTGGTCCGTGACGCGGTTTTTGCCCAGCATGTGGCCTTTCCCGACATCACGTTTTCCAGCCAGCTGCCGGCGCACAAAGTGGTGGCTTGGGGCGATGAGCGCCTAGCCTCACAAGCTGTCGGCAATATATTGAAAAACGCCGCTGAAGCTATTGTGGGGGCTGAAGATGGGGCCAGACCAAAAGAGATCACGGTAACAATAGGGGAAACCCCGCACGGCAAAACCGTCAATATTATTGATAATGGCCCCGGCTGGCCTAAGCGGGGCCGGGAGCGCCTGCTGGAGCCTTATATGACCACGCGGGAAAAAGGGACCGGGCTGGGGCTGGCGATCGTGAACCGGATTATGGAAGATCATAATGGTGATTTGCAATTACTCGACCGTGATGATGGCAAAACTGGCGCCGTTGTTGCGTTGCGTTTTCCCTTGCCACCAGAAGATAAAATGAAGATTGTAAAAACAGAGAAAAGAGAAGCCTGATGTCTGCTGATATACTGGTTGTAGATGATGAAGAAGATATTCGGGAGCTGATTGGCGGTATTCTGGAAGACGATGGTTATGCCGCCCGCACAGCCGATGGTGCCAATACAGCCCTGATGGCAATATCGAACCGCAAACCGGCTTTGGTTATTCTGGATGTGTGGTTGCAAGGCAGTGAACGGGATGGTCTGGCTGTTCTTGAAGAGGTCAAGGCGTTGGACCCCGACCTGCCCGTGATTCTCATTTCCGGCCATGGCACCATTGAAACCGCCGTTTCGGCTATCCGCAAAGGGGCATATGACTTTATCGAAAAGCCCTTCAATAGCGAGCGTTTGTTGCTGGTGGTGCGCCGCGCTTTGGAAACACAACAGTTAAAACGTGAAAATCTGGACTTGAAAGCCAGCGCCACCGAAGCGTCGGAACTCATCGGGGTCTCTCAAAACATCAATGCCGTGCGTCAGGTTATTGCCCGCGTTGCCCGCGCTAACAGCCGCGTTCTGGTGATTGGCCCCATGGGGGCCGGCAAACAATTGGTGGCGCGAAATATTCACGAGCAGTCAGAGCGTAAACATGGCCGTTTTGTTGCCATTAATGCCGCCGCCATGACCCCGGATTCCGTTGAGCTGGAGCTTTTTGGCTCTGAAGACAGTTCAGGAAAACTCACCAAAGCCGGCCTCTTTGAAATGGCCCATATGGGCACGCTCTACATTGATGAAGTGGGTGACATGCCATTGGAAACACAAGGCAAGTTGTTGCATTTGCTTGTCGCCCAGAGTTTCCGGCGACTGGGCGGCACTACGGATGTGAAGGTTGATGTGCGGGTGATCAGCTCTACCTCCAAGAACCTGATGACCCTGATTGACCGTGGTGATTTTCGAGAAGCGCTTTATCACCGCCTGAATGTGGTTCCCGTTCATGTGCCGTCTTTGAGCGAGCGACGCGAGGATATACCGGCACTGGTGAGGTATTTTGTCTCCCGCCTTTCTGCATCCGCCGGGCAACCTGCACGCAAGATCAGCGAAGGTGTGATGGCCTATTTGCAAGCCGCACGCTGGCCCGGCAATGTGCGTCAATTGCGCAACAATATTGAACGCATCCTGATTTTGGCCAGTGGTGATCCATCCGAACCGCTGACCCTGGATCAATTGCCCCAGGAACAAGGTTCTGATGATGCCGATTCAAATTTTGGTACAGAAAAGCTGATTGCGTTTCCGCTGAGGGAAGCCAGACTGGAATTTGAACGTGAATATCTAAAAGTTCAGGTTAGCCGGTTTGGGGGAAATATCTCCCGCACTGCATCTTTTATTGGCATGGAGCGATCGGCCTTGCACCGTAAACTTAAGTCTCTGGGTATCCAGCCACGCAGTGCCAAAACCACGGATGGCCTCTCATGAAAGTGATTGTCTGCGGCGCCGGTCGCGTAGGGTTTGGCATTGCCAGCCAGCTATCTGCTGAAAAAAATGAAGTGACAGTGATTGATCTGTCTCCACAACTTGTGCAGCAAATCTCCACGGATCTGGATGTGCGCGGCGTTGTCGGGCATGGCTCTCATCCCGATGTTCTGGTTCGGGCCGGCATCGAAAATGCCGATATGATTGTGGCGGCAACTCATCTGGACGAAGTCAATATGGTGGCCTGCCAGATCGCCCACTCGCTATTCGATGTCTCAATCAAGATTGCACGGGTTCGGGCGCAGGCCTATCTGGACAAGTCCTGGCAGGATCTTTTCACCAATAAAAATATGCCCATTGATGTTGTTATTTCCCCGGAAATCGAAGTGGCACGCACGATTATTCAACGGGTGGCGACACCGGGGGCGTTTATGACGGTGCCCTTTGCCGGCGGACGTATCAAACTGCTTGGTGTGCGCCTTTTGGAGGATTGCCCGGTGGCCAATACGGCCCTTAAACAACTGACCGAGCTTTTCCCTGACCTGAATGCCATGATTGTCGGGGTCAAGCGCGAAGGCAAACTGTTTGTCCCCAAAGGCAGCGATCAGGTGCTGGTCGGTGATGAGGTTTACGTCGTTGCCCAGGAAGAACAGGTGGCCCGCACGCTGGATATTCTGGGCCGCAAGGAAGAGCGTGGCCGCAAGGTCATCATGGTGGGGGCCGGTAATATTGGCGTGCATGTGGCCCGGCAATTGGAAAAGCTGCCGGGCATTCGCGTGCGCGCCATAGAAAGCAATGCCAGACAAGCCGAACAGGCCTCCATGGCCCTGAACCGCACAGTGGTTTTGCACGGCGACGCCCTGGACCGCAGCACCTTGATTGAAGCAGGGATAAATGAAGCCGACATTGCGCTGGCTCTGACCAATGATGACCGGGTTAATGTGCTGGTGGCTGGTCTGGCCAAAGAGGCCAATGTGCGCCGCGCCTTGTGTCTGGTGAATGATCGCACACTGGATCTTTTAAAAGAACCTTTGGGTATTGATGTGTTCATAGACCCGCGCGAGACCACTATTTCCACCATTTTACAACATGTCCGCCGGGGCCGCATCATCGCGGTGCAATCCATTGAAGATGGCGAGGCCGAAGCCATTGAAGCCGTGGCGTTAAGCACATCGGCGCTGGTGGGCAAGCCTTTGCGCGATGTGGATATTTCGGATGGCATCAAGGTGGCAGCGGTGCAGCGCGGCGAGCAATTGCTTTTCCCTAATGGAGATTTTGTAATCAAGGCCGGGGACCATGTGGTGCTGTTTGCCGAGCGTAAGGATGTACCCAGCGTTGAAAAAATGTTCCGGGTTAGCCGTGATTATGTCTGATCACCATAGGGCGCGCCCGCTGTGAGCGGTTTGTGGCGCATACTGGCCTTTATACCGGGTTTTCTGGCAATCGGTGCCGCCTTTGGCTGGCGTCTTGCTGTGGTGCAGGCGGACAGGGCTGCGGCCCACGGCTTCGCGCTTACCGTCATTGTCTGCACCATGCTGGGCCTCATTCTTTACCTTGGCGAACGGGGCGTGCGCCATTCGGGCAGTATTCGCAGCACGCTAGTCCTTCTGCTGACGGTCTGGCTGGGCACACCGGCCTTGGCGGCAATTGTTTTTATGGTGGCACTGCCCGATGCGCATTATGGTCTGGCCTATGCCGATGCCATGGCGCAATTGACCACCACGGGCGGGCAAATACTGGACGTTGCGGGGGCGCGCGATGCACTTGTTTTCTGGCGAGGACTATTGCAATGGATGGGCGGTTATCTCTCTATTCTGCTTGCGCTTTCTGTTTTGGCACCGCTCTATCTAACGGGACCGGGGGTTTATCGCTCGTCCTTGCTGACCATTGAAAAAGATAATCTTACCGGACGCATAGGCACTTTGGCGCTGATCGTTGCGGCCACGTATGGTACAGCCAGCCTTGGTATTCTGATCTGGTTATTACTGGCTGGGGCGTCCCTTTTTGATGGGTTGATTGCGATGTTTGGC
Source organism: Robiginitomaculum sp. (assembly GCA_002733485.1). Lineage (GTDB taxonomy): Bacteria > Pseudomonadota > Alphaproteobacteria > Caulobacterales > Maricaulaceae > Robiginitomaculum_B. The sequence goes on from NVVU01000003.1 coordinate 19,108, forward strand.
GTCATCTCCACAGGCGGCATTTTGCCAGGCACGGAGACTTTTGATGAAATTGCCGGACGCGCAGGCAGTTGGGGCGGGGCCATTGGCATGCTGGTTGGTGCCACCAGTTTTGCCATGCATTGGGATTTGCACCGGGGCAAGGCTGGGCATTTCAAAGACCCTGAAACCCTGGGTATTTTGTCTATTGCTGCCCTTGGTGCCCTGGCTCTTATTGCTATGGGCAGCACCATCGGGCCTGCCTTGCTAAACGGCATATCGCTTGCCACCACCTATGCGGCGCCGATGACCAAAGGCAGTATTGATCTGCTGCCTTTGCCCGTAACCATGAGTATTGTTCTGGTTGGCGGTGCGGCGCTTTCAACGGCTGGCGGTGTGAAGGTTATCCGTTTCTTATTATTGTTCAGACGCACCGGCGCAGAACTTTTCCGGCTCAGCCACCCCTCAGCCGTCGTGCCCACCCGTTTTCGCGGGCAAATCATTCCCGAAAGCAGTTTTACCAATTTGTGGGTTTATGTGTTGGGCTATGCCGGGGCATTGGGTGTGCTGATTATTATCGTTGCGGCCTTTGGTTCAGACTTTGAAGAGGCCAGCAATGCCGCCGTCGCGGCCATTTCCAATGCCGGCCCATCCTTTCTGGCAGGCCCCGCCGGTGCCGGTAATTTTTCACACCTGCCAGCACCAGCCCTTATAGCCCTTAGCATTGGCATGGCCCTGGGCCGGGTTGAAATCCTGGCCGTTCTGGCCTTTTTATCACCGGAGTTTTGGAGAGATTAGCAATGTCGCGTATCGCCTATGTGAATGGCTCTTATGTGCCCCACGCCAATGCCTGCATCCATATAGAGGATCGAGGTTATCAGTTTGCCGATGGTATTTATGAAGTCTGGGCCGTGCGTGCGGGTAAGTTACTGGACAGTTCGGGGCATTTTCGCCGCATGGGTCGCTCTCTGGGCGAGCTGCGCATTGCTACGCCCATGTCTGATGGCGCCTTAGACGTTGTATTGCACGAGGTGGTGCGCAAAAACCGTGTGCGCGACGGGCTGGTTTATTTGCAAATCACGCGCGGCGTGGCCCCCCGCGATCATGCCTTCCCCAAAGATATTGTCCCTTCCATTGTTATTACGGCCAAAAGCATGAATGTTGCCGAGGCAGAACGCAAAGCCCAAAAAGGTATTGCGGTTATCACGGTGCCGGACGAGCGCTGGACCCGTTGCGATATTAAATCCGTATCCCTCTTGCCCAATATTCTGGCCAAGCAAAGCGCGGTGGAGCAGGGGGCCTATGAAGCCTGGATGGTGGATGAAAAAGGCATGGTGACCGAAGGTTCATCATCCAATGCCTGGATCATTACCGAAGGGGATGTACTGGTTACACGCAATTTGTCCAATGATATTCTTGGCGGCATCACCCGCGAACGGGTATTAAAACTGGCTGCTGAGCGGCAATTGAGCGTCGAGGAACGTGCTTTCTCCCTAAAAGAAGCCCGCAAGGCCAAAGAAGCCTTCATTTCCTCCTCTATAAATCTGGTCACACCGATTACCCATATTGATAAACAGCCTGTAGGTGATGGCAAACCCGGGGCGATGGCCTGTGCTTTGCGCAAAGATTACTTGCAAAGCGCGGCAACATGAAGCAGACCCCTTGTTGCGCTCATTAGGGGCGCTATAGTGGGACGAATACAAATAGACTGCGAACCGGCCTATGGAGCATATCCGGGCTGTAAACGGAGCATGGCAATGGCTGGCGAAAAAAAACAAAGCTTACAAGACACCTTCCTGAACGCACTGCGTAAATCAAAAACCCCCCTGACCATCTTTCTGGTTAATGGCGTGAAACTGCAAGGTATTATCACCTGGTTTGATAATTTTTGCGTGCTCTTGCGCCGCGATGGCCATTCGCAACTGGTCTATAAGCAGGCCATTTCCACAATCATGCCCTCGGCCCCGATCTCCTTGTTTGAAGCCGAGGACGATGATGATGATGGTGCCGCAGACGCGTGAACCAATCTTCCGAAACGGATAAAACACGCGCACTGGTTATTGTCCCTGTGAACAAGGGCAAAGTGGGCCGTGATCCGCTTGTCCGTCTGGAAGAGGCCAGAGGTCTTGCTCTGGCGCTGGATCTGGATGTGCCAGAGGCCCGCGTCGTTACTTTGCGCAAAGCCCAGGCAAGCACATTGATCGGCAAGGGCCTGATTGATGATTTGCGCCTTGAATTGCGCCATCATGGGGCTGAGCTTCTTATTGTTGATGCCAAGCTGACGCCTGTACAACAGCGTAATCTGGAAAAGGCGCTGGATGCCAAGGTGATTGACCGTACCGGCGTAATCTTAGAAATTTTTGGCCTGCGCGCCCGCACCAAGGAAGGCCGTCTGCAGGTCGAATTGGCGCTGCTGACCTATGAGCGCTCGCGTCTTGTGCGCACCTGGACCCACTTAGAGCGCCAACGCGGCGGCAAGGGCTTTTTGGCCGGGCCAGGGGAGCGGCAATTGGAAACCGACCGGCGCTTGCTGGAACAACGTATAACGCGTCTGCGCAAGGCGCTGGATAATGTACGGCGCACACGGGGGCTGCACCGTTCGGCGCGACAACGCGTTCCCTATCCCATTATCGCTCTTGTGGGCTATACCAATGCGGGGAAATCCACGCTTTTTAATACGCTGTGCGGGACCGATATGCTGGCCGAGGATATGTTGTTTGCCACGCTGGACCCGGCCATGCGTCTGATCACCATGGAAAAGGGACGCGAGGCCATATTGTCAGATACGGTGGGTTTTATCTCTGATTTGCCGACCGAGCTGATTGCCGCCTTTCGCGCCACACTGGAAGAGGTGCTGGAGGCCGATCTGATCATCCATGTGCGCGATATTGCCTCAAAGCAGAGCGCTGAACAGCGCGATGATGTGAACAGCATTTTGGAACAATTACTCAGCGCCCAGGAAAAAGGCATTCCGGTACTGGAGGTGTGGAACAAGATTGATCTGGTAGCCGATGATGAGGCTGAGCGGCTGCAAGGGCTGGCCCAATCCATCACGCCAAAACCCGTTTTGCTCTCTGCGGTGACAAAACAGGGCATGGCGACGCTTTCTCAGCGCGTAGAAAGCATTCTATCAGAGGGTATGCACACTGTTCGCATTACCATTCCCATTGGGGAAGGGCGCGTTCACCCGTGGGTTTGCCGCAATGGTAAGCTTTTGGACACACAATCCGACGAAAATGGCCAGCAAATTTTGGTGGCGCAATTAGACAATAAAAACCTGGGCGCGCTGGAAGCAGCCTTTCCGGGTATTACGCCCGAACGGATTTCAGTCTGATTGCCGCTCTTTTTGCTTAGCCTCAACCCAATAGCGTTCCATCAGATCAAGACCGGCCTCGTCCAGCGTGATATTTTGCTCTGCCAGGCATTTTTCGATATAGGCAAAGCGGCGCTCGAATTTAATATTTGAGCGCTCCAGCGCGCCTTCCGCATCAACGTTAAGTTTACGCGCTAAATTTGTACAAACAAACAATATATCGCCAAGTTCATCAGCAATATGTTCGGTGTTCTCCGGTGTGTACAGAGCCTCTTTTAACTCGGCCACTTCCTCGTCCAATTTGTCAAATACCGGCCCCAGGTCTGGCCAGTCAAACCCAACACGGGCGGCGCGGTCTTGCAGCTTTTGGGCGCGTTTCAGGCGGGGTAGGGTGCGGGCAATGCCATCCAGAAGGCTTGGGTTTCCAAGTTTTTTTTCGGCTTTTTTGGCCCGCTCAGCTTCTTTATGCTTTTCCCAGTCACCAGACTGCACCCCGGCGGCGATCTGTTCGTCCGTGCCAAATACATGGGGGTGGCGACGTTCCATCTTGTCGCAAATGCCATTAATGACGTCATCCAGTGTGAAGTTATTGTTTTCACGGGCCATTTGCGCATGAAAGACGACCTGAAACAGCAAATCACCCAGCTCATCACGCAGATCGTCCATGTCGCCCCGCGCGATGGCGTCGGCCACTTCATAGGCTTCTTCAATGGTGTAGGGGGCAATGGAGGCAAAATCCTGCTTCACATCCCACGGACAACCCGTTTTAGGATCACGCAAACGCGCCATAATGGCCTGAAGTCTCTCTAAATTGGCCATTTCGCGTCTACCCCAGGGTTATTTTTGCGCTTGATGGCGCTCTATTGCTTCCAGCACGGCATTGGCGGCGGTGTCCGCGTCCTGCCACTCGCCAATTTTGACCCATTTTTCGTGCTCCAAATCCTTATAATGGGAGAAAAAATGCTTGATTTGGTCACACATGACATCTGGTAAGTCTTCGTATGTTTTAATGCTTTCATGATAGGGGTGCAGCTTGGATACGGGCACGGCCAGGATTTTCTCGTCCGGGCCGCTTTCATCTTCCATTTGCAACATGCCGACCGGGCGCACGCGCATCACACAACCGGCAATCACCGGCGTGCGGCCCACAACCATCACATCAATCGGATCACCATCCAGCGATAGGGAATGTGGAATAAAGCCATAATTGCCCGGATAAAACATTGCAGTATGCAAGAAGCGATCAACGAAGAGGGCGCCGGACGCTTTATCGACTTCATATTTGACCGGAACGCCGCCCAGCGGGATTTCAATGATGGCATTCACATCCCATGGCGGGTTTTTGCCGGAACTGATTGCATTGATGTCCATTTGTGATCTTCCATTATGAGTCTGTGCTTTGTTACCGCTAGCACTCAATGAAAGGGGCGAAAAGCCTAATTGGCTGTTTTTTGCCGCCCCACGATAAGGCGCATAATATATATTATGTGTTGTTATTATGGTGAAAATGCTTTGCAGGCTTACATTTATCCCATTCAGGCTTATCATCGTTACGTCTTTGCAATGCGAGAATCAGTCATGAGCCACGCTTATACAATATTGGGTGCCGGGTTTGCCGCCATCACTGCCGCCAGAAAACTGCGGGCGCTGGAACCATCATCCAGCATAACCATGATTGCCCCCAAGGCTGAGTTCATCTATTTGCCCAGCCTCATCTGGGTGCCTTGTGGCAAACGCACGGGCGATGATTTACGTATTCCGCTAGACCGCTTTATCAAGCGCCACAATATCAACTTTATTGAATCCGCCGCCACCGGCGTGGTAAATGGTGGCCGCACGGTCAACACCAATACGGGTGATGTCGACAATGATGGGCTGATTATTGGCTGCGGTGGTCGTTTCATCAAAAAACTGCCAGGCATTGAGCACACCATCACGCCGTGTGAAGGCATTCAGGCCGCCGAGGCTATTCGTGACCGCCTGGCGGCGCTGCAAGGCGGCACCATTGCCTGTGGCTTCTCTGGCAACCCCAAGGAGCCAGCGGCCATGCGCGGCGGGCCAATGTTTGAATTTCTTTTTGGTATTGATCAGCAATTGCGTAAAGAAAAGCGCCGTGATGCGTTCAAACTGGTGTTTTTCTGCCCGGCACCCCGCCCGGGCGCGCGCCTTGGCGAAGCGGCGGTCGATCGTCTGCTGGCCCGCATGAAGGAATTGAATATAGACATCCATATCGGCCATAAAATCAAAGGCTTTAGCACCAATACCGTCACTACCGAAGGCGGTGAATTTAACGCCGATTTGATCCTCTTTATGCCGGGCATGACCGGCAATACCTGGTTTGGTAAAAGTGATCTTCCGCTTTCTCCCGGCGGCATGATCCGCGCCAACAAACTTTGCCAGATCGATGGCATGGCGAATACTTATGTGGCGGGCGATGCGGGCAGTTTTCCCGGCCCCGGATGGATGCCCAAACAGGCCCATATGGCCGATCTGCAAGCCAAAGCCGCCGCCATAAATCTGGTCGATGAATGCAAAGGAAAAACCCCGTCTGAGGAATTTCGTACCGAGCTGGTGTGCCTGATCGACAGCATGGACAAAGGCGCTTTGGTCTATCGCACGCAAAAGCGCCAATTCATGTTGCCGCCTTTGCGCATCGGCCATTGGGCCAAGCGGGCTTTTGAGCGTCAGTACTTAAAAAAACTGCGCTAAGTCAGGTTACACCCAATAAAAACCTGTCATCACCCGACGCGTTCGGGTGATCCCGTTTTCGTTTCAAGGCCTCCTCATCCTGAGCCTCAAGACCTCCTCATCCTGAGCCTGTCGAAGGATGGATTGCCGGAACATGCCCGGCAATGACATTCGGGATTATAATTGCGCCCCGGACTCATACATACTTTCCACACGGACGGTGCAGCGCATCGCCCCCCTCCTCTGCGCTTTCATTTTCACGATCCAACCGCCAGAGCAGTTTTTTTAGCGCCAGCTTTTGCGCTTCGGATTCGGGCATGCTGGTCGGAACAATGGTAACAATCTCAATGCCGGTGACCGAATCCACGGCACAAACACGCATGTTTTTGTCCATACGTGTGAATTCAAAGAAGATTTCACGCTTGTCCGATTGCGCGCTCATGCAGCCTTGGCGGACAGCCCCAAACGCGTCCACACGCTTTGCAGGGCATCGATCAGGGCCGCCATCAATTCATCATCGTGCAGGGGCGACGGGGTCAGGCGCAAACGCTCTGTCCCGCGCGGCACGGTGGGGTAATTGATCGGCTGGACATAAATATTATATTCGTTCAGCAACGCATCGGTAACGGCCTTACAGGCCACCGGATCACCGACAAGCAGCGGCACCACATGGGTTTCGGACGGCATGAGCGGCAGGCCCGCCTCGCGCAGCAGGGTTTTCAAGCGCAAAGCGCGTTCCTGATGTTTCTCGCGCAAGCCATTGTTTTCTTTTAGATGTCTCAGGCTGGCGACAGCCCCGGCGGCCAGTGCTGGCGCCAAAGAGGTGGTAAAAATAAAGCCCGGGGCCTGACTGCGAATGGCATCAATCATGGTGGCGTTTGCGGCCACATAACCGCCCATCAGGCCAAACGCCTTGCCCAATGTGCCATTGATAATGTCGACCCGGTGCATCACACCGTCGCGCTCGGCAATGCCGGCACCGTGTGGCCCGTATAGGCCAACGGCGTGCACTTCATCCAGATAGGTAATGGCCCCGTATTTATCGGCCAGATCACAAACCGCACTGATCGGTCCAATATCGCCATCCATGGAATAAACAGATTCGAACGCAATTACCTTGGGTGCATCGGCGGGCGCGGCGGCCAGCAATTCTTCCAGATGGTCCAGATCATTGTGCCGCCAGATGTGTTTTGGCGTCCCGGCGCGGCGAATACCCTCGATCATCGAGGCATGGTTCATCGCATCAGAAAAATAGATACAGCCCGGCAGGATTTTGGCCAAAGTAGCCAGAGTTGCCTCGTTGGCAATATAGCCAGAGGTAAACAAAAGCGCGTCTTCCTTGCCATGCAGATCGGCGAGTTCTTCTTCCAGTTCAACATGATAGCGTGTTGTGCCGGAAATATTACGGGTGCCGCCTGCCCCGGCACCCACAGCATCGATGGCTTTGTGCATGGCCTCGATCACACAAGGGTGCTGGCCCATGCCCAGATAATCATTCGAGCACCAGATGACAATATCCTTGTCGTCGCCATTGGGGGTGCGAAACTGTGCGTGTGGAAAATTACCACGCTGGCGACGCAGGTCAGCAAAAACCCGATAGCGGCCTTCGGCCTTTACCTGATCAACAGCGGCTTCAAATCTGGCATCATACTGCATGCACATATCGGGGCACCAACGGCGCCCGTCTCCTCTTGAGTCTACTCACCCCTCTTCCGATCATATATTACGCCGTGGCGCAAGAGAAGAGCGGCAGAGGTAAAACGTCGCAGGGGTCACAACCCCGTGTAAACCCCCGTTTTGGTTTAAATCAGACCTGCCAGCGGGCTGGACGGGTCGGCATAGCGCTTTTTCGCCATCCGCCCGGCCAGATAAGCCTCGCGCCCGGCAATCACCGCATGTTTCATGGCCCGGGCCATGCGAATGGGGTCCTGAGCCTCGGCAATGGCGGTATTCATCAACACGCCATCGCAACCCAGCTCCATGGCTTCGGTAGCGTCTGATGCGGTGCCCACGCCGGCATCAACAATCACCGGCACAGAAGATTGCTCGACAATCAGGCGAATATTGACCTTGTTCTGCAAGCCCAAGCCAGAGCCAATCGGCGCGCCCAGCGGCATAATGGCGGCGCAGCCAAGGTCTTCCAGCTTGCGGGCAAAGACCGGATCATCCGAGCAATAAACCATCACGTCAAAACCATCATCCAGCAGCATTTTGGCGGCGCGCATAGTCTCTTCCATATCAGGGTAAAGATGCTTGGGGTCCGACAAAACCTCCAGCTTGACCAAAGACCAGCCCCCGGCCTCGCGCGCCAAACGCAAGGTGCGCACGGCATCCTCGCCAGTAAAACACCCTGCCGTATTGGGCAAATAGACCGTTTCGTCAGGCTTAATAAAATCGACCAGCATCGGCTCGTCCGGGTTCATCACATTCACCCGGCGCATGGCCACGGTGACCATTTCTGCACCAGAGGCCTTTAAGGCCGCCGCATTTTGCGCGTAATCGCGGTATTTTCCGGTGCCGATAATCAGGCGCGAAGCATATTCCCGCCCGGCAATGATCAATGGTGTGTCCTGCATGTTCAGCCCCCGCCAATAAAGCGCACAATCTCAATCCGGTCGCCCTTTTGCAGAATCACCTGATCAAAGGTCGAACGTGAAACGATAGAGAGATTGCGCTCTACCGCCACTTTGACAAGAGGGATTTTCAGCGCCCCCAGCAAGGCGGTGATCGTGGTGCCCTCTTCGACCTCGTGGTCCTCGCCATTTAGGGTGATTTTCATAACCGATTCATATATCCGGAAATTTTAGAATAAAACTCGCCAAAAGAGCATTTTTCAGCGTGAAAAATATAAAGAATTTATCAAGTGATTACAATCTACTAGATCAGCCACAAGAAAAATATACCTTTTTTAACTTCCTGTGCGTTGCCTTGCTGGAACGACTCCGGCCTTAATGATGTTTGTCAGGACTAAAAAGCCGCCGAGGGTGCAACCTCGACGGCCTTTTGAAACACCACATTCCTCAACTTATAGGCGTTTGGTGGTTCTTGGCTGCCTTAAGAATGATCGTCTCATTCTTAAGGCTTTTGAGAAACACCATCCCACGCAAAGGGAGCAGGGTCAGGAGTATCCCATGTGGCAAGCCGCAAGAAGAGACTAAGCCGTGCGGCGGGGCGAAAGCCCCGTCCACGGCTCCACGACTAGCATTTCTATTTATGATGTCAAATTAAGGAGCCATATTATGGTAAAATATTCGACAAAACAAACATCACCCAGTGTTTCTACGCTGGCCTCCAAAGTTCTGTCCGGCACAATCAAGCCGAATCAGAAGCAGATAAAAAAGCTTGCTGCTTCGGCTCTGTCGCAGGACCAAACCAAAGGTCAGTCAAAGAGAAAATAAATAAGAGTGAGGCGTGTTGTAAAGGCTATATGCCTCACTTTTTCGCTAACCATCCTTCGGCAAGCTCAGGATGAGGTCAGAGTTTACATTATACTCCTCATCCTGAGCTTGTCGAAGGATGAAAACTCAGTCTTTAGGCTTTCCGTATTCCGTGTAATTCTTTGATAGGGCTTGCACTTGATCCCAATCCCCAGCGATCAGCGCCTCCTTCTTAGCGCGGCTCCAACCCTTTAATTGACGCTCAACGGCAATAGCATCGGTAATGTGAACAAATCGCTCGTACCAAACCAGATCAACGGGACGGCGTGAATAGGTAAAAGCCTTTCGATTTAAACCTGCATTGTGTTCATTCACGCGCGTTTGGGGGCTGTGGCCGCGATGCGAACCTATATAGAAACGCCCGTCTGCGCATCGCACCATATATACCCAGACATCCATTAGCGGGTTCGCCTTTATCCTTCGACAAGCTCAGGATGAGGCAAACAACACTCTTTAGTCAATTACATCTCATCCTGAACTAGTCAAAGAATGAGTGCAAAAGACGCAAATGCTTGCCCCCAGTCCGCAATCCTCGTAAAACGCGCGCCATGAGCAAAACGCTATACATATTGAACGGCCCGAACCTCAACCGACTGGGCACCCGAGARCCAGAGATTTATGGCACAGATACCCTGAGCGATATTGAAAAGGCTTGCGCAAAACTGACCAGCGCGGCTGGGCTGGATCTGGTCTTTCGCCAGACCAATGCCGAAGGCACGCTGGTGGACTATGTGCAAGAGGCCGCCGATCACGCCTGCGCCCTGATACTCAATGCCGGGGCCTATACGCATACCTCCGTGGCGCTGCATGACGCCTTGCGTCTGGTAAATGTGCCGGTGATCGAACTGCATTTATCCAACCCGGCGGCGCGCGAAGACTTTCGCCGCACCAATTATGTGGCCCCGGCGGCCACAGCGAATATATGCGGTTTTGGTGCAATGGGTTATGACATGGCCGTGACAGCGGCGCTAAGGCTCGTTAAAACCTGATCAACACAATAACAACCGGAAATTCATTATGGCAGCAGGCACAAAAGCAGGCGCGCGCGCTCTGGGCAAAGGCGATCTGGCACTGATCCGTGAACTGGCGGATATTTTGCGCGATACGGACTTAAGCGAAATTGAAGTCGAGCGCGGCGATCTGAAACTGCGCGTTAGCCGACAGATGGCGACGCAAATGGTTCAGGCGGCTTTGCCCGCGCCGGCCCCGGTGGAAACCAAAGCCGCCCCGTCGGGCATGGCCCCGGAAACCCCGGCCCCCGAAGCGGCCGTTGATTTTTCGGTGCACCCCGGCGCCGTACGCGCCCCGATGGTGGGTACCGCCTATCTGGCCCCGGAACCCGGTGCCACGCCTTTTTTCAAGGTTGGCGATACGGTTAATGAGGGCGACACGTTATTGCTGATCGAAGCGATGAAGACGTTTAATCCTATTCTGGCCCCACAATCCGGGAAAATCATAGAGATTCTTGTCGATGATGGAGCACCGATCGAGTTTGATGAAACCCTGTTGGTGATCGCTTAAGTGTTCGAAAAAGTACTCATCGCCAATCGCGGCGAAATTGCCCTTCGCATCCACCGGGCCTGCCATGAAATGGGCATTGCCACCGTGGCCGTGCATTCCACCGCTGATCGGGATGCCAAGCATGTTTTGCTAGCCGACGAAAGCGTGTGTATCGGCCCGCCTGCCGCTGCGCAAAGCTATCTGAATGTACCATCTATCATGGCAGCCGCCGAGATTACCGGTGCCGATGCGGTGCATCCGGGCTATGGGTTTTTGTCGGAAAACGCTCGTTTTGCAGAAATTGTGCAATCCCATGGGCTGACGTTTATTGGCCCCTCGCCGGCGCACATTCGCCTGATGGGCGATAAAATTACCGCCAAGGCCGCCGTCAAAGAGGCCGGTATCCCGGTGGTCCCCGGATCAAAGGGCGAGATCAGCGAGCCTGAAGATGCCATCGCCATTGCCCGCGAAATCGGCTTTCCTTTACTTGTTAAAGCCGCCTCTGGTGGAGGTGGCCGGGGCATGAAGCTGGCCCGCGAGGAAAGCGAACTGATACAGGCGGTTCAAACCGCACGCGCCGAAGCCGCCGCCGCTTTTGGTGATGGCACGGTTTATCTGGAACGTTATTTGGAACAGCCCCGACATATCGAGGTTCAGGTGATCGCCGACAGCCAGGGTAATGTGGTGCATCTGGGCGAGCGTGACTGTTCGCTGCAACGGCGCAACCAGAAAGTGCTGGAGGAGGCCCCGTCCCCCGCCCTTAATCAGGCCCAGCGCGAGGAAATTGGCACCATTGTCAGCACCGCCATTGCTAAAATTGGATACCTTGGCGTCGGCACGGTTGAGTTCCTGTATGAAAATGGTGAGTTTTATTTCATTGAAATGAATACCCGGCTTCAGGTAGAGCATCCGGTAACTGAGATGGTCACCGGCGTTGATCTGGTGCGCGAACAAATCGCCATTGCGGCGGGCGAGCCGCTGTCCTTTACACAAGAGGATGTGCGCTTTAGCGGTTGTGCTATTGAATGCCGGATTAATGCCGAACATCCGCGCACCTTTGTACCCTCACCGGGTAAAGTGCGTGAGTTCCACCCCCCGGGCGGTCTGGGTGTGCGTCTCGATTCGGCCGTCTATTCCGGATATTCCATTCCGCCTTATTATGACAGCCTGATTGGCAAGCTGATCGTTCATGGCGCGTGCCGTAAAGATGCCTTGCGCCGACTTTCGCGATCACTGGATGAACTGGTGGTCACCGGCATTGAAACCACGCTGCCATTGTTTCAGGATCTTCTTAAAAATGAAAACTTCCTGAAGGGTGATTACCATATTCACTGGCTGGAAGAATGGCTGGCCGAGCATGACGGGTAAAGCGTGCCGGGCGTATTAGGACCAGGCGAGCTTCTTGATCTCTATGCTCAGGGCCTGTTTCCCATGGCCGATAGCCGCGAAGACACACGCGCCGCCATTGTTGATCCGCCCATGCGGGGCATTTTACCACTGCAAAACTTGCATATTCCACGCCGTTTGCGCCGTTCAGTGCGCCAGAATGTCTATGAGGTGCGAGTAGATACTACCTTTGGCGGCGTGGTCACGGCCTGCGCTGCCCCCGCGCCCGAGCGCGAAGATACCTGGATCAGTCATGGCATCGAATATCTTTATGGTGCGCTTTTTACCCAGGGCGCCGCCCATTCAGTGGAGTGCTGGCAAAATGACAAACTTGTAGGCGGCCTCTATGGTGTTCGTCTGGGCAGAGCTTTTTTTGGCGAAAGTATGTTTTCTACCGCGCGCGATGCCTCAAAAGTTGCTCTTATCCACCTGTGCGCCCGGCTTATCCACGGCGGCTTCACCTTACTGGATACTCAATTTATGACCAGGCATCTGGCGCAATTTGGCGCTCTGGAAATCACACGGGCCGATTATCATGAACGGCTGAAATCAGCGTTAGAACAAGAGGGTGATTTCACTTCCCTCCCAGTCTCCATTTCGGGAAATGCGGCCCTGGAAATTCTGGATACGCAATAGCGTTTGTGTGTACCTATCCTTCGACAAGCTCAGGATGAGGGGGTCTGCACTCATCTTTTGTCATTGCCCGGTTTATCCGGGTAATCCAGTTTAGTTTCAAAACGCCTCTGGATTGCTGGAACTAGTCCGACAATGACAGGTGTGGGCAATAACCAACATGATACCCCATCAGCACCAGTGTGGGATAAGATTTTATTATGCCCAACCTTGTCATCTCGGCCCTCGCGCCGGGATTCCGTCCTGAATGCTTTCGCGCATAGACTTAAAAATAGATCCTCCGATCAAGTCGGTGGATGACCAGCAGGGAGATGGAAATATTATCCCCCGCATAGCAAACCTGAGGGTCCATAAGGGTCAATCTCAACCCCTTCTCCACCCATACCTTGCCCCTTATTGCCTCCTAAAATGGAACAAAGCGACCCAAAGTTATCCCTAAAATGACCCTTCTTACCCCTATTTTCCCCTCACATAAGCGGGGAAAAGCTAGATGCATCCCCGCCTTGGTCTTAGGAGGTAGAATACTAAATTTGGGTATGGTTATGATCGTTGACAAACCCATATTAAGTAAAGGGTTACTTGGATTTCTCAGCCCTTGCAGTCGAGCACCCAGACGTCATAAATCGGGTGTTCAAGGGCATTCAATGCAGGGTTGGAGGCAAACATCCAGCCGGAAAAGATCTCTTCGCCGTCGGTTTCCTTGCCTGAACCATCGGTGCGCCGGTCTTTAATATTCATAAAGACATAAACTTCTGGTTTTTCTTCTGGTGGGGTTTTGCGGCAGTAATTTACGGTGATGCCAAGCGTACCAAAAGTCACGGTGGTATTGATAGGCGCTTCGAAATCGCGGGTTTCTGCGCTGATCTTGTCCAGACCACGTAATACCGCGACGGTACCTGCACGCGAAGACAGTAAATCCCGATCGGATTCGGTCTGCGAATCCTGCGCCATGCTCGCTGACGTGAAGAAAAAGGCAAAAAGCGTGAACAGAATAATGCGCATAAGCCTATGTATCATAAAAGATGTGACGTGATTATGGCGTCGATTGAACAGGTTCAGCTGACGATTTTCCAGCAAACTGCCCCAGAAGGGTCAATAAGTCCACTGCACCTTGCGTAAAATCAAACTCATCTCCGGCCACCAACAGCGATTCTTCAGCCCCCGGATCAATGGAAATATAGGCAGAGCCTAATAATCCATCGGTGGTGATGCGGGCGACGGAATCCTCGGGAACTGGAATACCCGAATGAATACTCATATCAACCCGGGCATCAAAAGTTTTAGTATCCAGGGATATATTGCTGATGATGCCGACTTTCACGCCGGCCATGCGCACATCCGAGCCGGCATTGACACCACCAATAGAACCAAATTTGGCGATCAGGGTATAGTCATTACGGTTATGCCCTTCGCCAACCGTTTTCATGGCGTAGACAACAAAAAAACCGGCCGCAATCAGGACCAGCAGGCCTACCAGTGTYTCGACGAGTTGCTTACGCATCAGGAATCGGTCCCCTCCCGTGCACTGGCCGGGGTCCAGGCCTCATAATCGCCGGTGGCATGAGGGCGCTGTCCGCTTTTGGCTAGTGAGCCTTGGGGGTGCCAGGCATAAATGGTGCCGGTCAGATTGGGCTGGTGATCCTTTTCCCAGGCTTTGCGTGCCAATGGGGACACGGTTGGCGGGTTGTCGAAGGTGTGGTGCAACCAGCCATGCCATTCSGKWGGTACKYKMGARGCATCSGCATARCCYTTATAGRYAACCCAACGGCGTTTTTGGTTATAAATACCCGGTTTTTTTTCTTCGTAATACACATTGCCAAAATCGTCTTCGCCGACTTTGATACCGTGTTTAAAGATGGTGAACAGGGTACCAAGGGTTGCTCCGTCCCACCAGGCAAACAGTCTTTTGATGAAGAGTAGCATGATCAGATTCGCCTCACTTATCTGGTGGCGACTATGGCGCGTCCAACGGCCAAGGTCCAGAGGTGAAAATCACCTCTTATAAGTGCCCTGTACTGTCCAGGCGCTCAATCATCCGGGTCCTGGCCTCGGGCAAAACCTTGTCGACCGGCCAAAGTACGCGGCGTTCCAGAAAATACCCGGTCAGTGCCAGACCTGCCTGCACATCTCCGTTTTGTGGCACCACTGGCTCTCTTCGTAAAAAACCTGGCAAAGACAAAAGCTTGTCAAGATACGGCTCAGCGGCTTCGGCGCTGACCGCCTGTCCGCTTCGGGGACTGACATGAGTGAGGTTATCAGCGGTGCCGGTGGCAGCACAGCGGTCCAGTTGCAAGCCATAGCCCAGCTCGCGCAGCACCCCGGCTTCCCAGCGCACATACAACGCAGGCCAGATATTAATATCGTGCATTTGCGCAATCAAAACGTCAAAAGCCTCATAAATGCGCGGTTGGGCTTCGCGTTCTGGGAGGGTCAAACAGGCCATGGCACAGGCGGAGCCAAGACCGCCTAGCGCCAGAGCATCATCGAAAAGCGATGGCGCGCGTGCCTCAATGCATTCAAAGCTGAAAGCGCCTAAATGTTCAGAAAGGCGCGCGCGCCAGTGAACATCCAGCACATTGCCGGGCTGCAACACCCCGCGCAGACGTTTACCCGAGGCACCACGCACCAGACCAGCATGGCGGCCATGTTCGGCGCTCAGCACCTCGACAATGGCGCTGGTTTCACCATGAGGGCGCACCATCAGAACAATGGCGCGGTCTTGCCATTCCATTAGTCCAGTTCCAAGCCAAATATAGCGAGGTGCGCAGGATCCCGGGACCAGTTCTCTCTTACTTTGACATGCAGGAATAAATGCACCTTGCGATCAAACATATGTGACAATTCCTGCCGCGCAGCAGCACCGATGGCCTTGATCACCTGGCCGCCTTTGCCCAAAACGATTTTACGCTGACTTTCGCGTTGCACATAAATCACCTGACCAATGCGCACCGCCCCATTGCGATGTTCCTCCCAGGTTTCGGTCTCCACACTGGCCGCGTATGGCAGTTCTTCGTGCACTCGCAGCATCAGCTTTTCTCGAGTAACCTCAGCGGCCAGCAAGCGCGAAGGTAGATCAGCAATTTGATCCGCCGGGTAATGCCATGGGCCTTTTGGCATAAATGCAGCCAGGGCAGTTTTTAGCGTTTTCAACCCTGACCCCTTGCTGGCACTTATCATGAAAGTTTCATTGTAACATTTTGTATTACTGAAATACTCTGCCAGTTTTAACAAGTCTTCTTTAGGCATAAGGTCAATTTTGTTCAAAGCTAGATCAGCGCTTAATTTATGGGTCTTCAGCCCTGCAATGATGCGCTCCACATCCTTGAATGCCAATTGATCCTGGGCTTTGGCTTCTTTGGTAATCAAAACCCTTGCAAAGGCCGGGGCRTCAATCAAGTGCACGATTTTATCGGCCTCGGCAGCGCCATTCCATGCCGCCCGTACCATGGCCCGGTCCAAAGCACGTTTGGGTGAAAAAATACCGGGTGTGTCAACCAGTACAATCTGACTTCGCCCCTCAACGRCCACACCGCGCACATTAAAGCGTGTGGTTTGCACCTTGTGGGTAACGATGGAAACCTTGGTTCCGACTAGCGCATTAACCAAAGTGGATTTACCCGCATTGGGCGCGCCGATAATGGCTGCAAAGCCGCAACGGGTATCCGGTATCTTATCGGTCATATTTTTGTTCGCATTTTCAAAAGATTACGTGCGGCCGTACGTTCGGCCTCCTGTTTGTTTTGGGCTTTCCCCTGGGCCATCAGGCCACCGGCCTTGACCTCGATCAGGAATTCCGGGGCATGGTCCGGGCCAGAGCGTTGCAGTAAAGTGTAGAGCGGCAAGTCATCTCCCTTGCCTTGCGCCCACTCCTGAATTTGGCTTTTGGGATCTTGTTTGGCACAATCAGCATTTTCAAGTTCCTCTTTCCAGAATGTTGTGAAAAACTGTCTTGCCGCTTCCAGCCCACCATCCAGATAAAGGGCCGCTAAAATAGCCTCGCAGGCATCGCCAAGTATTTTAGTTTTATCTCGTCCACCACTTTTTTCTTCTGATTTGGATAGTAATAAAATCTTGCCAATATCGGCGCGATTCGCCGCCCGGGCACAGGTTTCCTTGCGTACCAGTTCATTCAAACGCGGGGCCATTTCCCCTTCTTCAAAGCGTTGGTCCGCATCAAACAAGAACTCAGAGGCCAACAGCCCTAAAACGCGATCGCCCAGAAACTCCAACCGCTCATTATCGCGCACAAGATTGCGACCATCACCATAACTGGAATGAATCAAAGCGCGACGTAAGAGATCCCTGTCTTTGAATTTATAACCAAGATGACGCTCGAAGGCAGCCACGGCATCTGAAGAAGGTTGCATCACTTGCTTTTCCGCAAACTGACCAGAACGCGAGGTCTGAAATGGTACCAGGTCCATGGACGAACCAGACTAAATTTGTCATTTACCGAGATCAGGATTCTTTCACCACGACCAACCAGATTTTGTGCCGGCACAAAGCCCCAATCACGACTGTCTAGCGAGTTGTCACGATTATCTCCCATCATGAAATAATACCCTGGCGGAACACGATAAACCGGCGTGTTATCAAACCTTCCCCCATCTATCATATTGTAGGTGATATAGCTGTGACCGTTTGGCATGGTTTCGCGATAGCGCGTCACCACGCGCGATCCGCCGCGATGTTCGACAATGGCTTCATCACCAACCAGTTTTTTTGCAAGCGGCCGGCCATTAAGAAACACGCGCCCGTTTTTAACCTGGACGGTATCACCGGGAAGGCCAATCAGGCGCTTGATATAGTCAATTTTGGTATCCCGAGGCCATTTAAAAACAACGATGTCGCCACGTTTAGGCTGTATAGCTAAAATTCGTCCCCGGAAAATATTGGGGCTAAAGGGAAGAGAAAAACGGCTGTAGCCATAAGCATACTTTGAAGCAACCAGATAGTCGCCAACCAGTAATTGCGGGCGCATGGATTCTGATGGGATGGTAAAGGGCTGAAACAAAACCGTACGCAATATGGCAGCAATGAGCAGTGCCCAGAAAATAGTGCGTACCGTTTCGCCCCATCCCTCATTTTCTATATTTTCCTTAGACTCAGTTTTTACGCCAACATTCTCAGTCATGGTTCAGGTTTTCCTTGCTTCGATCACAACAAAGGCCTGCGCCAATGGATAATCATCAGTGATCGTTAAATGGATAAAGGGCTGATACCCCTTTGGTGTCAGCTCGTCCAGCCGCTTTGCCGCCCCACCAGCCAGTACCATGGTCGGTTTGCCAGATGGCAAATTTACCACGCCTAACTCGCGCCATGCCACCCCGAACTTTACACCGGTTCCCAATGCTTTGGAGCATGCCTCCTTGGCAGCAAAGCGTTTGGCATAAGAGGCAGCGCGCTCTTTACGCCGGTTAGATTTTTCGCGTTCAATGGGGGTAAAGACACGGTTGGTAAAGCGTTCGCCGAAACGCGCCAAGGTTTTTTCTATGCGGGTTATATCGCATAGGTCAGCCCCAATACCCAAAATCATGATGAAGCCTCATGGCAGGCGCGTTCAATCAATTGGCGCATGTGACTGATGGCTTCATAAAGACCACAAAATATGGCTTCACTGATCAAAAAATGACCAATGTTCAGCTCTTTCACCTCGGCAATGGCGGCAATAGGCATAACGCTGTCATAAGTCAGTCCATGTCCTGCATGGATTTCCAGCCCTGACCGAGCACCAAAAGCCGCTGCATTGATCAGATCATCCAATATAGAGGCAGCATTTTTCGTATTTCCAGCATTTCCAGCATCGGCATAGGCCCCGGTATGCAGCTCCACCACAGGCGCCCCTAGAGAAAGTGCGGCCTCTAATTGAAGCTGCGTAGGTTCAATAAATAAAGAAACCCGTGTACCGTTTTCGCGAAGCTGGCGCACAAAGCGCGCCAAATGGTTATGCTGGCCCGCCGCGTCCAGCCCACCTTCGGTAGTACGTTCCTCGCGCTTTTCAGGCACAATACAGGCCGCATGGGGACGAGCATTCAAGGCGATGTCCAACATTTCGTCCGTCGCCGCCATTTCCAGATTAAGCGGTAGGTGAATTTCTTTGCCCAGGCGTATGATATCGCGGTCTGTAATATGACGCCGGTCCTCGCGCAAATGTGCCGTAATGCCATCGGCACCGGCCTTGGCTGCAATCAGGGCTGCCTTAACCGGATCGGGATAGTCCCCGCCCCGGGCATTCCGGATTGTTGCTACATGGTCGATGTTCACGCCAAGGCGGGGACTCATGTGTGCAAATCCCGGCTACCGGGCTTATGTGGCGCTATCGCAGCCAACTCAGGGGGAAGCGCATCGGCGGCATAGGTGGGAAAGTCCACGCAAGCCAGCGATATTAAAGGTGCCCCGACATCTGCCTTGCCGCCAGAGCGATCAATGAGACAGGCCTCGGCCACCACATCAGCCCCGAGCGCCCGCACCGCCTCGATACATTCGCGCGAGGAAAGCCCGGTGGTGACGATATCTTCAACGATCAGCACACGCGCCCCTGGTTTCAGTGAAAAACCGCGCCGCAGGGAAAAGCTGCCGGCATCGCGCTCTACATACATGGCCGGCAATTTCATATGCCGGGCGGTTTCATAGCCCGGAATAATGCCACCAACCGCCGGCGAAACGATTGCATCCAAAGGTCCTAGATCCGCCTCGGCGACCTTGTCGGCCAGCGCCTTACACAGAGCTTCCGTACTGTCAGGGTTCATGAAAACAAAGGCTTTTTGCAAAAAGAACGGGCTATGACGGCCTGAGGAGAGCACAAAATGCCCCTCCAGCAATGCCCCAGCTTCGCGAAAAATCTGTAAAACGTCATTTGTGTTCATGGCTTGAACCTTCTGTTGGGCTGCTGGCTCTGGCGCGGTGCGCAGAAATCACGCAACTGCACGCCCGCATTGCGGCAACTATATGGGAAAGATGTCTGGCTCCTAAAACCTCGACATCAAAGGACATGTCGAAAAAATCAGGGGAACGGGTCATGGAGCGAACATCCATGATATTACCCTTGGATCGCCCTACGGCATCGGCGATTTCGGCCAACGCCCCCGGTTGGTGCACAACGGTTGCCAGAATACGGCCAATGGAAGCAGATTCGGTCCCCGCCTGCGGCGTCCAGCTCAGATCAATCAGATCATCCTCATTATTTTCAAAATCGGCCAGCAGTTCACAATCAATCGTATGCACGATCACGCCTTTACCAGACACCATAACCCCCACAATGCGATCCCCGGGCAAGGGCGAACAACATTGCGCCAGATGCAGGGAAACATTGGCCTTTATGCCATTGCCCTTCACATAATAACGCGCGGTTTCATCGCTAATCAATTCGCGCTGATTGATGTGCTCGGTGCCCTGGTCAGCACGACCCGGAAACAGAGCATCCATCAGCTTATCAGTACGCAACTGGCCTCGGCCTATCTGACCGTATAATTCTTTATTGGTTTTCACGCCCAGTCTTTTGCGGGCTTCTCTTAGCACCACCGTGCCTTTTAGCCCTTCGCGCCGTAAAAGCCGATCCACAAAGGCCCGCCCCAGTTTTTCAAACTCCTGACGTTCCACTTCACGGATCAGGCGGCGTATGGCCGAACGTGCCCGCCCGGTAACCACCATACCTTCCCAGCCATGGGGCGGCCCCGGAATGCCACCGCGGATAATATCTACCGAATCGCCATTATTTAACGAGGTGCGCAAAGGCCGCTCCCGGCCATTGATTTTGACCCCAACGCAATCATCACCAATATCGGTATGCACCGCATAGGCAAAATCCAGTGCCGTAGCTCCTGCCGGCAGGGAAATCAGTTTGCCTTTAGGCGTAAAAGCGAAGACCTGGTCCTGAAACATTTCCAGCTTGGCATGTTCCAGAAAATCTTCAGGTTCGCCGCCAAATTCCAGGATTTCCAATAATGGTTTGAGCATTTCCAGCGGATCACCACCGGCAACTGTGTCATAGGCATAGCCGCCCTGTTTATAGCGCCAGTGCGCGGCCACGCCCTCTTCGGCTATGCGATCCATTTCTTCAGTACGGATTTGCAGCTCTACCTTGATATTACCCGGGCCGATAACCGTAGTGTGCAGGGATTGATAACGATTTGGCTTTGGCACTGAAATGAAATCACGAAAGCGCTCGGGCACACAACGCCAAGTGGTATGGATCAAGCCCAGGACCCGGTAACAATCCTCAGGGTTATCAACTATAATTCGAAACGCATAAACATCTGCCAGTTCATCAAAGGTAATGGCCTGACGTTCCAGTTTGCGCCAGATAGAAAACGGGCGTTTTTCACGGCCAAAAACCCGTGCAGAAATACCCGCAGCCATAACCCGTTCGGATATCGCCCGGGACATTTTTCCGACCTCAGTCGAGGTGCGCTCGCGCTGAGCTTGCAGCCTGCGGGTAATCGAAACATAGGCCGGTGGATTAAGACACCGAAATGAAAGGTCTTCCAGCTCGGTACATATTTTCTGGATACCGATACGTCGTGCCAAAGGGGCATATATTTCGGCGGTTTCACGGGCGATGCGTTCGCGTTTTTCTTTTCTGGCAATAAAGTTAAGCGTCTGCATATTGTGCAGTCGATCGGCCAGCTTTACCAGCAGGACCCGAACATCCCTGGTGATGGCCAGCACGAATTTTTGCAGATTTTCACCCTGTTGGGTCCGTACGGAAATAAGCTCCAGCTTGCCCAGCTTGGTGACCCCATTCACAAGGAACGCCACCTCGTCCCCAAAGCGCTCYCGCAAWTCATCCAGAGTAACATCAGTATCTTCAACGGTATCATGTAGCAGCGCCGTTATAATGCTGGCAGGATCAAGGTGCAGCCCGATTAATATGGAAGCCACATTGACCGGRTGCCCRTAATAAGGTTCGCCCGAAGCCCGTAATTGCTCACCATGCTTTTCCCGGGAAAACGCATAGGCATCACGAACAAGGGCTTCATCAAAGCCTGGATAATAGGCTCTGATCCCGGCGACCAGATCGTCGGCTTCTGGTATAGCTGCGGGAACGCCGTCCGGCATGGACGGTGATATAACCGGCGACATGGTCGCCTCAACCATMGCGTCAGAAACGGTTGTCTGGGGCGCCATCGCGGTCGGCAGTCAGCGCCTTTAGCATATCGACTTCTGAAATTGCMGARTCTGCCTTTTGATGTTCAATTGCCATACGTTCTGTTTCTTCGCCGCTGTCTTCTTCGGGAAGAACCCGTTGAAGACTGGAAATCAGACTTTCAGTCAACGTATCCACGCTAATGACTTCATCAGCAATTTCACGAAGGGCAACCACCGGGTTTTTATCGTTGTCACGATCAACCAGTAAAGGCGCACCCGAAAGGATAGAGCGCGCACGATGCGCGGCTAGCAGGATAAGGTCAAAACGGGTATCAACTTTTTCAATGCAATCTTCGACGGTAACGCGAGCCATATGGCACTCCGGTATTTGGGCAAAAAACCATTGTGGAAACGCGACTGCATAGCCTTGCGTCTTCAGCTATGCAAGTCTCAACATCGCCTGCAACACAGTTGTTAGCACATTTTATCGTCATTCAGGGGCGAAACCGAGTTCCTGCTTTCTTCTGACAAGCTTTGCACCAGCCTGTCCATCGTCTTGCCGCTGCCAGGCAATTGCCAGTCCGGGGCAATATCCTGCAAGGGTAACAGCACAAACGCCCGGCTCTCTATACCTGGATGCGGCAAGGTTAAATGCACGGTGCGCAGGCAGTGGTTTTCATACGATAAAAGGTCCAGGTCCAGCGTTCGCGGTGCATTGCGATAAGAACGCCGACGGCCAAACTGACGCTCAATACCTCGCATGGTTCGTAACAACATAAACGGAGGCAAAGTGGTTACCACTTCAGCAACCGCATTCACATACGCCGGCTCTGTCGGGTCTGGCCAGGCTGGGCTTTCCCATAATCTGGAGAACCGCAAAACCCGAACCCCCTTGGCCATTAAAGCGGATTTCGCACAAATAATGGTGTCCGCCGGTGCAAGTTTTACATAAGGGAGGTTGGCACCAAAGCCAATATAGGCTTTGTTTGCACTCGAGAATATTCGCTGACCCACTTTTTTATCCATTATTTTGAAAGATATTATTCATGGCATTTTATCCCGATGAACGCCTTGGGCTTTTTATTGATGGCGCAAACTTTTACTCTGCCCTGCGGGCACTTGATATAGAAGTAGACTATTCAAAATTGCTCGACGAATTTCGTCGGCGCGGTCGCCTTGTTCGTGCATATTATTACACTGCTCTGATAGAGGATCAGGAGTTCTCTCCCTTAAAAAAAATGGTAGACTGGCTCGACTATAACGGCTTCACCATCATCACCAAGTCCGCCAAGGAATATACCGATGCGTCCAGCGGACGTAAGCGTATAAAAGGCGATATGGATGTCGATATAACCGTCGATGCACTGTCAGCGGCGGAATGGCTGGATCATATTATTTTATTTTCCGGGGATGGTGACTTTTGCCCGCTGGTCAAGGCCATACAGCGCAAGGGAGTGCGGGTTTCAGTCGTTTCCACCACACTTTCTAACCCGCCGGTGGCATCGGATGAATTACGGCGCATTGCTGATTCTTTCATTGAGCTGAGCGACCTGGCTCCCCTGCTTGGCCGCCCGGAACGCCATGGCAGTGCCTCGGACCGCCCGTGATGACTGAAAATATGAATACCATGTCCGCTTCCGTTCCTGCCGAGGCCCCCTATTCATGCACATTGTGCCCGCGACTGGTTGCCTACATCAAGGAAATAGCCATTGCCGAGCCAGATTGGCATAACGGCCCAGTGGATTCCTTTGGCGATGAAGAGGCACGCTTGCTTATTATTGGTATGGCCCCCGGGCGCGGGGGGGCGAACCGTACGGGGCGGCCATTTACCGGAGATGGTGCTGGAGACTTACTCTATAAGGCGTTGGCAAAACAGAAGTTTTCTATTGGAATTTTTGACAAAAACGGCCAGGATAATTTGCGTCTGAAAGATTGTATGATCACCAATGCAGTGCGGTGCGTACCACCGCAAAACAAGCCCACCGGCGAGGAAACCCGCAATTGCCGGCCATTTCTGGTCAGCCGCCTGGCGCACTTACCCAAAGTTATTGCATTATTTGCCTTGGGCCGGATCGCCCACGACAATATTATTTCCACCCTGGGCTTGCGTCGCGCCGCCCATCCTTTTGGCCATGGCGCCGAGCATGAACTGCACAGTAATGGGCGTAATTATCGCTTGTTCGACAGCTACCATTGCTCGCGCTATAACACCAATACCGGTCGATTGACCGAAGCCATGTTCGACGATGTTTTTACAGCGGTTCGCGCATTTCTGGATAAGAGTATATGAGCGAAAGCACCGCGTTTCAGTTGATCCGGCAACGTCGTTTTGGGCCGTTATTAATCTCCCAAACCTTGGGTGGGTTTAACGACAATGTGTTTAAATACTCCCTGATCATTCTGATCACCTTTGGCGGCTTGCATTTGCAGGGCATTCCACGCAGCATTCTGGTCCCTGTCGCAGCCACAATCTTTACGTTGCCGTTTTTTTTATTTTCTGCCCTGTCAGGACAGATTGCTGATCGGTATCCCCGGGATCTGGTGTTAAAACACACAAAGTTTGCCGAGATTATTCTGATGCTAAGCGCGGCGCTTGGGTTTATACTTAATTCAGGTCCGATCCTGTTTATCACCTTGTTCTTTATGGGAGCTCAGTCGGCCATTTTTGCCCCGGCCAAGCAGGCTTCATTACCACAATACCTTAGTCGAAAAGAACTGGTGTCTGGCAATGCCATGATCAGCGGCACTCTGTTTCTTTCTATTTTAAGCGGTTCACTGGTCGGTATATTGCTGATCCGCCACCCATTTGGCCCTGAAATCATAGGCGGATTGCTGGTCATTCTGGCGGCATTGGGCTGGGTCTTCATGCGTATGATGCCCACCAAACCGGCCGCCGCTCCACAATTGAAATTAAACTGGAATATTGTTTCTGGCACATGGCATACCATGGCCAATTTATTTACAGAACCAAAAGCCTTGCGCCCCTTGATTGGCGTCGCCTGGTTTTGGACCGCCGGTGCCGCTTCGACCACCGTATTACCGCTGCTGGTTCATGACGTCCTTTATATGAATGTCAGCGTTGTTTCTGTTTTCATGGCGGTATTCACCATCGGGGCCGCGCTGGGCTCATTAGGATGTGCCTCGATTAACCGGGACCGGGATATTTTATGGCTTTCGATTGCCGGTGCCATCTTGCTTTCCATATTTGCTATGGATGTACTTCTGTCCAGCGCTGGTCGCAGTCCTATGCCCCTTGGCGGCCTGAATGAATTTTTTGCCGATAAACGAAACTGGCGATTGCTCTTTGATTTTTTTGCCATGGCCGTTTTTTCCGGGGTATTTGTCGTGCCCTTGCAAGCCATGTCCCAACACCGTGCGCCCGAAAAATCACGGGCACGTATACTTGCTGGCGGGGCGGTAATGAACGCCGCTGGCGCGTCATTTGGGCAATTGGCACTTATCGGAATAGCCCGGGCACATTTGCCGCTCTCCAGTGCCTATGCGGGCATTGCAATTTTTAGCCTGCTTTTTGCACTTTTTATGATCTATCGAGGAATTAAAAACACATGGTAATCGTCACCGACAACAAAGCCCTCGAAAAGGTTTGCGAGGGATTACGCAGGACAGAATATTTCGCTGTGGATACCGAGTTTTTGCGCGAAAGCACCTATTGGTCCAAGCTCTGCCTGATACAGGTTGCCGGCGGTGATGTTGAGGCCATTATTGACCCACTGGCCGAGGGTTTGGATATGCGCCCGTTTTTGTCCATTATGGCCGATACCAGCATAACAAAGGTGTTTCATGCCGCCCGCCAGGACCTGGAAATCTTTTATCGCCTGATGGGACAGGTGCCCCTGCCCCTGTTTGACAGCCAGATTGCTGCCATGGCGGCAGGGCTGGGCGATTCTATTGGCTATGACACCCTGGTGCAAAAAATGCTCAAAAAAAGCGTGGACAAAGGTTCGCGCTTTACCGACTGGTCCCGGCGGCCGCTTTCCGACAAGCAACTGACTTATGCCATCGGCGACGTCACCCATTTGCGCGATTTGTATCCCCTGCTGATTGGCCGCCTGAATGACCGTGATCGCCTGAGCTGGGTCGATGAAGAAATGGCCGGGCTGATCAATCCCGGCATTTATCAGTTTGACCCGGAAGATGCCTGGCGAAGAATGAAAATCCGTAAATACTCTCCGCAATGGCTGGCGGTCATGCGTCTGGTATCACGATGGCGCGAACGCGAGGCCCAAACCCGCGACAAGCCCCGGGGGCGCATCCTGAAAGACGACGCCATATACGAGCTGGCGCAACAGGCACCACGTTCCGTAGAAGCCTTGGGCAGAATGCGGGCCGTTCCCAGAGGGTTCGAACGCTCTTCAATGGCGCAAGGCCTGCTGGCCGCCATCAATGAAGCCATGTCTAATCCGGAAGAACATGCCCCGCAAATTTCCCGTCCACCGGTAATGCCCTCTGGTCTGGGGCCGGTGGTAGAATTGCTAAAGGTGTTATTGCGCATCAAGGCCGAAGATCTGGGCGTGGCCCCTCGCCTGATCGCCAACGCCGCCGATATAGAGCGCCTGGCCGCCTTTGATGATGCCGATATTGCCGCCTTAAAAGGCTGGCGCTTTGAGGCCTTTGGCAAGGATGCATTGCGTTTAAAAAACGGTGAGCTATCACTAACGCTAAAAGGCAAACGCGCCGTTATTGAGCAGCGTCAAGGTTAGATATCGGGGCCGTTTCCAACCCCAATGCTGCGGCCATTTCCTGCAAGCGTTTTTGTGCTCTGGCGGTTAGTAATTCCTGTGCGTCATCGCGGGCCACCAGATACAATTGATTGTCCTGCAATTGGACATGTGTACGTTTTAACAACTTGGAAGTTCGCCCTGACACCGCCGCTGCACATCGCAGGCTCATGCCCAGTCCCAAGGCCCAGTCTTTTTGTTTCTTGCCCAGCATATGGCCGATTAAACCACCTCTTGGCGGCGTTGCATCGCCCCCATAGCGATAAAAAATGCACAGGGCCAAGGCCACACGCTCTTCATGAGACAAGCCGGCAAAGGGTGCAAACAAAACGATATCAAAGGCAATCTGCGCCCGGTGATCCGGATGCAGACGTGCGCCGATATCAGCCAACCGGCATGCTGCCGCCATCATCAAATTGGTGCGCGGCTCACCAAAYGGGGATTTRAGCACATCGCGTACCGGTTCCAGCCAGCGTTGYACCTCGCTRCCAAAGCGTGATGAGGACCAGTTTTGTTGCGCCAGAGCCTTCACCCCAGCAAGAACAGGGTGCTTGGCTCGCGCCTTTGAGCCTAATCCTTCATAAAGCAGTCCTTCCCGCAGACCATAGCCGGATATGGTCACGCTATCGAAAAACTGGCGCTGTAATATCCGTTCCAGCAACAGGGCCGCATAGGGAAGCAAAGGGGCCCGGCGAGAAGAAAGGCCGGGGGTGCGTGCCAGCGAGGCCGGGCTTTGCGACGCCACCAGATGCACCAGCTCGAACGCCTCATCCCGGCTGATCCGGTAATTATGCAAAACCCGCAATGGGTGCCCCCGCAAGGCCATATTCACCAGTGCCAAAGAGCGCCATGCTCCCCCCACTGCATAAAAACTGCCACTGGCTTTGGTGGAGATCTGCGCCGAGGCATCATCCAGTGCCAGATCAATGCGCGCTCTCATGACCTTAATGTCCATATCACCGTCATCGCGCATGGCCAAAGGCCCAAGGGGAAGTGAAATACCACGCTTTACCCTGCCCTTGCCAACGGGCACCAGCTCCAGCGAGGAACCACCCAAATCCCCAATAACCCCCACCGCGTCCGGTGCGCCGGCAATAACCCCCAGCGCAGAAAGGCGTGCTTCTTCAATGCCGGTAATGATGGGTATACGTAATCCGGTTTGGGCTTTAACAGCCTTGATAAAGTCGGGACCGTCTTCGGCAATGCGCACGGCGGCGGTGGCCACCGCCAGAACATTGCTCACCCCCCGGGCCTTGATAATGCGTTTATAACGCTTTAGCGCCGCCATGGCAGCAACCACGCCCTCCGGGTTTAACCTGCCGGTCTGGGCAACCCCCCGCCCCAGCCCGGCCAATACTTTCTCATTGAAGATAGGCTGAAAAAAAGTTTCATGGGTGCGAAACACAACCAGCCGAACAGAGTTAGAGCCAACATCAATGACGGCCTTGTCGATAAGGCCGTTAGTCGTTTTTCCCCCCCTGGTTGTCATGATTACGCGCTCCGGGGCCGCACTAGCGGAGGCTGGTCGTGTTTGAGCGCGCTGCCGCGCCCTGACAGGGAGGGGTTGGTCATGAAATAGGTATGGGCGCTAAACGGCTTTTCTATCTCAGAGGTATCGACCCGCTCAAAACTGCCAGATGGCCCCATAATCCAGCTCTGCGCCTGATCCTGCAAATTGGTCACCATAATCTGATACAAAACCTGACGGTGCACGGTTGGGTTCTGAATGGGACACAAAACCTCGACCCGGCGGTCCAGATTACGAGGCATCCAGTCCGCCGAGGAAATAAAGACCAACGCGGTATTCGACGGCATGGCCTTGCCATTGGCAAAACAGGCAATGCGAGAGTGCTCTAAAAAGCGGCCAATAATGCTCTTTACCCTGATATTTTCCGACAAACCTGGCACCCCGGGGCGCAGGCAACAAATCCCCCGGATCACCAGATCAATCGGCACGCCGACAGCACTGGCGGCGTAAAGGGCATCGATGATCTGGCTATCAACCAGTGCATTCAGCTTTACCCAAATACCGCTGGGTTTACCGGCGCGGGCATTATCGGCCTCCGCCGCGATCAGGCGCAACAAGGTGGATTTGCAATTTAATGGTGATAAAGCAATGCGTTCCAGCGCTTCAGGCTGGGCATAGCCCGTAACATAGTTGAATACCCGCACCGCATCACGACCAAAGGCGGGATCGGCGGTAAAGAGTGAAAGATCCGTATATACACGCGCCGTGACCGGGTGGTAATTGCCGGTACCAAAATGGGTATAGGTGCGCAGTTGTTCCCCTTCGCGGCGCACCACCAGGCTAAGCTTGGCATGGGTTTTCCATTCAATGAAGCCGTATACCACCTGCACCCCGGCGCGCTCCAGCGCGCGGGCCAGATTAAGGTTGGTTTCTTCATCAAAGCGCGCTTTAAGCTCGATCAGGGCTGTGACGTTCTTGCCCGCTTCCGCTGCGGCAATCAGAGCGGCAACAATGGGCGAGCTTTTGGAAGTGCGGTAGAGGGTCTGTTTGATCGTCACCACATCGGGATCGGCCACGGCCTGACGCAAAAACTGCACCATGACATCAAAGGATTCATAAGGGTGGTGGATCAGAATGTCTTTTTCACGGATTGCCGCAAAACAATCACCGCCATGATCCCGAATACGTTCGGGAAAGCGTGGCTCATATGGTGGGAATTGCAGGTCCGCACGTTCAGGTACAATCAACTGATCCAGTTGACTGATTCCCAATATGCCATCCACCGGAGCCACATCATTCTGATCGGCACCTAATTGTTCGATGATGAACTTGCGCAGGCTGTCCGGTGTACTCACATCAAACTTGACCCGAACGACCACACCGCGTCGGCGCTCCCTTATCATGCTTTCAAATTGCCGCACCAGGTCTTCGGCTTCTTCCTCGATCTCAATATCGCTGTCCCGTAACAGTCGAAATGCCCCGGTTTCCTCGACGATATAGCTTGGAAAAATATCTTCAAAAAATAGCGCCAGCACTGACTCCAGCGGCACATGGCGCTTAATGGCCAAGCCTTCACTGGTTTTTTGTTGATCATCTAGCATCAAAAATCGCGGCACACCCGAAGGGATGGGTACCAGCGCATTCATTGGCTTACCATCACGAGCACGGCGCAGCCTCAGCACCAGCGCAAAGCCCAGATTAGGAATGAAAGGAAAGGGATGGGCCGGATCAATCGCCAATGGTGTGATCAATGGAAAAATCCGAGCAATAAAAAGATCATGCAGCCGTTGGCGATCATCTTCATCCAAATCCTCGGCATTGGTTACACAAACCCCGACTTTGGCAAGATTAGGAAGTAATTCACGCCAGATACGCTGTTGATCCTGCATCAACCGCCCGGCTTCTTCGTTGATACGTTCCAGCTGTTCAGACGGGGTCAACCCGTCCTGACTTTTATTGCTGATCCCGGCACGGATCTGTGCGCGCAGCCCGGCAACCCGCACCATGTAAAATTCATCCAGATTAGAGCCGGATATGGATAAAAACCGCAAACGCTCAAGAAGTGGGTGACAGGGGTTTTCAGCCTCCTGAAGGACGCGCATATTGAATTGCAGCCAGCTCAGTTCCCGGTTCAAGAACCGTGAAGAAGAGGCCATAATCCCCTCGTTTATGGCATTCACTGATGCGCCATTTTCATTTTCCCTGAGCATTAGGATGTTCTTCCTGTTCAATTTGGGTCATTACGGCGCGCACCAATGGCAGCCGTATATTCTGCCTTTGATCATGACCTTTAGCATGTATACGTTCAACTGTTGTCAACGCCGCAGCCGTTGACCGTTCCATCCGGGTAAGAAGATAGTCTATTACCGCATGATCCACGGCAATCTGGCGATCAGCAAATAGCTTTTTGAGAACGCCGGAAAGCACCACATCATCCGGCTCTTCAATCACCACGTTGTGCATGGCCACCAAACGAGAAGGTAAATCCGGCATGTGAACAGGCCATTGGCGCGGCTTTACCGCACTGGTCAACAAGACATGCACTGCTCCTTGGGCAGCATTATTGATCAGCCTGAAAAGGTTCTGCTCGTGCATTGCCTCTGGCAAGTCTTCAATCAATACACAGCCTTGTATATTTCGGGGAAGGTTGTTCAGCTCCAGCTTATGCCCGCCGTTCTCCTGTGCCCACAAGGCCGCCAGATGCGATTTGCCACACCCCATCGGGCCGGTAAGGGCCAGTATCCCCCCCGGCCATTCACGCCAGGCCTTTAATGCCTTGCGCGCCAGGGCATTGCTACGCCCCTCGACAAAGGTGTCGCGGCGATAGGCACCCCCCTTTGGGGCCAGATCAAGCCAGAGTTGACGGGTTTGCACGACACCACCTCATGCGGAACTATTGTACGCGGGCCACCAGCCCAATATCTTCATGACTCAGTGAAATGCCCTTTTGTGCCAGGCGTCTGGCCAATTGCTCCTCGCTGCCAATATAGTTCAGCGTTAACAAGGCCCCGTCATAGCTAAGTGCATCCAGCCGCGCCTCGTCCACCAGCGCAACGCCCCCCAGGGCATCCCGAAGACGCTGCCATTCTGGCAGAGAGTTATAAAGGGCGGTCAGACGAACGCTTTGGCGCATATCATCGCGCACTATGGCCTGGTGTTTCCAGTTTGTGTCCAGTACTTGGGCGATTTTATCTGCAGCGGCAAACAAGGCCTGTGCCAACCATTGCGATTGGCGGGCGCTAAATGGTGCCATCCCTTCGAACGAGCCCATATCGACGATTGATTCAATCCCGGTTTCACTAATCTGAACTCGCTGTGCCTGAATACGGACAGCGTTAGATCCTTCGCGTTTTGCCGAAGCAATAATGATTTCCTTTACGCCAGCATCCGTCGCCATGGCGCTGAGTAAACCAGTATCAAAATTGGCCAATCGCCAGGCTTTTAAGGCCGCCTCTTCATCATCCAAAACCAGGTTCTCTTTTGCAAATTTCAACGGAACCAGATGGTTTTGAAAACCTGGCCGTTCCAGAACCTTTGCAAAAGGGTTATCAGTGCCCAGCACTGGCCGTCCCTTTGCGTTCTGCCATAAAGCCACAACCAAAACTGATGCCGCCTGGCTTTCTACAAAAGGTAAATTATGCGCTCGCAAAAAATTTCGCACCGCCTGCACATCAAAGGTCACGCTCAAATCCCCAAGATAGCGCGAGCGGCTGCGCTTTTCATTGGCAATTTCAATGCCTGCCACCAACTGTTCTGCGATGTCCTCGGTGATTATTAATGGCGGATCCAGCGCTAATCGATCCGAAGGCAGAGTCAATCGGTCTAATAGTTGATACGTGGCATCCAACGTGCCGACACGAATGGCCTGTTCCCGCGCTTTGGTTACATTGGCACCATAGGCATCAATACGAACCCCGGTAATTTCAAAAGGGCTGCCAGCCATGGTCGCTGTTGCAGTAACAAGACCTGCCAGGATGATCAAAATCGCACGTAACATGGGTGTTCTCGCAATCATTACACCAAACCAGCATTTAATATAGACGATGCAGCACCCTGAATGAAAGCCGCGACTTGCGCCTATTCTCACAATAGGCTTTTAAGAAGCAGCGCAAAAGGAATCAGCCAATGGTCAAACGTCATCACAATGGCCTCAGCTATGCCCAAGCCGGTGTTGATATCAGTGCCGGTGACGCACTGATTGCTAAACTGCGCAAGATCACACAACTTACCCACCGCCCTGGCGCGGATACAAGGCTTGGCGGTTTTGGTGGCGCATTTGATCTAAAAGCCGCTGGGTTCAAGGATCCAATCCTGATTTCAGGAACGGATGGTGTGGGGACCAAGCTAAAAATTGCCATTCAAAGCAGACAGTTCAGTACTGTCGGTGTCGATCTTGTGGCTATGTGTGTGAATGATGTTCTGGCACAGGGTGCAGAGCCTCTTTTTTTTCTGGACTATTTTGCCTGCGGTAAACTTGACCCTGAACAGGCGGCCATTGTAATCGGGGGTATTGCCAAGGGCTGTACCGAAGCGGGATGTGCCCTCATAGGCGGTGAAACCGCCGAAATGCCGGGCATGTATTCCGGTGAGGATTTTGATCTGGCCGGCTTCGTTGTCGGGGCCGCAGAACGGGATCATTTATTGCCGCAAAAAGACCATATGCAGGCCGGTGACGCGGTCATAGCACTGGCATCATCCGGCCCGCATTCTAATGGGTATTCACTGATCCGGGCGGCAGTAAAGCTTGCTGGGCTGGATTGGAATACACCGTCACCTTTCGCCCCCGGAACAACCCTGGCCGAGTCCCTGATGACACCGACGCGCATTTATGTGCGTTCACTGTTACCTCTGCTGCATAGCGGGAAAATCAAGGGGCTAGCGCACATTACCGGAGGGGGCTTAATCGAAAATCCACCGCGCATGCTGCCGGAACATTTAACGGCAGATCTGGATTATTCATCCTGGTCATTGCCCGATGTTTTTGAATGGTTATCCCTCACAGGCGGAATAACAACCCATGAAATGCGGCGCACCTTTAATTGCGGCATTGGTATGCTCTGCGTGGTTGCAAAAGAAGATGCCAGTACCGTGGTCCGGGATTTATGTGTTGCCGGAGAAACAGCATGGATTGCCGGGGAGCTGGCAAACAACCCATCATGAGTGTACCGGTCGCCGTGCTGATTTCGGGTCGTGGATCCAATATGGAGGCTCTGATCAAAGCCACCAACAACACTGGATTTCCCGCAAGGATCGCACTGGTAATCTCCAACAATAAAGAGGCAAAAGGCCTGTCTATCGCGCACCAATATGGTGTCAAAACCCTGACTATTGAACATACAGGTTATAAGAACCGTGAGTGCTTTGAAGAGGCTTTGCATAATGCCCTGGTTTCCAACCAGGTACAGCTGGTTTGCCTGGCCGGGTTTATGCGCATTCTAGGTGCCGGATTTGTCAATCAGTGGAAGGGGAAACTGATCAATATTCACCCCTCTCTTCTGCCCGACCTGAAAGGGCTGAACACCCATGAACGGGCCATCGAAGCAGGCTTGAAACGACATGGGTGCACGGTTCATTTTGYCAGTGCCGAAATGGATGAGGGGCCGATAATCGCCCAAGCCTCTGTACCCGTTCTGGCAGGTGATACAGGTGACATATTGGCAAAACGGGTGATCGAATCAGAACATTGGCTTTATCCGGCATGCCTGGCTTCGATGGCAAATGGTAACATCTAGATGTCCAGCGGATCATAGAGTTCCGGTCTTCATTTCCCCAATAGCGGGAAAAATAACCGCCTGGAGGAAACAAATACTTTAAGAGGGAGGTTTAAACGTGTTCAAAATGTCACTATGGCTACGTATTTTCCGTCACACAGCCTACACAATCTGGCATTTTGTTGGCTCTGGGCCTAGAAATTCACATCATCAAACTGATTTTTTTGAGGCTGGCGTGCTGTCGGCCTGCCTAGACAGGAAACTATCTCTTATGAACACTTCATTCAAAAAGAATTTGGGACGCTTCGGTGGCGCGGTCAGCGTAGTCGCCCTAGCCTTTTCGGGCGCACTGGCCTTGCCGGCAACGGCACAGGAAGTCACCAACGACAATGGTCTTGATGTCATCATTGTTACTGCACAAAAACGTGCAGAAAATATTCAGGACGTGCCGATTTCAATCAGCACCATGAATGGTGATGATCTGGATAACATCCTTTCCGGTGGTGATGATATTCTGGCCCTTTCTGCCCGCATTCCCAGCCTGAATATCGAATCTTCAAATGGCCGTGTTGCCCCGCGTTTTTATATCCGCGGCCTGGGCAATACCGACTTTGATCTGGCGGCTTCACAACCCGTTTCTGTTATCATGGATGACGTGGTGATGGAAAATGTGGCTCTGAAAAGCTTTCCACTGTTTGACATAGAGCAGGTCGAAGTCCTGCGCGGCCCCCAAGGAACGCTATTTGGGCGGAACACCACTGCCGGCATTGTAAAGTTTGACAGTGTTCGCCCTAGCGATGAATTTGAAGTAGACGCCTCGGCAAGCTGGGGACGGTATAACACCGTGCGCCTTACCGGTGCCATGGGTGGCAGCCTGGTAAAAGACAAATTGTCCATGCGGGTTTCCGGCCTCTACTCACAGCGTGATAACTGGGTAAACAACGGCTTTACCGGCAATAAAAATGTCCTTGGTGGCTTCGAAGATATTGCAGGCCGCATTCAATTCCTGTTCACCCCTACAGAGAATTTCAGCGCTTTGGTGATTGCGCAGACGCGTTCTTTGGACGGTAATTCGGCGACCCTGTTCCGCGCCAATATTTTTGACAGCGGCAGCAACAATCTGAATGGTAACTTTATTCGTGACACCGTGTTTTTTGATGGCGGCGGCGACAATGTTCAAAAGTATAACAATTCCGGCCTGACCCTGAAAATGGAATATGAAACGGATGCCGTTACGTATACATCCATTTCCTCGCTTCAAACGGTCGACGGATCCAGCATTGGTGATATCGATGGTGGGTTTGGTGCCTCTTTCCTTCCGTTCATGGGCCCGGGCTTTATCCCCTTCCCATCGACAACAGAAGGCTCGATCAAGAACCACAACCAGCTCACTCAGGAATTTAGAGTTGCGAGCAATGGCAGTGGCCCTGTAAAATGGCAGGCCGGTGCCTATTACTTCAACATGGATCTGGATTTGGGAACGAACCCATTCTTTGTCCCTGAAACCGTTCTAAAACAATCAAATAATACCTGGGCCATTTTTGGTCAGGGTAGTTATGATCTAACTGATCAGTTCACAGTAACAGCCGGTGTTCGCTATACAGAAGATAACAAACGCCTGGGTTCAATCGCGACGAATTTCCCAATTTCAGATGTGGTGATTTCGGGTAGCAAAGTGAGTTGGGACGTCAGCGGGGATTATGCCGCCACAGACAATGTGCATCTTTATGCTCGGGCGGCTCGCGGTTTCAGAGCGCCCTCTATTCAGGGGCGTGATGTCGCTTTCTTTGGTCAACCTTCATCGGCCCGTTCGGAAACCATCGACTCTATTGAAACCGGCTTCAAATCTGAATTGCTGGAAAACACCCTGCGTCTGAATGCTGATGTGTATTATTACAGCATCAAAAACATGCAATTGACCGCCATTGGTGGCGGTGGCAATTTCAACCAACTCATCAATGCCAAAAAAGGCGTTGGTTATGGCTTTGAAACTGATCTGGAATGGCTGGCCGCAGACAACCTTGTACTGACCGGCGGTTTTGCCTTGAATAAAACCGAATTCCATGATCCGAACCTAGCGGTTCCGGTCTGTGGTTCCGGTATGTGTACCCCTCTTGATCCGCTGGATGCCAATGGTAATGCCCTTGTTAATGGCAATCCTTTCCCTCAGGCTCCTGAAATCACAGCTAACTTCACGGCTCGTTATGCGGTGCCCGTTGGTAGTTACGGCGAATTTTATGCCTACACAGATTGGTCAATCCAGGGGAAAACTAATTTCTTCCTGTACCAATCGGCTGAGTTCAACTCCAGTGGGAATTTCGAAGGCGGTTTGCGTCTAGGGTATGTCCGCAACGATGACTCGCTTGATTTTGCTTTCTACGTTCGCAATTTAACCAACGAGATCAACGTTATTGGCGGTATTGATTTTAACAACCTTACCGGCTTCACCAAAGACCCAAGAATGTTTGGTGTTGTGCTGACCCTGCACCGTTAAGTCCCGGTAACAATAATTTGATGAGAGGCCCGGCAGCTGCCGGGCCTTTTTTCTTGTCTCAAGAACATACCCATGTTCTTTGTTTGTTTTCTTCAAAGCTCTTATGGTGATTCAAATTGATCAAGCTATTTCAACCTCCGCCCGGTCTTGGCGCGGCCAATCCCAGTCCATTTTGTATCAAGTTGGAAGTTCTTCTGAAAATGTCAGAGCTTCCTTTTGAAATTAAAATCGAAGGCAATCCCAGGAATGGTCCAACGGGAAAAATCCCCTATATTGAAGATAATGGTTCACTGAAGGGAGACTCCGGCCTTATTCAGCGCTACCTGGAAACTGAATACAATGTTGATTTCAACAAAGGCCTGAATGCGCATCAAAAGGCAGAAAGCCTGGCCTTCACCCGGCTTGCCGATGAACATCTTTATTGGGCGCTTGTGTATTCGCGCTGGTTGGAGGACGAAAACTGGGAAATTTTAAAGCCGCTATTTTTTGGAAAACTACCATTCCCCTTACGTCTCATCGTGCCCAGCATTGCCAGGAATGACTTACGCAAAGCCTTGCATGGACACGGGATTGGTCGCCATGATCGTGATATGCTTTATGCCCTTGCCGCCGAAGACCTAGCAGCYATAGCAGGCTTTATTGGCGATCAGGATTTTACCTTTGGCGATACTCCCAAAGCCGTAGATGCGGCGCTTTATGGTCAACTCAGCGGCATTATTGATGCGCCTTTTGATACGCCTCTAAAGCGTGCGGCGCTGTCTCATGATGTTTTGCCCGCCTATTGTGCCCGTATGCGCGAACGGTTTTTCCCTGACCTGTAGGCGCTTACTTAGCCATAAATCATGCGCGGCAAGGCCGTTGCCAAAGCGGGAAACAGCGCCACCAGCGCCATCACCAGAATCTGGATAGCCACAAAGGGCAAGGCACCGCGGTATATATGCCCGGTGGTGATCCCTTCTGGCGCTACGCCGCGCAGATAAAACAGGGCAAAGCCAAAGGGCGGCGTTAAAAAACTGGTTTGCAGGTTAATGGCCATCATTACCCCCAGCCAAATGGGGTCTACGCCCATGCCGAGCAAAATCGGGCCAACAATGGGAACTACGACAAAGGTAATTTCGATAAAGTCCAAAAAGAATCCCAGAAAAAACATAACCAGCATCACCAGGACAACAGCGCGCACCGGCCCACCGCCCCCCGACAGCAGCAGGTGCTCTACCGTGTCATCACCGCCCAAACCACGAAAAACCAGACTGAACAAGGTGGCCCCGATCAGGATGATAAACACCATAGAGCTGATTTGTGCTGTGGAACGGCTAACCGCCTGCAAAACCCTGGTTTTATAAAGCCTCCACAAAGCCGCACCAACGCCAATTAACGCCGGCATCGTAAGCAATATCGCTACGCTCTGCCCAATTTTCTCAGCTATGCTGGTGTCAGACCGGCCAAGACGTAAGTCCATTACCATCGCCAGAGCGATCATGCTGGCAAAGGCGGCAGCACCGGCCAATACCCAGATCCGTCCCCAATCCGGACTTTTTTGTTTAGCGCCCCCCAGACGGCTGGCTGCCAGAAACAAGGCACCCAACGCGCCAACGCCGGCGGCCTCGGTTACATCTGCAAGGCCACCCAAAATTGAGCCTAAAACCGAAAATATCAACAATAGTGGTGGCAGCAACACCCCCAGCACCGTCTTCATACTGGGCGTTTCATCGCCCTCTTTTATTACCGCCGGGGCCATTTCCGGTCGAAAATACGCCACCGTAATCATCCAGAGCAAATACAAAACCACAAGCAACAGGCCCGGTAGCAAGGCCCCGGCAAAAAGATCGCCAACGGAAATGGTGCGCGGTGCAAAATTACCGGCATCCAGCTGCGCCCGCTGATAAGCATTGGAAATCACATCGCCCAGCAACACCAGAACAATGGATGGGGGGATGATCTGGCCCAAAGTTCCAGAGGCCGCAATGGCCCCGCAGGAAAGCGATGGTGAATAGCCATGGCGCAGCATGGTTGGCAATGAGAGTAGCCCCATGGTCACCACCGTTGCCCCGACAATACCGGTGGATGCCGCCAGTAACGCCCCGACCAAAATTACGGAAATTCCCAGACCGCCACGCAGTCGTCCAAATAATTTTGCCATAGTTTCAAGGAGTTCTGCGGCAATATTCGAGCGTTCCAGCATCACCCCCATGAATACAAAAAGCGGTACAGCCAACATTACCTGGCGAGTCATCACCCCCCCATAAATGCGATTGGGAAAAGCGCTGAGCAAATGGGCATCAAAATGGCCGGTAAGGATGCCAATACCGGCAAATAACAAGGCCACCCCGGCCAACGCAAAGGCTACGGGATAACCCGACAGCAATAACAGTATGGCGGCGGCGAACATCAACAGGTCCAGATGGGATAGTAATAGGCCCATACCCTAGACGTGCTCTTCAATGCTTTGTGGGGCTGGCATGGGCTCGCCATAAAGGCAGAGCGCGGCCCGCAATGCCATGGCCGATCCCTGCGCCATCATCAGAGCTGCAAAGACAGGAATAGAGGTTTTTAAAAGATAAACCGCCTGCAAGCCATTGGCCTCAGCCGAACCTTCATGAAAAACCCAGGCACGGGCGGCATAACTGCCGCCATATTTGAAGATCAAAATGGCGATCGGCATCAAAAGAAAGGTTGCCCCCAGCAAATCAACGATTGCCCTGCCCTGTTCAGATAGCTTTTCATAATAAATATCGACACGTACATGGCCATTGGTCAGCAGCGTTGCAGGGGCCGCCAGCAAAAACAAAAGCGCATGCATGTAAATTACAGATTCTTGTGGCTTAATGGCGCTAAGCCCAAAGACATAACGGGTAATTACCAGAGCCGCGACCGTTAGCGCCATCATTGGGGCCAGCCATTTTGCCGTTTCTATGATGGCTACACTTAGCCAATCAACCAGGCGAACAAATAGCGTAGATACCTCTACAAGGCCTTCGGCGTGACGCCCCATTGCCCGGACAACTAACAGAGAAAATGCCAGTACCAGCAAGGGCTGTGCCCATAACACACCCCAGCTGAACACTGTATTGGAAAACAAAAACGACATTAAAACCCGGCAAGCGAACGCAGGCGCAAATAGGGACCATCAGAAACCTGAGCCCAGGCGCTGGCTTCGTGCAAGGCGGCCATATAGCTATCGTGTATAGCCTGAGTTTCCGGGTCAGACTGACCAACCTCTGCCAGCACTTTTTTGGTGGCTATGCCCAGGGCTTTCCATATTTCGTCTGAGAAATTACGCACCTGAACCCCGTGCTCGTCTCTAAGGGTTTTCAGAGCCTTGGCATTTTGCCAGCTGAACTGCGCCAAAGAAGTACTCATGGCCCAGCCACAAGCCCCTTTTACGGCGATTTGTTCTTGCGAGCTAAGGCTGTTCCAAACCTCAAGATTAAAGCCCAAAGACACGGTGGAACCCGGCTCGTGAAAGCCCGGCCCATAATAATATGGCGCTTCACGGTAAAACCCGAACGCCATATCATTCCATGGCCCCACCCATTCGGTGGCGTCAATGGCCCCTGATTGCAACGCCTGATAGATCGCCCCGCCGGCCAGCAGTTTGGGCGACACCCCCAGTTCGCGCATCACATCGCCGCCAAGGCCAGGAATGCGCATGATTAAACCCTTCAGGTCATCCAGCGTGTTGATTTCTTTTTTAAACCAGCCGCCCATCTGGTGCCCGGTGGATCCGGCTGGCAAGGCAATCAGGTTAAAGCGCGCCGAAAGCTTGTCCCACAAAGATTTGCCGCCACCATCATTGATCCATCCCAATTGCTCAATCGCCGTCATGCCAAAGGGAACGGCAGTAAAAAATGCAAAGCCTTTTGATTTCCCCATCCAGTAATATTCAGAGGCGTGATACATATCGGCGGCCCCCGATGATACCGCATCAAACTCTTCATGGGCCGGTACCAACTCCCCGGCGGCATAAAGCTTTACCGCCAGCGTGCCACCAGACAGGGTGCCTATGTTTTGGGAAATTTCCTCGGCAACAGTGCCAAGGCCCGGAAAGTTCTTAGGCCAGGCAGTAACCAGCCTGAGCGTGCGAGCTTTTTTGCGCAAAACCGCCGGCGAAGCCGGGCTGCCGTCTTGGGTTTGGGTACCAGATTTTGCACTTTGCGGACCGCCACAAGCAGCCAGTGCCGCACCTAGCCCAAGACTGCCTGCGGTCAATAAGGTTCTGCGTTTCATTATTCGCTTTGCTCCAGAATTTCCCAGCCATGGGGGCGTAAAACTTCCAAGGGCCTGTATTGGGCTTTGTAGCTCATCTTGTCACTGTTTTGTATCCAGAATCCAAGATAAACATAGGGCTGGCTCTTCTTTTGGGCCTGCTCTATATGGTCCAGAATAATATAGGTCCCCAATGATCGCGAAACCGACCCGGGATCATAAAAGCTATAGACCAGCGAGGGGCCATCACCCAACTGATCCACCAGCGCCGCGGCCAGCAATTTCCCGCTATCATCGCGATATTCGCAAATCTGACTGCGCGCGGCGGTATCTTCCACCATGCTCAGATAATCGGCGTAAGACATATCCTCCATACCGCCATCGGGGTGCCGGGTTCGAACATAACGTAGCAACAGCGCATAATGTTCATCACTGGCCAGGGCCGCCTCTATGGTGCGGCTCAGATCTGCATTTTTTTTAAAAACCCTTCGCTGTGTACGGTTGGGTTTAAATTGCGCAGCCAATACGCGCACCGAACGACAAGCTGAACAGTCCTCGCAGGCCGGGCGATAGACTATATTCTGTGAGCGGCGAAAGCCGGCCTGTGTCAGACTGTCGTTCAGCTCCGGCCCATCCAGAACATGCAAATGGGTAAACAGCTTGCGCTCCATTTTACCTGGCAAGTACGGACACGGCGCCGGGGCCGTCAGGAAAAACCGTAATTGCTTTAGTGGAAACGGATGGGTCATGGAAAAACTATAAAGCTCGCATTATTCAAATGCCTACAAACCAAAATAATATGGTGCAACCAGTGCAAAAACCAGCCATATTAGTATGACCAATGGCCCGCCTACACGCAAATAATCCATAAAACGGTAATTCCCTGGCCCCATGACCAGCAAATTGGTTTGATAGGCAATCGGGGTCGCAAACGAACAATTTGCCGCATAAATCACGGTCATCACCGCCGCCACGGCCAGCTTGTTTTCCATTTCAGGGGTGTCAGCAAATTTAATCGCGGCATTCACTGCAATGGGGGCAAAGAGCACCGCAGTGGCCGCATTGGACAAGATATTGGTCAGCACGGCCACCATTGCAAAAAGTCCGATCAACAGAGCAGCCGGCCCATAAGGCATGGCCGCATTCACGGCGGCATTAGCCATCATTTCTGCGGCACCGCTTTCTTGCAGACTGGCCCCCATGGCGAAGGCAGCCCCAATGAGCAGGTAGATGCGCAGATCAAGCGCTCTGGCTGCCTGTCGTAAATTAAGGCACCCCAAAACCACCATGGCCACAGCACCGCCCAGCGCCGCATCAACAATAGGCAACAAACCGCTAGCTGCGGCCAAAATAACCGCCCCAAAGATTAATCTGGCACGCAAAGCCAGGCGGATATCCGGCACATCGGCCATTGACCATAAAAGCACCAGCAAGTTTCGGTCATGCCGCAAGGCACGTAAATCCGCCCTTGATCCAAACAGCAACAAATCATCACCGGCCTGAAGGCGTATGGTGGAGAGCTTCTGGCGCATCATGTGCGAGCGGCGCTGAATCCCCAGCACAATGCACCCGGTCCGTGCCCGCAGGCCAATTTGCTCCAACGTGCGGCCTTC
Organism: Robiginitomaculum sp.; assembly: GCA_002733485.1. GTDB lineage: Bacteria > Pseudomonadota > Alphaproteobacteria > Caulobacterales > Maricaulaceae > Robiginitomaculum_B. The sequence goes on from NVVU01000003.1 coordinate 61,359, forward strand.
ATAACGTGATCCCGGGGCCACGACGGCCTCAGTAATGGCCAGCGCCCCCTCAGGATTAGCACTTTCTATTGCTGCATCACCACGCAGCANTTCCACTCAGCATGCCTGGATCAGAAATCAGAAGATTACTTAATACCTTGCGCGTTGCCGCCACGGTCAACACATCACCTTCTTGCAATGTCGCTTCGGCGTCATAGGGGGGGTAGAAAACTTTGTCATCTCGCTGGATCATGCGAATGGTCAGGGTGTTCAGCTGCGGGAACATGCCCGCCACCGGTGCTTCGCCAAGATGCGGATTTTTTGCCGTAATCACGATTTGGGCGATATATTGCCGACCTGAGCTGCGCTCTTTCTTTACGCCTTCGCGTTTGGGCAATAGCCGCACCCCGATCACCAATAGATAAATCACCCCGGTCAGCGCAAACACAAGCCCAAGTGGCGCCAGCGAGAAAAAATCCAGCCGGATTCCATCTTCGCGTTTAAGAACATCAGCAACCAGAATATTGGTGGATGATCCGATAAGGGTGGTCATGCCCGCCAAAATAGAAACATAGGATAAGGGGATCATTACCCGGGATGCCGAGGTGCCAACCCGCGAAGCAATCGCCACCAGCACCGGGATAAACATCACCACCACCGGTGTATTATTGATAAAGGCACTGATCAGCATAACAAAGCCAAACAGCGCCCCCATGGTAAGGGTGGGGCGACGGTCATAAGAGGCTGCCAGTGCCCGTGATGGACCTTCCATAGCGCCAGTATGAAACATGCCCTGCCCCACCACCAACAGTGCCAGAATGGCGATCAGTGCCGGATTGGCAAATCCGGCCAGTATTTCCTCTGCCCCAAAACTACTATTGGGCACAGGCCATAACTGAAACAATAAGAGGAATACGGCGATGGCAGCAGCCGAAATAATTTCAATGGCAAACAGCTCAAATGCATAAAGGATCACAATCCCGGCCACGACAGCCAGTACAAGGATCATTCGCAAGAACTGTGGGTCGTGCAGCACAGGTTTTCTCCTACTGAATCAAACCAGCATATACGAAGGCTAGAGCATTTTATGATTCCATGGAATTAATTTGCTGCACCAAAAAAATACTCTAAGGTTTGCCTTTCATCGGAGAGAGAGTTTGCGCAACGCCCTTGGTTTTTTTGCTATTTTTGCCTTGATCGTTGCCGCCCTGATGCTGGGCATTGGCGTTCTGGCCCCCAATTTATTACCAAGTACCGAAGATCGTGGCCAGTTCGTCTTTCTGATCATTCTGGTGACCATGATCAGCACCGGGATATTCAGCGGTTCGCGCGCACGCCTCGGATTGGCATTGCGCCAGGGGGTGATCTGGATTGGTATTTTCCTTTTACTGGTTACCCTTTTCGCCTTTCGCCAGGACTTTTCCTTTATCGGTAAAAAGGTGATGGGCGAGTTAAGCCCTTCTCGCCCGCAATCCGTCCCCGATAGAGGCCAGACTAGTACGAACGGGTCTGCAGTGGCCATTCGCAAAGCCTCGGATGGGCATTTTTGGGCCGAGGGCAGCGTAAACACCACCCATATTCGTTTTATGGTGGATACTGGTGCCAGCAAAGTGGCGCTAACGCTCTCGGATGCCCGCCGGGCAGGATACAAAAAAGAAGATCTGCGCTTTGTCGTGCCGGTCAACACTGCCTCGGGGCAGGTATTTGCCGCCCCTATTCAGATTGAAACCTTAAGCATTGGCGGCCTTGGCGTGCGCAATGTTGATGCCCTGGTCCTGGCTAAAGGTTTGGATACTTCTCTTTTGGGTATGAGTTATCTAGGCCGTCTGTCGCGCTTTGAGGCCAGTCGTGACCAGCTTATTTTGCGGCGCTAAACCAAAACATCCCTTAGCATCAGGCCGCCGGCAACCACCATCAGAACTGCAAACAGGCGGCGTAAATATTTTACCGGCAAGGCATGCGCCAGCGCCACTCCAACCGGGGCCATCAGGGCCGTCAGGCTGGCAATAAAGACAAACCCCGCCATATTGACATAGCCAAACGAGAATACCGGCAAGTTTGGTACATTCCAGCCTGCAATGATAAAGCCAAGCGTTGCCGGAATGCCAATCGCCGCGCCAAACCCGGCGGCAGTGCCGACGGCGCGATGAATAGGTTTGCCGCACAAGGTCATGATAACAACCCCAAAAATACCGCCGCCAATGCCCGCCATGGCCGAGAACAAGCCAACCAAAGACGCAATGACGGCGCTGGGGCCTTTTGGCGGCATGGTATCGCGCAAGCGCCAATCGGGCTGGCCAAAGCCCATTTGTATAGACAGCAAAATAAGAAAAATGGCAAAGCCCATGGTCAATGCTTCGCCTGGCGCAGCACTGGCTGCAAAGGAGCCCACCAGCGCCCCCATCATAATCCAGGGCACCCAGGCTTTGAGAATGCGAACATCCACGGCACCACGTTTATAATGCAGCCACGCCGAGCGAATGGAGGTGGTGATGATGGTCGCCAAAGACGTCGCCACGGCGGCTTTCATACGCACCGCATCATCCACATCCAAAATACCAAAAGCGGCATATAATGCCGGGACAATGACCACACCGCCGCCCACGCCAAACAGCCCGGCGATAATACCGGCAAATGCCCCGGCCCCGATCAGCGCCACAATGAGTTGCCAATGGTCTATAAAAACGCCCATTATGCCGCCCATTTCTCACCCAGAACGGCCTGAGCTGCTTCGGCAATCACCTCTGGCCCAGCCCCGGGTTTTGGTGCCATTTCTGAGAGAGTTCGCCGCCAGAGACGCGCGCCGGCCTCCCCAGAAAAAAGGCCATAGATATGCCGGGTTATGGCATGCAACGACGTTCCCTGGGCGATTTCGCCCGCAGCATATTCCATCAAGGCCTGTACTACGTCTGCCTTATTGGCTTTTACTTTTTTATCTCCAAAAACCATAGCATCCACATCGGCCAACACCCACGGGGTTTGATAAGCCGCCCGGCCTAGCATAGCCCCGTCCAGCGTTTTGGTTTCCTCCATAGCATGGGGTATGTCGCGCATCCCCCCATTCAGAATAATAGTCAGGTCAGGCCAGATCTCTTTAATGGTTCGCACCAGGTCATAATCCAAAGGCGGAACGGTGCGGTTATCCTTGGGGCTAAGCCCTTTTAACCAGGCTTTGCGGGCATGAATAATAAAGGTCTGGCAGGGCGCAGCCTTCACCGTTTCAATAAAAACTGGCAAAGTCTCCTCAGGGTTCTGATCATCAATGCCAAGGCGGCATTTAATTGTCACCGGCACAGAAACCGCTGCCTTCATGGCGGCAACGCATTCGGCAACGCGATCCGGCTCTGCCATTAACGCGGCCCCAAAGGCCCCCGATTGCACCCGGTCCGATGGACAGCCAACATTCAGGTTGATTTCGCCATACCCCGCCTCTTCGGCCAATTTTGCCGCCATTGCCAACTCGGCTGGCTCTGCCCCGCCCAATTGCAAGACAACCGGATGTTCGGCCGCATCAAAGCGTAACAAGCGGCCTGCATCGCCGTGGATCAGGGCTTTGGCCGTTACCATTTCGGTATAAAGCTGTGCGTGCCTGCTGATCAGGCGATGGAAAAACCGGCAATGCCGATCCGTCCAGTCCATCATCGGCGCGACAGAGAGTTTATGATTGGCAACGACATTCATGTTGGTCTTATGGGCTGTATTGACCGTGATTTCAAAAGCAAAATCCATCAAATCTGAAATTTAGATCTGCCTTTGCTCGCTTATGAAATATTTTCCAAAATCAAATTTGTGGCGCAGAAATTGCTCGCATGAGAGCAAGACTGTTGTATAAACACCAATATAACCGCGTTTTGTACAAAACCGGGGCGTGTTGCGTATTTGTGGAGGTAGCCCTGTCTCATATCGATGCATCTGCATTGCAGACAAAAACCAGTTTCAGTTTAAAAAGCCGGTTGTTTTCTCCCTATACCCCTATGGAAATCACGACCGCCATCGCCATGGTCAGTGTATTGGCGCTGATTGCTGCGTTAAACATATTGCCCGGGCAATATAAAGCCCGGCGGGCTATGGTAAGCCAGGATATCGTGATTTTAAGCGAAGCTCTGGAGGCGTACAAATTATCGAATACGCGCTATCCTTCTACCGTAGAAGGCTTGGCGGTTCTGGAAAGCGCCTTTGCACACAGGAATGATCCATGGGGCAATGCCTATCAATATTTTTATGCTGAGCGCACTGGCCAGTTCAACGTGTATTCTTTTGGCAATGACGGCAAAGTCGGGGGCGTCGGCAAGGCCCAGGACATAAGCATTCCAACGCCAATGCAAGAAGCGCTCAATAGCTTAAAATAAGGGCGGCGGTTACGCTTAATAATATCCCCATCAACAGGTTCAAAAACACGGCCGAGCGACCGCTGGACATATGCCGGTTTAAATAACTGCCGGCTAGAGTCCATGTGGTAGATGATATGCTGCCGCACAACAAAAACGTAATGCTGATAATCAGGGCACGCAGCCACATGCTGGGCGATAGGCCAACAAAGCCGCCGCCCACCGACAGGCCGATGATGACGGCCTTGGGGTTTGCCCACTGAAACAAGGCCGCCTCGTAAAAACGAAATGGCCGGGATTTTGCTTTTGTTACGGGCATTGTTTTTGATCGCCCCAAATGAAATGCCGTTCTGAAAAACTGTACGGCCATCCAGAAAAGCCACGCCGCCCCGATCCATTTGGCAATGCTGACTAGCCACGGGCGGTTATCAACCACCAGACCAAGCCCAAAAACAAAAGCGCTAAGAAGCGCGATAAACCCAAACTGGATGCCCAGAATATGTGGCAGGGTTTTGCGCCACCCAAACAGGGCCCCTGATGACATCAACAGAAAATTGTTGGGCCCAGGCGTAATGGTGGTCATAAATGCAAAGCCGATAAGCGACAGGTATAGCGTCATCGTTATATCAAATCATCGGAATAAGGCTTAGCCCTGACCAATTCCGGCCGCCAGAAACTGGCGTAAACAAACCAGAAGACCAGAGAGTACTCTGCCAATCTCTGCCAGCCACCTTTCCATTCCTGCATTTGCGGAGACAGCATCATGATAAATCCAAGAATAACCATGACCACTGTCAACAAAGTCACAGTTGAAAATGTCCGTGATACCCGTCTTAATGTTCCAAAATAAATCAATGACAGCCCGAATATTGCTCCAGAATATTCGATCAGACCGCCCAGATTATGCAAAGCCTGGCGGCCAGTGCCTGTTTCCGGACATCCGGCATCACACCTAAAAAGGACGGCCCCTAAATATCCTATGGCAATGCCCAAAAGACAAAGCGCCCCTAGTCTTGCCTTTGGAAAACCTGAAAGTTTTTGAAACAGCGAAACAACCAGAATCACGATTGCCAGTGCTATGGGCAAGAAACTGCCATAGGTAATTAACAATGCATGCGGCGCTCCATACGCGCCGAGCTCGCTTAAGTAATTCGCGCTGGAGGAATACCCTTTCTGCATAGCACCAACGACTTCCGGCAATACTATGCCAGCCCCAATAAGGGTCAGTAAGGAGAGCCAGTTCAAAACTCTTTGCATTATTATGCTGCCCTATACCCTGCGCCATAGGCAATGAAACCGGGATTTAGATAAGGGCGTTGCTGATCGGCTTTGCCATACAGAAACGCAGAACCATCCAAGTTTACCACACGCCCCCCCGACGCCGACAATATGGCATGCCCCGCCGCCGTGTCCCATTCCATGGTGGGACCATGACGGGGATAAACGTCGGCCTTGCCTTCGGCCAACAGGCAGAATTTTAATGAACTGCCTGCCGCTACCGTCTCTTTTACGTTATGGGCCTCCAGCCATGCATTGGTTTCCCTAGAGCGGTGCGAGCGTGAAGCCACGGCCATCAGGTTTTGCGGAACAGCAGTGCGTACGGCAATAGGGGATTTGTCCATGTCGGCGAAAATATCGTGCTGGTTACAATCGATATCTGCAGCCCATGCCCCCTGCCCGGCTTCGCCCTCGTAAAAGCGCCCGGTGGCCGGCACATAAATCAACCCAAAAACAGGCAAGCCATTTTCGATCAAACCAATATTGACGGTAAAGTCTGTGCCACCACGGATAAACTCCTTGGTACCATCCAGCGGATCGACCAAAAAGAACGCCCCGGCGGTTTTGGGAATATGACCGGCTTCGGCGGCCTCCTCGGCCACTACGGGGATGTCTGGAACGGTTGCCTGCAACGCTTTTAATAAAATATATTCTGCACGGGTATCGGCCAACGTTACCGGCGACCCATCGCCTTTGATGGAATGATCACTGCCGTCCGCACGCACCTTTAGAATGACGCGCCCTGCAGCCAGCATGGCATTGCGTAATACCTGCTTTTGCGTTGCACTTAACCCCGCTTTAGACAATGCCTTTGGCCTCCAGAACCAAAAACACTTCTTCGGCCAGTTCCTCGGGGCTTTTATCGGCGGCATGCAGGTGGATTTCCGGGTTTTCCGGCGCTTCATAGGGGCTATCGATGCCGGTAAAGTTTTTAATCTTGCCGGCACGCGCCTTTTTATAGAGCCCCTTCACATCGCGTTCTTCACAAACCTCAAGGGGTGTATCCACAAACACTTCAACAAATTCACTTTCCTCTACCATTTGGCGGGCCAGGCGCCGCTCGGACCGAAACGGTGAAATGAAGGACACCATCACCAGTAAGCCGGCATCCACCATCAATCGGGATACTTCGCCAATGCGGCGAATATTTTCCACCCTGTCTGCGTCAGTAAAGCCAAGATCGCGGTTCAGGCCGTGGCGTACATTATCGCCGTCCAGCAAATAGGTGTGACCACCACGGGCCAGCAGGCGTTTTTCCAGTAAATTGGCAATGGTGGATTTGCCCGAACCAGACAGTCCGGTGAACCATAATACACAGGGTTTTTGTCCCTTCAGCGCGGCCCGTGCCTGTTTGTCCACATCCATGGCCTGCCAGTGCACATTATCGGCCCGGCGCAGGCCAAAGGCGATCATACCAGCCCCCACGGTTTCATTGCTCAGCTTGTCGACCAGAATAAAGCTGCCCATGTCGCGATTATTCTCGAACGTATCAAACACCACGGGATGGTCCAGCGCCAGGTTACAATAGCCGGTTTCATTAAACCCCAGCGTTTTGCCCGCAATATGGCTGTTGTCTTCGTAATTGATCACGTATTTTAGCTCGGTTACAGAGGCATTGACGCTTTGCGCGCCCAGACGCAATTGCACTTGGCGCCCGGGAAGCAGCGGTTGTTGATGCATCCAGATCACATGCGCCGCAAACTGATCACTGACCGGTGGCGGATCATCGGCGGCCGCAATCACATTTCCCCGGCTGATATCGCGCTCGTCCTCCAGCGTCACCGTCACCGCTTCGCCTATACTGGCGCTGTTGGCCTCACCATCGGGGGTGAGAATGGAGGCGATTTTCGATAGCGCTCCCGAAGGCCCGATGCGCACGGCCTCGCCAATGCAAATCTGGCCCGCACTAATGGTGCCGCTATAGCCGCGAAAATTGGCATTGGGTCGATTGACCAATTGGACCGGCAGGCGAAAGGCGCTCACCTTCACATCCTGGCTGGTATCAATGGTTTCCAGATGCTCAAGCAAAGTTGGGCCATCATACCAGGCCATCGCCTCGCTGTAACGGGAAAGATTATCCCCCTGCAAGGCAGAAAGTGGAATGGCCTGAATATCGCAATCACCCAGTTTTTGCGCAAACGCCGCATAATCACACGCAATATCTTCAAATACGTCCTGACGATAATCCACCAGATCCATCTTGTTGACCGCCAGTACCAGATGGCGAATGCCCATCAAGGATACGATTTTACTATGGCGTTTGGTCTGGATTTGCAGGCCCTTGCTGGCATCCACCAGTAAAATTGCCAGATCAGAATTAGACGCCCCGGTGGCCATATTGCGGGTATATTGTTCGTGCCCCGGCGTATCGGCCACAATGAATTTGCGCTTCGGCGTAGAAAAATACCGATAGGCCACATCAATGGTGATGCCCTGTTCGCGCTCGGCCATCAGGCCATCAACCAACAGCGAATAATCCAGCGCTGCACCGGCACGACCACCGGCCTGGCTTTGCGCATGCAAGCGGGCCAGCCCGTCTTCGCTAACCTCGTTGCAATCAAACAGCAAGTGCCCGATCAGCGTACTTTTACCATCATCCACACTGCCGCAAGTGAGAAACCGCAATATCCCTTTTTCCTGTACCATGCTCATCAGAAATAGCCTTCCTGCTTTTTCTTTTCCATGGACCCGGCCTCGTCATGATCAATGGCCCGATTGGCACGCTCAGAAAGATTGGAATGGATTAGCTCGTCTATAACCTCAGACACAGTGGAGGCTTCGGATTCTATTGCCCCGGTTAGAGGATAGCAGCCCAGTGTGCGAAAGCGAACCATGCGTTCCTGAGCCTGTTCACCCTCTGCCAAAGTCATACGATCATCATCCACCATGACCAACATGCCATCGCGTTTAACTACCGGGCGTTTAGCGGCAAAGTAGAGCGGCACCAGAGGAATATTTTCGGCCTCGATATAAGTCCACACATCCAATTCGGTCCAGTTTGACAGGGGGAAGGCCCGCACGCTTTCGCCAGGGTTAATGCGCCCGTTCAACAAATTCCAGAGTTCTGGACGCTGATTTTTGGCATCCCAGCGATGGTTGGCCGAACGAAAAGAAAATATGCGCTCTTTGGCGCGTGAAACTTCTTCATCGCGGCGCGCCCCGCCAATGGCCACATCGAACCCATGCAGAGACAACGCTTCCTTTAAGGCGGCGGTTTTCATCACATCGGTATAACGGGCGCTGCCATGGGAAAACGGCGTGATCCCGGCCTCTACCCCGGCCGTATTGGTATGCACAATCAGATCAAGACCAAGTTCCGCCATCAGCGCGTCGCGAAAGGAAATCATTTCGCGAAATTTCCAGGTGGTATCCACATGCAGAAGGGCAAAAGGTGGTTTGGCAGGCGCAAAGGCTTTCATGGCCAAATGCAGCAACACCGCCGAATCCTTGCCAATGGAATACATCAATACCGGATTTTCAAATTGGGCGGCGACTTCACGCATAATCATAATGCTCTGCGCTTCGAGTTGCCTTAGATATGCTGGTTTTTGCGTCATAAAAGCGGGTTTAGCGGTCACAGGCCCAGTTCACAACCACCAGACGCACGAATGTTTATTGAGCGGCCTTTTTCTGTGTGTTTTGTCGCAAAATATCGTAAAAATTACGCACCGCCGCCACATAATCCCGGGCCTGAAGGCCATTGGCATAACCCCGCGGCAGCGTTTTATAGATTTTGGGATCTTCCATATCAATCAGGACTTCACGCACATCCCGCCAACGATCCGGGTTCAGGCCGCGCCTGGCGGCCAGCCTTCTGGCATCCATCATATGCGCATAGCCCATATTATAGGCCGCCAGGGCAAACCAGGTGCGGTCTTCATTGGTTATGCCGAAAGGCAAACGTCGCAAAAGGCGGGCAAAATAACGGGCACCGCCGGTTATGGATTGCGCCGGGTCCAGACGGTTGGTTACCCCGGCCTCGCGCGCACTGGCACGGGTGAGCATCATCATACCACGCACGCCGGTATGGCTGCGGGCCTTGGCGCGCCAATGGCTTTCTCGCCAAGATAAGGCGGCCAGCAATTCCCAGGGCACTTTATAACGCTTACCGGCCCGTTCAAACAAAGGTCGAAACACCGGCAATCGTCCCCTGATGGCGCGGCGATAACGCGCCAGATCCACATAATCAAAATTATTGTCCGCCACCTGAAAATAGCGCTCGTTCAAAGTTTCCAGCAAAGCGCCGGTATCTTCGCGGGCGAACCATGCCTTCATATCACGCTCCAGACTGATCGGTCGCCAGTTCAGCCCCCCGCCCAACGCCCAGGCAATGGGTTGTGCATCGCTCAGCGTCATTGGGCTGGTCAACTCGGGCAAATAGCGCCGGTTTAGGTCAAAGACATAGCTATCTGCCAGAGTGCAAAACTTCTTGCCCCGCCCGATTTGTCCAAGCAGGTTTTCAACCGAAACATTCTCGCTGATTTCAAAACGAATTTCCGGATTCTGTTTCTGTAAATCACGCAACACTTCGATATAGGCTGAACCAGGTGCAATGCGCAGATCCACATTGGCCAGATCATCCAGCGTTTTGGGTTTTGGCCCCCTGCGTCCGCACACAAGGCGAGTTTGCACGTGTAAATAGGTAGGACCAAAGCGTAAATTACGTTGGCGATCTTGCGTAATTGTCAAACCCGCAGCGGCGATATCAGCTTTATCCTCCGTCACGGCGAGTAAAACATCTTCTATGGTTTGTGCGGTTTTCATTTGTAGTTCAAGACCCAAATGGTCCGCATAGGCGTTGGCCAGGTCATATTCAAAACCAGCAGGGCCTTCCCGGTCTTCATAATACGTGGTGGGTGAATTTAGTGTCACCACCCGCAACACACCTCGATTTTGCGCCTCTCGCAAGATTGATCCCTGGTGGTGCCTTTCTGTGCCACATGCACTTAGCCCCGATACTATCAAAATGATCGACAGCTTTAACGCCCGGCTAAGCAGAGGCGTGCTAGGACTTTTTTTAGTACCAGCGTGAGAACAGTCCATGGCCAAAGCAGTCTTTCATAAAAACCAGCGGGTGTATGTAAAACCCGTGGGCACATGGTCTGTAATAGAGCAAATCAAACCACAATGGGTCAAAAATATTGAAGAACCCGTTCGCATTTATTATGAAGTCGGTCTTGGGCGTGATTTTACCGCCGATGAACTTACTGGTGAAGAGCGCGATAAAAGCGCCGGTCCCATCGGGCATCAGAATTGGCGCATTCTGCGCGTGCGCAATAAATGGCAAACCCCCGAGGAGTGCGCCCATCACCCATTCCCAGGTACATTTCCTGTCGTCGTTACCAACGCCAAGGACTGGGGCGGCTGGCGCACACCCGGGGCGGAATATGACCGTGACCCCAATACCGTTGAAATGCAGGCACGGATCATGGCTAACGGCTTACACCTTTTGCACATTGCGGAGCGGCTGGCCCAATCCATTCAAAAAAGCGCAGATGACGCCCCTGCCGAACTGATTGAGCTAGCGCGAGAGGCCCGCGCCATATCCCGCTTTGTCAATGATGTGCCCGCCGCAGAGCCTGAAACTACTCTGAAACTTCTTAGCTAGGCAGCCATGGCCGTCATTGCATTTTGGCTCATGCTGTTATCGTTCTTGTTTGGCAGAAAACTTCTTAACACAGCACCGATAAGCAACAGCACTAACCCCCGCAACAATGGTCTCGCTTCTATATAAGAATATGACTCGCTCAGCTTTCCGATTAACGGAGACAATTTCGCGGTTACGTCTGTTATAAAAGGTCCCGGTGCAAAATGGCTGATGATGGCACCTAAGCTGCTAATCGCCTTAAGCAGAAAAACAAAGGGCAAACCAATATAATGGCGATAAACGTCAACAGCATTAATTGAAGTCGAAATTTCTGGCTTACTCCAAACCTCATAAAGGTTTAGTGATGCCGCCATAAACAACGGATAAATTATCAAATAAATAGCGATTAATACAAAAATTTTATCAATCTTGCTTTTGCTAACAATCAAGTACACAAGCTGAGTTATCGCCATAATTGCAAACCCTGCCATAATCATCATGAACATTACGCTACTACTTGTAACGTAATCATATTTCATTACGTTCACCAGAACATACATATAAAGGTAAACTGTACCTAATACACCAACAAAGTACCCTGCCAGCGTAAACACACCAACAATCAATCCGGCAATCATGCCTGTTTTTTCGCTTTCTGCACCCACAATAAACTCCCATTAATTACCCCAGCTAGACTTCAATACAATGGTTACTATCTCCAAATCAAGATAAGGTTCGTTTTAAATTTTTGTATTTGAATTTTGTCTGTATAGCCATATATTTTCAATGAGAACCTTTTACTATTCAAGGTTCAAATCCCTCTTGCCTCGTGCCTCTATTCGCGCTTAGTTTTGCACTCGCATCGCGATAGGGGTTGGCTTTGAGTAAATTCCGTTTTTGGACCGCCACCGCCGTGGTCATAGCCAACATGATTGGCACCGGTGTGTTCACCAGCCTGGGCTATCAGTTACAGGACATTCGCTCCCCCTTTGTCTTGATGATGTTATGGATTGTTGGCGGCATTGCCGCCCTTTGCGGCGCGATGAGCTATGCCGAACTGGGGGCAGCCCTGCCCCGTTCCGGCGGGGAATATAACTTTTTAGGTAAAATCTATCACCCGGCGGCCGGTTTTGTCTCGGGCTGGATGTCTGCCTTGATTGGCTTTGCCGCCCCCACGGCCCTGGCTGCAATAACCTTTGGTACTTATTTTGTATCTGTCCTGCCCGATGCTGGCTCTGGCCCCTGGGTGGTGAAGGCCCTGGCCAGCACCCTGGTCCTGATCATGACCATCGTTCATTCCAGCACACACAAAAATAGTGGCCGCACACAGGTAGTCTTCACTGCCCTTAAAATCATCCTGATTAGTATATTTTGTATTACCGCCCTCATGCTGGTACCCACGCCCCAACCCATTAGCGTGTTGCCCTCAAAAGGGGATGTTAACCTGTTATTTGGCGGCACCTTTGCGGTATCGCTGATTTACGTCAGCTATGCCTATACCGGCTGGAACGCGGCCACTTATCTTAGCGGCGAGGTTGAAAACCCACAGCGCATTTTGCCCTGGGTTTTGTTCACCGGGACGTTTTTGGTGATGCTGCTTTATGTGGCCCTGAATTATATGTTTCTGAGAGTGGCACCAATGGATGCGCTGGTAGGCAAGTTGGAAATTGGCTTTATCGCTGCCCAATACGCTTTTGGGGAAACCGGGGCGCGATTGATCGGCATTATGCTGGCGCTCTTGCTGGTTTCCACGGTTAGCGCCATGGTGCTGGCCGGTCCTCGAGTTTTGCAGGTTCTGGGCGAAGATTTTGCCATTTTAAGGCCCCTGTCCAAAACCAATAAGGACGGCATCCCGGTTTCGGCCATCTGGTTTCAATCCATTCTGACGCTGGTTTTTATTCTCACCTCCAGCTTTGAATCCATTTTGGTATTTTCCGGCATGTTGCTGGCTCTGAACAGTTTTGCGGCGGTGCTGGGTCTTTTTGTCATGCGTTGGCGACAACCCGATTTGCCCCGCCCCTATCGGGTGTTTGCCTATCCGCTAACGCCGCTGGTGTTTCTCGCGCTGACCGGGTTTACGCTGCTCTATGTTGGCATCAGCCGCCCCATTGAGGCGCTGTTTGCACTGGCCATCGTGGTTTCGGGTTTGGCTTTTTACGCCATGACCAAAATTCTGGACAAGCGCAAGCCAGCGACAGAATAGAGATTTTTTACGGCTAAATACACCTGCGTTACTGGCGTTGAATTATTCAAATCCCTATGTACGTTGCACCAGATAGTGCCCGTCAAACAGCGGCCAGGGCGGAGATTGTTATGAACATTGCCCAGATCAGTGACTTAACACCAGACCTTTCCTATACCCCTGAAATTGCCGAAGAAATGGCTCCGCTTTACGACAAGGTAAAAAGTGTCATTCCCCCTATGGAATGGCCTCTTTTCGCCCCGCTTATCAGGGCCATCAACCGACTTAAAAAAGAACGTAATGCCATTATTCTGGCCCACAATTACCAGACCCCGGAAATCTTCCATGGTGTCGCCGATGTTGTCGGCGATTCGCTGCAACTGGCGCGCGAAGCGTCCAAGGCTGATGCCGATATTATCGTGCAATGCGGTGTACATTTCATGGCAGAAACTGCCAAATTGCTAAACCCGGAAAAGACCGTTCTCATCCCTGATACCAGGGCGGGGTGTTCATTGGCAGAATCCGTCACACCAGTGGATATACGCGCCTTGCGCCGCCAACACCCCGGCGTACCTGTGGTGACGTATATTAATACCAGCGCCGCCGTTAAGGCCGAATGCGATATTTGCTGCACCTCTTCAAATGCCGTAAAAATTGTGGAATCGCTGGGTACAGAACGCGTCATTCTGGTACCGGACGAGTTTTTGGCGCAAAACGTCAATGCACAGACAAATGTGGACGTGATTGCCTTTACCGGACGTTGCGAAGTGCATGAACGCTTTACCGCCCGGGAGCTGCGAGATTATCGCGCCGGTCACGAAGGCCTGAGTATCATAGCCCATCCAGAATGCCCGCCTGAAGTACTGGCCGAGGCAGACTTTGCCGGCTCAACCGCGGGCATGATCAAATGGGTCCAGGATCACCAACCCCAAAAGGTCATGATGGTGACTGAGTGCTCGATGAGCGACAATGTAGCCGTTGAAAACCCCAATGTTGAATTTATTCGCCCATGCAATCTCTGCCCCCATATGAAAAAAATCACCTTGCAGAACATTCTCGAAGCGCTGCTTTATAACCGCCACGAAGTTCATATCGACCCGGCAATCGCGGCCCCGGCACGGCGCGCCGTTGAACGCATGATCAATCTTGGCCGCTGACATGCCCACGCCGCCGCCAGACGCCATCACCCTGCCATTGGTGCTTAAAGCACTAGGCGAAGACCTCGCCCAGGGCGGCGATACCACCAGCAATGCTCTGATAGCCCCTGACCAGCAGGCACAGGCGGTCATTGTGGCACGCCAGGATGGGCGCCTTGCCGGATTGTGCTGCGCCCGCCTCACCTTTGCGCAACTGGATGCCAATCTGGCCTTTACCGAACACGTACGTGACGGTGATGACGTCCTGGCTGGTGATGTGGTGGCCAGCATTAAAGGCCCGGCGCGGTCCATTCTTGCCGGTGAGCGTGTGGCGCTTAATTTTCTTGGGCATTTAAGCGGCATTGCCACCAGCACCCGCGCCATGGTGGAAAAACTGGAAGGCACTGACGCGCGCCTGTGCTGCACCCGTAAAACCTTGCCGGGATTACGGAGTTTGCAAAAATACGCTGTTCGGGTTGGCGGCGGGATCAATCACCGTTTTGGCCTGGGCGGTGCCATCCTGATCAAGGACAACCACATACATGCGGCTGGCGGCATTAAAAATGCTATAACGCGCGCCCGAGAGCATGCCGGCCATATGAGCAAAATTGAAATTGAAGTAGACGCTCTGGATCAGTTGCAATCAGCATTGCCGCACAAACCAGACGCCGTATTACTGGACAATATGGACCTGAGAACATTGCGCCAGGCCGTTGGTATAATTGATAAACGTGCCATTATTGAAGCTTCGGGAGGCGTGACTTTAGATACCATCGCCGATATTGCCGCCACCGGCGTTGATGTGATATCCACCAGCGTCATCACCATGAGCGCCCCGGCGCTGGATCTGGGTCTGGATTTCACCTCCTAAACGTTCCGTTATTCATTAAATATGATTGAGAATGAGGGTGGTTGTGCTACACACCTTTCATGCGCCCGCCATTATATCTGCGTACTTTAAAAGACGACCTTGATCGCTGGATCCGCGATGGTCTGGTACTGCCAGATAATCGCGAGGCCATTCTGGCCAGTGTGCAATCGCAAAAATCCGGGCCTTCAGCCGTTGGTATTTTGGCGATGCTGGGGGCCATTTTTATGGCGCTGGCCGGGCTTAGCTTTATGGCTGCCAATTGGGGCGCCATATCCAAATTATGGCGCTTGGGATTTGTGCTCGCCATGATGTGGGGGGCTTTTGGCGTTGCCATGTTCGCCCTGAAACAAAAGACCGTGGCCTTTGCCCATGCCTTCGCTCTGCTTGGCGCTGCACTCTTTGGGATTGGCATTATGCTAGTGGCGCAAACCTTCAATATCTCGGCCCATTACCCCAATGGCATATTGATCTGGTCCATAGGCGCCCTGGGGGTTGCCCTAGTCATGCAATCGCGCCCGATTTTACTGTTTGCCTCCATGCTGTCGGCTCTGTGGATGCTAGTCAGCTATTGGGGGCCCCTGCCGGGCAATCCGCTTATGCTGGCTTATATGCCTTTGTTTGCAACACTTTGGCTTATCGCACGAAAGACACAGGCCATTGAAAGCGTTCATGTTATTGTGCTTTCCACCCTGGTTTTGGCGATTAATTTGATGATCCTTTATTACCCGGATGACCAAAACGCTCCGGCCGTTGGCGCGCTTTATGGGGTCATGGCATTGGCCCTGGTTTTATGGGCAGGCATCGGGCGAGGTCGCGCTGTTTTTGGCGCAGAGGCCCTGCAAATGTGGAGTGGCAGTGCCCTTCTGGTTTCATCCTTTCTGATACAATTCAGCTTTACCGATACGGCCACAGAGGGCAGTATAACCCCCGGCCTTTTATGGTCCATACTAGCCGGCTCAGGGTTTATATTAACCCTAGGGGCGGCCATCAAAATATCGCATTCACAGCGCCCCAAATTACGATCCCTTATTGTGCCCGTACTGGCCGCAACAACGCTGCTTACTGCACCGTGGCTGGATATGATGATCGGCAGCGTCATGGCGCACATGGTCTATGGGGCCATCTTTTTTTCCGGGGCGGTTCTAGCCATCCTTCAAGGCGTTCAAAACCATCACAAAGCCTTGTTATGGACTGGCGGAATCGCCTTTGCCGCCGAGGCCCTCTATGCCTATTTTGAAACCTTCAAGGACCTGCTAAGCACGTCCTTGTTTTTCTTCCTGGGCGGCGCTCTTTTATTGGCTATGGCCTTGATTGCCATGCGTTTTAACAAACGCCTTAAAGCTGGAGGCGGCGCATGAAACCGGCATTCTGGATTTTTCTCATTGCGGCGGCTATGAGCGCATTTTTGCTCTATATGGTCGTTCATCACGAAAACCTGCGCCATGACGGCCAGGAGATTATTCTGGATATGGAACCTATCGACCCGCGTTCACTCTTTCGTGGTCATTATGTGCGCATCCAAACCCCACTAAGCCAGCTGGACCCCGAAAAGCTGCAGGGCGATGATACTTTTAAAAAAGGGCAGCTCATATACGTAACCATAGAGCCCGATCAGAACGGTAGCTGGAATGCGGTTTCCCTTTCGCATCACCGCCCAACATCGCCCCAAACCTTTATCAAAGGTCGGGTAAAACGCGCCCATAGTCGGCTTCGCATTTTATATAATATCGAAAGTTATTTTGCTGACCAGAAAACGGCAAAAGGTTTAGAAGAACAACTGGCGGATCATCAGATGCGTCTGATCATTGCCCTTAGCAAAGATGGTAATGCCGTCATCAAAGGCATTCAGATTGACGGTGAACGCCAGATGGACCGGCTCTGGTAACGCCCTCAACCGCGCCGTAAATCCGGGTGCAGACTGGCCCCTAATATATGATCTGATTGCCCGATAACATGGTGTGTTCCGCCCACAATCAAAGGATCAGATCCACGGATTAACTTATTGTTTTTATTAGGGTATGGAAGGCTTGCCAGTATGTGTTTCATGCACTCCAGACGGGCGCGTTTTTTGTCATCAGACTTGATGATGGTCCAAGGGGCATCGGCGGTATCGGTATAAAAGAACATAGCCTCTTTGGCTTCGGTATATTCGGCCCATTTATCAAAACTGGCCCGATCCACCGGCGATAATTTCCATTGCTTTAGCGGATCCTGTTCTCTCGACTTAAAGCGCCGAGCCTGTTCGTCCTGAGTCACCGAAAACCAGAATTTGAAGATCCGAATGCCAGAGCGCACCAGCATGCGTTCCAGCTCCGGCACCTGGCGCATGAACTCCAGATATTCGTGGGGTTCGCAAAACTTCATCACCCGCTCTACCCCGGCCCGGTTGTACCAGGAGCGGTCAAACAACACGATCTCGCCTCCGGTTGGCAAATGCTGGATATAGCGCTGGAAGAACCATTGATTACGTTCGCGTTCCGATGGTTTTGACAAGGCCACCACCCGCGCCGAGCGGGGATTGAGATGCTCGGTAATGCGTTTGATGGTGCCGCCTTTGCCGGCCGCATCACGGCCCTCAAAAATCATGACGACTTTTTCACCGCTTTCCTCGACCCAGCGCTGCATTTTCAGCAATTCGACCTGCAATTCCGCTTTGTGCCTTTCATAGGCCTTGCGGCTCATTTTGCCTTTGTACGGATACACACCATTTTCAAAGGCTTCGCGAAT
>NVVU01000082.1 GCA_002733485.1 Robiginitomaculum sp.
GCCGCCCGCACTTCGGCGTTTTCCTTCAAGGGCAAAACCATTGATATTCCCAGTGTTGCCAAAGCATTGGGGGTTGCCAATATACTGGAAGGCAGCGTCAGAAAGTCAGGCACCAAAGTACGCATTACCGCCCAATTGATCGAGGCAAAAACCGGCTTTCATCTATGGTCAGAAACCTATGATCGTGACCTCAAGGATGTGTTCAAGGTGCAAGATGAAATCTCTGCAGCCATCGTCGCCGCCCTGAAAGACAAGCTGGGCCTTGAGGCACTCATCGCACCAGCGCCGATTAAGGCCCCGGTCAATACCGAGGCCTATAACGCTTTCTTGTTGGGCCAGCACTTGATCCGGCTGCGCACCAAGGCCGATATTGAGGCCTCCATCCCCCAGTTTGAGAAGACCATTGCGCTCGACCCGGCTTACGCACCGGCCCATGCCTATCTTGGTCTTGCCTGGAAGTTATTGCAGGGTGGCCAAACCACATACGGCACGCTGACGCTGGAGGAGATGCTGGCCAAGGCCATGCCGCCCGTTGAACAGGCGCTGATGCTCGATCCAAACCTGCCCATTGCTCACGGGGTGATGGGGCTGGTTCTTGATGCAAAAGGGCAGGCTGAACAGGCGCTTGCCCAGTATGAAGAGGCCATACGGTTAAACCCGTCTTTGACCAATGTCAGGGTCTGGTATTCACAAGCGCTTAGTGATCTGGGCCGGGAAAACCAGGCCTTTGAGCAGATCAAGACCGCGTATCAACTTGACCCATTATCGCACCTGACCAGTGATAATTATGTGGGCAATCTACGCATCCGCAGACGCTATGATGAGCTTGCATTAGTGCTGAACCGATGGGATCTGATCGACCCGGCCCTTTCTGCCGCCAACAGGGGGCTGATATTCATGGACCAACATCAGGCCGCCAATGGGGTGGTTGTTCTGTTTCGCGGCGTTGATAACGCCCCCAAAGACACGCAAATGAAGGTCAATGCTGCCTTTGGTCTGTTAATTGTGGGTCTTGGGGAAGAAGCAATTCAGGCCTGGCCATATTCCAATGAGGGGAGGGCAATCATTCTGTTTGGTACCGATTATCAGCGCACCTTACATATGGCGCAGCAAAACTATCAGGATGACCCCAACAATCTGAACGCGCTAGCCAGCCTTGCCTGGGCTTATTTTAATACCGGCGATCAGCAACAGGCGCAAAAACTGGCAGCGCGACATCTGGACAAACTGGACCCAACCGCAAAACCCATAGCCAATACCAATTTAATTACCGTGATGGTGGCATGGGCAAAGGGCGATGAGGCCGCCATGGATGAACGCCTTGCCCCGCTTGAGGCCCGTATTGATGCAGACCTGAAGGCCGGAATTGATACATCATACGTTCATTGGAAAAAGGCGCAATACGTCTTTATGCAGGGCAAAAATGATGCGGCCTATGACCACGCTAAACGGGCATTGTCTGAGGGAGTGCTTTTGCCATCGCGCCTTGACTTCCCCTATCGTCATCTTGGCTGGAATGAAATCCCGCGTTTCAAGGCATTGCGTGATGACTATGAGGCATACCTCGCCACTGAGCGGCAAAAGCTGCTGAGTGTGGCGTGCGATGATGAAGGCTTTGAAAGCTGGAACCCCATGCCTGAGACCTGCGATTTACTGGACCAAAGCTGAGGGCATAAGAATAAGCCCCCTCATCCTGAGGTGCGTAGCGCAGCGAAGCCTCGAAGGATAGAGGAACCCAAACGCAGGGTCCCTGCCCCTCACCGATCATTGCCGGACGGGTTCCGGCAATCCAGTGCAACATCAAAGAGAAACTGGATTACCCGGATAAATCGGGTAATGACACAGGGAGGAAAACCCTCCCTCATCCTGAGCCTGTCTAAGGATGAGGGGGAAGAACAAACCTTGCTGATTTAACCACTTGGCTTTATCAAGGGCGGGTCTGGAATCACTCAGGCAAAAATAATCTGGATTAAACCAGATACCAACTCAAAAGGAGCCAACATGGGTAAACTATATTTCAGTCTAAAGGGCCGTATCAGCCCGGCACAATTTCAAAAAAGTGCAATCACCCTGATTGCCATCAGTTTTGTATTGGCCATGCTGAACCTTGTTTCAATTTCATTTGCATTACTTTCTATTCCAATAAGCCTGTTTTTGGCATGGATGTGGCTAAGCCTCTGGTCCAAGCGCCTGCATGACGCTGGAAAGTCTGCCTGGATGGTATTGCTGGTCTTGCTGGTCAGCTTTGGGCTGAGCTTTGTGTCTACACGTCTGGTGTATATGATCACTGGTTTTGATCAGGCTGCGGTTGCCGCCGCCGCACAGGCTGCCGGAACGGATATTATGGGTGCCATGAAAGCCAGTATGGAAGCCTCCAGATCCATCATCGTACCCGGCGCCATTGCCGGTGCCATTTCAACCTTTATCGTTGTTTTTCTTGGCAATAAATTTCTGAAAAGTGATCCGGAAGAAAACCAGTATGGCCCAGCGTCCAGCTGAGCTATCACATGCCTGAAACACGGACGGGCCAACGGGGGGCCCGTCCGTAATATGAACGGCATAGCCACAAAGAGGATACTCAAGGCGATAGGAGTATACCCAAGTCAGGGCCCAAAACCCCAAGCCAAAACGGTCTGACCTTTGCACAGTAAGACGCGGGACCTGCGTAACTGTCCCGGTTTGATACGGCGTGGCCATGGCTCGATATGTAACATCACCCACTGGGTTTGCACTCATCAAGGCGTTTGAAGGCTTTCGGGCCAAGGCGGCCCCCCTTGCCAATGGCGGCTGGGTGGTTGGCTATGGCCACACGGTTTCGGCCCGAAAAGGCACGCAGATCAGCAAAAATGATGCTTCGGATTTGCTGCTCTGGGATGTTAAACAGCTTGAGGCTCCTCTTTGCGACCTGATTTATGCGCCGCTGAGCCAGAACCAGTTCGATGCCCTGATATCGCTGAGCTTTAATATCGGGCTGGATCATTTTCAGTCCAGTTCCGTACTGCGCCGCCTGAACGAAGGTTGCCCGGTGGCGGCGGCGGCCGGTTTCGATGCATGGCGCCGGGCAAGCCTGAACGGTGAAATCATTGTGGTGGACGCGCTGGTGCGTCGCCGGGCCGCAGAAAAGGCCCTGTTTCTAGCCTCCCCCGAAGCCAGTGTCATTGCACCAACCCCACAATTACCGCCTTTATGCGACAGCCAAATGGCCAGTGAACAAGGCGCGGAAACGCCGCGTAAGGTCATGTTTGATCTGAACGGTAATGGCGAAACCATTATTGAAAGCGCCGCCACCGCGCCAACGAGCGGCCCTGTGGATATGCCCGCAAATGCCGAGTTAGCAGAGCCGCAAGAGACAGAACTGGTATCGCTGGATGAAGCGTTTGAAACCGAAACGCTCCCGGAAAAAACAGTTGCACCTGAGACTTCAACAAACGAGACCGAAGCCAGCCCGGTGGTGGAAATCGCCGAAAAAATTGCCGGACGGTTGGAAACCATTGCCGCCGAAGATGAAACCGGCGCTAAGGACGAAATTCTGCAATTGCAGGCCGAAGACCAGATACCGGTGCAGGATTTGCCCGCAACCGACCTGCGTATTGAGGAAGAGGGAACCCCGCCGTTTGTTGATCAGGACGGTATTTTACTGGAACCTTATGAGGCAAGCCCTCAGCCGACGATCCGCTATGACGCCCAGGAAGAGGGCGTAGAGCCGTTTGCCTATGATGAACCCATTTATGACGAGACTGATCTGGACCCGCAAACCTTGCTGACCGATGCCCAGATCACGCCCGAAAGTGGCGATTTTCAACCGGCCTATGACCGGGGGCGCATAATTTTCATTCTCATGGGTATTATTGGCATAGCCATGACCCTGGGTGGTGTATGGCAAATCCAGAATGCAGACAGTATCACCACCAATTTGCAACTGGCCAAGGGGCCAGGACAGGCCTTTCTGGGCGTGCTCTTGTGGATTGTCGCAGCGTATTACCTGCTCAGACGGTTAAACCGCTAAAGCTATTTGCTGAGACGCAGATTATTGATGTCGCCAGCAATTTTGGCAAAGGCAGCTTCCAGCGCAGAATTATTCTGGGCATCAAAATAATGATCTGCTGAGCTGGCGCAATCTTCCAGCATATTGCGGGTGCTGCTGGAATTAACCTGAAACGCCACGGTATAGATCGTGATGCCCTCGTCCTTGATATTACTGCACAAGATCTTGGTTTTCTGATCACCGCTGGTCTTTGTGGTATTGGTTTTTGCCTTGGGCCAACCATCTTTCCAGGACCATTTGACGGTGTTTTCACCATCGGTCATCAGCACCAGAATCTTTTTCCAGTCCTGATCCGCATGCGCCACCCCCTGGTCATAGGGAACCGGCGAAGACAGCAAGCGCCACCCCCAGGCCAGGCCCTCGGGCACATAGGTCCAGCCCACGGGCTTCATTTCGCTGACCTTGTTGTTCAGCGCGGATTTATCATTGGTAAGCGGCAGTATGGCTGCCAGTTCACAAGTTTCCTGATCGTCATAAATGGCCGGTATTTTATAAGCACCGGTCGCGGTTGAATCATCAACGTCTTTATTTGACTCACGAGGCCCAACACAGCCTTTCCATTCCGGTCCTTCGTTCTCGTCGCCATCATTATCGTCATTGTCGTCATTGTCGTCGTTATCATCGTTATCATCGTTATCATCGTTATCATCGTTATCATCGTTATCATCGTTATCATCGTTATCATCGTTATCATCGTTATCATCGTTATCATCATGATCGTCGTTATCATCATGATCGTCGTTATCATCATGATCGTCGTTATCATCATGATCGTCGTTATCATCATGATCGTCGTCTTTGCCACTTTTTTTCTTCTTCTTTTTTTTCTTCTTTTTCTTGTCCGCACTATTGCCGTTACCATTACTGTTACTGGCAAATTTGATCCAGTTAGCGCCTTTATATTTGGTCCCGACGTTCACCCCTAAATCAAAGGGAACAATGCCAATTTTTACATTTTCTACTGGATTGCCATCAGGTAAAAGCTGATTAATCAAATCATAGGAGGCGGTTCGTAATGTCTTGATTTTATTTCCACTTCCCATAGAGCCGGTATTGTCCAGCACCAGGGCCAGCTCTACCTTGTTAGAGCTGTAAACGGCTTCGCTTTCCGCACTAATATTAAAATGGCTGACTCCGGCCAGAGACATTAATGTGGTATCGATTTGTGCATTTATGGTAATATGGACCCCGTTGCCTCCGGCCAGTTCCTTGGCCTTAACGGTATAGTTTACGCCAAAGGCGCTGTTTTGTGTGTTGGCAAGAAAAAACGCTTCGGCACGTTGTTGCAGGTTTTTCGCAGAAATATCCGGATCATGCGCTGTGGCCAGCGCCGCCGCATCCGCCGCCGCTCCCAGGGTGGCACGCATATTCATGGCCCGGCCATAATCCAGTGCCACCCCGATCAGAGTGGTTATCGCCATCAGGCTGAGCGCAAAATAAATCGCGACGCTGCYTTTTTGTGTGGTTTTAAACGCCCGTAGCCGATGGGAAATGCGCTGAATTCGAGACATAATAATCCTCTCCATAACCCCGTTATAGTGAGGCACATTCATTAAAGTGATGCTGACAGACTAGGTTTGCAAACCTTTAAAAGCGTAGAACAAATTGCTTCGATAAAGAAAAAAAAGATGCGCCATYACCGTTCCCGTGCTATCGCCAATTTATGAGTGCAAACGCCATTACCCCATTTGATTTCAACCTCGGTGAAACTGCGGATATGATCCGCGATACCGTACATAATYTTGCTGAAGACTGCATCGCTCCCCGGGCGGCGGAAATCGACGAAAGCAATGTTTTTCCACGGGATTTATGGCCTCAAATGGGCGAGCTGGGCCTGTTGGGCCTCACCGTCGAGGAACAGGATGGCGGCTCGGGCCTTGGCTATCTTGAACACGTCATTGCCATGGAAGAAATCAGCCGCGCCTCGGCCTCRGTCGGGCTGTCTTATGGGGCACATTCCAATCTGTGCGTGAACCAGATCCGGCGATGGGCCAGCCCCAAGCAAAAAGAAAAATACCTGCCCGGCCTGATTTCCGGCGAACATCTGGGCGCCCTGGCCATGTCCGAAACCGGGGCGGGGTCAGACGTGGTTTCCATGCGCCTGAAGGCCGTGAAAAAAGGCGATGCCTACGTGCTGAACGGCACAAAGATGTGGATCACTAACGGCCCGGGGGCCGATGTATTGGTGGTCTATGCCAAAACGGAACCGGAGGCTGGATCGCGCGGCATTAGCGCCTTTCTGATTGAAAAGGGCATGCCCGGGTTTTCCACCGCACAAAAGCTCGACAAGCTGGGCATGCGTGGCTCCGATACCTGTGAGCTGGTGTTTGAGGATTGCGAAGTGCCCGCCGCCAATATTATGGGGCCACTGGGCGGGGGCGTGAAAGTGCTGATGTCCGGGCTGGATTATGAACGCACAGTGCTGGCCGCCGGGCCACTGGGCCTGATGCAAAACTGTATGGATATTGTTCTGCCTTACGTGCACGAGCGCAAACAGTTCGGCCAGGCCATTGGCGAATTTCAACTGATACAGGGCAAACTGGCCGATATGTATGTGCGCATGAACACCGCGCGGGCCTATGTTTACGCAGTGGCGCAGGCCTGTGACCGTGGCAAGACCACGCGTATGGATGCCGCCGGAGCCATTCTTTACGCCGCCGAAGCCGCCACCTGGATGGCGCTGGAGGCGATACAGATCCTGGGCGGGAACGGCTATATCAACGAATACCCCACCGGGCGATTGCTGCGCGATGCCAAATTATATGAAATCGGTGCCGGCACATCGGAGATTCGCCGCTGGCTGATCGGCCGCGAACTGTTTGCCCAAAGCGGTTGAACCCTGCATTTTCGCCCTTATCAAACTTATTTTAATTTTAAACTTGTTTAGCTTGCCAGCGCACCCCGCATCGCTCTAATTTAAGCGGAGTTGGGGAGACAGACATGCGTATAGTAAAATTCATCGGATTTGCCATTCTGGCCGTGATACTTGGCGGCGGCGTTTATCTTTATGGCGCCAAACAAAACTGGTATGGCAAGCATCGCGGCGTCGGCGAGATTATCGGCGAGGCAGTACCGGCAAAGATCATCAAGGCGCGCCAGGTCAAACAAGCGCTTAGCGCCGCCGAGTTGGGCCAGAATGCCCCCAAGCAAATCCTGTTTGGCGATCTGCACGTCCACACCACCTTTTCCACCGATGCGTTTTTGTGGTCCCTGCCAATTTATGGCGGCGAGGGTTCGCACCCCATGGCCGATGCCTGTGATTTTGCCCGCTATTGCTCGGCCATTGATTTTTGGTCAATTAACGACCATGCCGAGGCCTCAACCCCGGCGCGCTGGGCCGAGACCAAGGACAGCATCCGCCAATGCAATGCCCGCGCCGGCGATCCGAACAACCCCGATATCGTGGCCTTTATGGGCTTTGAATGGTCCCAGGTCGGGCGCACGCCCATGGACCATTACGGCCATAAAAACGTGATATTCAAAGGCCTGGATGATAACCAGATCAGCCTGCGCCCCATTGCAGCAGCAGGTCCGGCCAGTCAGACTATTCGCAAATCGGCCACTAAAATGGACTGGCGCGTATCACTGGCAGATTTTAAACACCGCCAGGCGTATTACGACTTTCGTACCTATGCCGCCGAAACCCGTGCTGTGCCCGATTGTGACCCGAACCTGTCTTCGGTTGATCTGCCCCCCAATTGTTATGAGCTGGCGACGGATCCCGGTGAGCTGGTCACGCGGCTGAACTCGCAAAAGCTGGATTATCTGCTGATCCCCCATGGCACCACCTGGGGCTTTTATACCCCCCCCGGCACCAGCTTTGACAAACAGTTAAAAGCCAAAATGCATCCGGAAAAACAAACCCTGATCGAGGTTATGTCAGGGCATGGCAATTCCGAGGAATACCGCCCATGGCGTGCCATTGAAATGGTTGATGAAGAAGCACTGGTGGCTACCTGCCCCAAACCCTCGGCAGGCTATCTGCCTTCTTGTTGGCAGGCAGGCGAAATCATCCGCACCCGGTGCATGAAAGCCGGTGAGAACCCCAATGAATGTAACTTTCGCGCCATTAAAACGCGCGAGTCTTACGCTAATCTGGGCGTTGCCGGGCATACGATCATCTCAGGTGAAGAGCCTTCGGAATGGCTCAATTCCGGCCAATGTCAGGATTGTTTCCTGCCGGCCTTTAATGCCCGTCCGGCGGTTTCGGTGCAATATGGCCTGGCGATCAGCAATTTTGATCAAGGGGCTGACAAGCCAACGCGCTTTAACTGGGGCTTTGTGGCGGCTTCGGATAATCACCGTGCCCGCCCCGGCACTGGCTATAAGGCCTATGCACGCACCCGCAACACCGAAGCCGCTGGCGTSATTAAYGAAAAATGGCGGCAAAAATTATTTCCCACCACAGAAAAACTGGCCACGCCTTTGCCGGTCACCCGTGAAAGCGTGTTTGCCAATGCGGGCTTCCAGCTTTTGGAGCTGGAACGTCAGGCCAGTTTTTTCAGCACTGGTGGCCTGACAGCGGTGCATTCCAGCGGCCGGAGCCGTGGGGCGGTTTGGAGTGCCATGCAGCAGCGCGAAACCTATGGGACATCAGGGCCGCGTATTCTTTTATGGTTTGATCTTGTGGATAAGAACGGCAAGGCTTACCCCATGGGCAGCCAGCTGGACATGGCCGACACCCCGCACTTTCAAGTCCGTGCCGCCGGGGCATTCAAGCAAAAACCCGGCTGTCCGGATTTTGCGAACCAGGGCCTGCCCGCTGAACGACTGGGTAAGCTGTGTGGGGGGGAATGCTATAATCCGTCCGATGATCGCCTAAAAATCGTACGCATTGAAGTGGTAAAAATCACCCCGCAAATGGTTGCGGATGAGCCGGTGGAAAACCTGATCCACGACAATTGGAAAAGCATTCCCTGTGATGATCAGGGCCAGGGCTGTACGGTGGAATTTGATGATCCGGATTATCTGGCTGGTGGACGTGATACCCTCTATTATGTACGCGCCATTCAGGAGGCCACGCCGACGATAAATGGTGCCAATTTGCGCTGTATTTTTGATGAAAACGGCAAATGCGTTTCCGTTAATCCGTGTTATGGAGACTATCGTACCCCGGCCAGTGATAATTGTCTGGCCGATGTGCAGAACCGCGCCTGGTCCTCGCCTATTTCCTTGCGAGCCGCCGTAAAAGTACAGGAAACTGCGAGCCTTGAGCACAACTAAATCTCCGCCGTGGCGGCGCCTGCTGTTTCTGGGCGGCATTATTGGCGGGCTGGCGCTGGCGTCCCTGGCGGCGCTGACCGGCGGCAACACTACCAACACCGCTTTGCCCCCCGGTGCCGTAGCCCGGGTCAATGAGGCAGTGATTCTGCGTGCGGATCTGGTCCGGGCCTTGAATGCGGTTTCGGCTGGCAAACGCAATCTGCTGACCGCAGAGGACAAGGCCGTGATCATGCAAAGACTGATCGAGCAAGAATTGCTGGTCCAGCGGGCGCTCAATCGCGGGCTGGCCGAAGAAGACCCGACTTTGCGCAATGCACTAGTCCGCGCGGTGACCAAAGACGTGGTCACACGCAGCCGGGCCAAACCCGTCAGCCCGGCCCGATTGCGCGATTATTACTTTCAAAACAAGGCCCGCTTTGCTCGCCCGGAGCGGTTTTATGTACAGGCGATTTTCTTACCAAAAAAACAGGCGGCGACGCAAATGGCCCAGTTTGACCGCGCCCTAAAAGAAGGCCCAACACCCGATGACCTGCGACAGCGCTTTGGTGGTCAAACCCCGCCAGTTCCCCAAGGGCTGTTGCCGATACAAAAGCTGAAAGACTATGTCGGCCCGGCCCCCATTGCGGCGCTTAAAATCCTCTCCACCGGTCAATGGTCACCGTGGATCGAAGAAAAAAGCGGGTATTGGCGGCTCTATCTGGTGAACCGGACCCGCACGCGCATACCCGAGCTGTCCAGCATACGCGATCAGGTTGAGGCGGCCTATCTGGACGAGCGCGATGATACGGCCCTGCGCCGCTATATTGATCGCCTGAAACGCAAGGCCAGAATTGAGTTAAGCACGGACGCGCCGCAATGATCCGCCTCTTTTGGGTATTGTTATTTTGGATATTGGCCACGGGTAGTGCACTATCGCATTCATCCAGCCGCTCATTTTCCAGCTGGCACGAAGAGGGGAACACCGTCCATATGCTGTTCAGCATTGATCAGGTGCAGGCCACCTTGCTGATCCCGCTGACAGAACGCGAAACCGCGCTGGAAACCCTGTTGGCAGGGCATTTGGCAGCCAGCGTCAAGGTTTTTCAGGGCGACATCCCCTGCCCTGCGTCAATGCCCCTTGCTGCACCGTCATCATCCGGTTCCTTGCAGATCAAAGTAGACTTTACCTGCAAATCCCCTGTAAGAACAGAAGGATGGAGCGTTCATAATAACGCTTTTTTTGATCTCGCCTCCACCCATATTCACATTGCCCAGATTGAAAGCGACGAGCAGTCGCGGGAATTTGTTTTTACCAACGCCCACCGCACCCATGTTATGCGCGCCAAAGAAAACGCGGGCGGCGAACCAGCCCGCAACGGGTTTTGGGCGAATTTTTCAACCTATATCCACCTTGGCATCACCCATATTTTAAGCGGTTTTGACCATTTGGCCTTTGTAACAGCGCTGATTTTGCTGGCGCGAAACTATAAGGACGTGGCGCTGTTGGTGACCGGCTTTACCCTTGGCCACAGCGTCACCCTCAGCCTGGCGGCACTGGGCATTATTCACCCCGATAGCGTTGCCATAGAGGCCATGATTGGTTTTTCCATAGCCTTTGTTGCCATGGAATTATTGTTATTACCGGGCAGCCGTGACTGGCATCGCGCCACCAAAGGTATTGCCATATTGTTTGCGTTTTTAACCGGCGCAGCCCTCCTGGGCCTGAGCGCGCTGTCACCCGTCATCTGGGGCGGGCTGGCGATTTTTGTATTCTGCTATGGGCGTCTGGTCACCAGCACAAAACTGGCCCTCAGGGCCAGTCTGGCGCTGACCACGGCCTTTGGGCTGGTCCATGGGGCAGGATTTGCCAGCGTTCTTGGTGAGGCCGGCCTGCCCTCCGGTCAATACCTTGCTGCCCTTGGCGGCTTTAATATCGGGGTTGAGGTTGGCCAGTTGGCGGTGATTGCCACCTGGCTGGTAATTTTTGCCCTGGCCAGACATTTGATCGGTCAGGCACGCACGAAACAGACGCAAATCACCATCAGCACCGTTGTTTTCACCCTTGGCATTTACTGGTTTGCCAGCCGCGCCTTTATCTAGTTTATGGCGCTTATTGCTGCATCTATTTCATTGTTACACTTGCCTCAAACATGGTACAAGAATTGCTAATTTATGATGGATCATTCCATTTTGATCCATAGGAGAGCGCTGTATGTGTGGTATTGTTGGTATTGTAAGCAATCGACCGGTCAGTGCGCGTCTGGTCGAAGGCCTGATCCGTCTGGAATATCGTGGTTATGATTCCGCCGGTATTGCCGTGATAAACGGCCAGGGGATTGTGCGCCGCCGCGCGCCCGGGAAAATCATCAATTTACAGCACGAACTGGACAGCGCCCCTATTGATGGCACCTGTGGCATTGCTCACACGCGCTGGGCTACCCATGGCCGCCCCAATATGGAAAATGCACATCCACACCGGGCTGGCAATGTCGCCATTGTTCATAATGGTATTATCGAAAATTTCAAACTTTTACATGAAGAGCTGGCACAGGCCGGGCATGTGTTTGTCACCCAGACCGATTCCGAAGTCATCGCGCATCTTATCCAGCACTATCTGGACAAGGACATGGACGAGGAAGCCGCGTTTTTAGCCTGCGTAGAGCGCCTTGAAGGGGCCTATGCGGTGGCGGCGCTGGTCGGGGATGCCAACCAGACCGTCTATGCTGCCCGCCATGGCAGCCCACTGGTGGTGGGATTTGGCGATGGGGAAATGTTTATTGGCTCCGATGCCTTTGCGCTGGCCCCCTTTACCAAACGGGTTCTATACCTTGAAGAAGGCGACAGCGCGGTGGTCAACACTGATGATGTTTGCGTGCGTGATCAATCCGGCGCGCCGGTGACACGCAAAATCATCACCGCCAGCATTTCCGCCGTTATGGCGGAAAAAGGCAATTACCGTCATTTTATGGAAAAAGAGATCCACGAACAGCCCGAAGCCCTGGCCCGCACCATGGCGGCCTATATTGACCCGGATAATGATTTACCGATTTTAGGCAATGCTGGCCCTCTGCTGGCCGAAGCGGACCGCCTGATCGCCATTGCCTGTGGCACCGCTTATCTGGCGGCTTCGGTGGCCAAATACTGGTTTGAAGGATTGGCGGGCGTTCATGTGGAAACCGACATCGCCTCGGAATTTCGCTATCGCACCCCGGCTTTGCCCAAAAACGGGGCGGCCCTGTTTATTTCGCAATCGGGTGAAACCGCCGACACGCTGGCGGCCATGCGCTATTGCAAACAGGCCGGGATAAGCACCATTGGCGTATTGAATGCACCGGAATCCTCGATCGCCCGTGAGACCAGTGCGGTGATGCGCACTCTGGCCGGACCAGAGATCGGGGTGGCCTCGACCAAGGCCTTTACCGCCCAATTGGCCGTATTGGCCATGAGCGCCCTTGGTACAGCCCATAAACGCGGGTGCCTTAACGATGATGAGGTCAAAGCCCACATCAAGGCCTTGAGCACCCTGCCTGAACTGGCGCAAAAGGCTCTGGCTGTCAAAGCCCAGTGCGAGGCAATTGCCCCCATGCTGGCCAGCTCAAAGCAGACTTTTTTTATTGGGCGCGGCGTGTATTACCCGCTGGCCCTTGAGGGGGCGTTAAAACTGAAAGAAGTGACCTATTTGCCTGCCGAGGGCTATGCCGCAGGTGAGCTAAAACACGGCCCCATCGCGCTGATCGAAGAGGGCACACCGGTGGTGGTCATCGCCCCCACGGATGAGCTGATGGAGAAAACCATCTCCAATGTCGAGGAAATGGCGGCCCGAGGCGCCAAAATCATTGCCATTACCGATGAAGCCGGCGCGGAGCATTTTCATGATCGCGCCACCCATACCATTGTGTTGCCAGACATGCCGGGCCTGACCGGGCCCATTATTTGCGCCATTCCCTTGCAATTACTGGCTTATTTTACCGCCCTTAAGCTGGGCACCAATATGGATCAGCCGCGCAATCTGGCCAAATCGGTTACCGTTGAATAGCCTCTTGTCTTGCCCGCACGCCTTAACACGGGTACGCCATTGCTATGGATGAAAAAAACGATCTGAACACAGCCCAGACGGTAATTAAGGCCGAAGCCGACGCCTTGCACCAGTTGGCGGGGGCGGTGGATGGGCCGACGTTTTCCAATGCTGTGCAAACCCTGATCCAGACAAAAGGTCATTGCATTGTATTGGGTGTGGGAAAATCCGGCCATATCGGCCGCAAAATTGCCGCCACCCTGGCCTCCACCGGCACACCATCGTTTTTTGTCCACCCGGCCGAGGCCAGCCATGGGGACCTGGGCATGGTAACCACCGGATCCACCGTATTGGCCATCTCCAATTCCGGCGAAAGTCGCGAGCTGGTCGATGTACTGCATTACTGCACCAAACGCGACATCCCCATCATCGCCATCACCTGCCGGCCCGGCTCAACGCTGGGCAAAGCAGCCAATATCGTGCTGGCTCTGCCCGCCGTGCCCGAAGCCTGCCCCAACGGTCTGGTGCCCACCACCTCCATGGCAATGACGCTGGCCATGGGCGATGCGCTGGCCATTGCCGTGATGCAGCGACGCGGCTTTACGGTAAGCGATTTTGGTGATCGCCATCCCGGGGGCAAATTAGGCCTGCAATTGCAACGGGTCAGCGACTGGATGCAAACTCACAGCGCGCCGCCGCCAATACTGGGTCTGGATACCCCGGCAAAGGACGTTCTTGGCACCATCACCAAAGGCCGCATGGGATGCGCTGCGGTGCTGGATAAAAATGGCCGACTGGCCGGGATCATCACTGATGGGGATTTACGCCGCGCCATTGCGCCCGATTTTTTTGTTAAAACCGCCGCCCACCTCATGACCGTGGCCCCCTATACGGTAACACGCCAGGACCGGGTCAGCGACGTGATTGCCCAGTTAACGCAGCGGCGCATCGCCAATGTATTTGTGGTCGATAATAACAAGCCGGTGGCGGCCATGCACCTGAAAGACCTGCTCGAAGACGGGTATTTGTAGAACGAACAATATTTGGATAATTGTAAATTATATGATGAATATTCTTCACAGTCACGATTCAGGCAATCTAAATATCCTCTGATAATGCCAATGTCCGCATTACCATGGCATTGGCATCATGGCGATCCTGCACCAGTCCATGGATATACCCGTGCGTCTGGCAGAGGATTTGGCAAAGTTTGAAAAACGAGGCGAATAGGTAAATTTTGCACACATGAGAAACACCCTCGTTTGTCATTGCCGGGCTTGTCCCGGCAATCCAGAGTGA
>NVVU01000083.1 GCA_002733485.1 Robiginitomaculum sp.
CCATAATGCCCGGGAAGGTGACACGCATACTGAATGTCGCCGCCTTTGGTGAACGTCCAGACCAGCGTCTTGGTCTGACCAGGCTCGAGAACAAAACCATTCGGCTCGCTGTCCATGTGGCCCATCATGTTTTCCATATCGACATTCTGCATGCCTTCTTCGTGTTCACGTTGTTCTTTTACGGTGTCGATCGCCCAGGCATGGGCTATTTCACCCTTGTTGGTAACCACAAATTTTACAACGCTATCCGCACCAATGGTAATTTTAGGGGGATCATAGTTCATAGAATCAAGCGCATTGATCTGGATAACCTGGTCAGGCTTTGCGTCCGGGCTTGGAAAGCCAAAAGAAAATTGTTCGGGGGCATGTCCGTGTTCTCCAGCCTGGCTGTCATCATGATCGCCCATCATGCCTTTCATGCCTTTCATTTTCCCCATACCGCCCATATTACCCATGCCTTCATGGCTGGCCTTGGCGACCGCCGAGTCCTGGGAGGGGTGGGCAAGCGCTGGCATGGCGAATGCCATGGAAAATGCAAATACTGCACTAACAGCCAGGGTGGAAATTGAAGTCCTTGCCCCGTTTGAAGGCGTAGGGGAATTAGTGAAAATCATATCTGGTTATCCTATAAAGGTGGGGGGGGAGAAACAATGTAACTTCCCTTTTGACCATTTGCGGTTCTTGATGGGAATACGTGCCAAATACCCCTTTCCCTCGAATGGTTTCAAAGAAATTACGGCACATTGCCGCAGCAACGTGATTTTTTTGAGGGATTGCCTGCGTGCGTACGTATAAGTAATAGGGATGGTATAAATAAATATACAGTACTGAGTCATTGTAATGCGTCAATCGGACGCAATACATATTATCGATATAATGTATATATAGATGCTTGTGTTTGTTATTCATCCGCATGGGTGTGCGAATTTCAGGGGCAATACTATGAAAAAAACACTATTTTTAACTTCAGCTATCGCCGTAATATTGCTTGGTGCAATCCCGGCAGAGGCACAAACCAATACCAGTGCAGAAGGGGTGTCTTCTGCAAATCAGGCCTTACTGGCGCGCATTGAAAAACTGGAGGCAGAGCTGATAGCTTTGCGCACCAGTGTTCAGCAATCCGCGCAAACCGCCAGCGCCGCCAAAGAGACAGCGCAAAATGCCGCTAAAACAGTCCGTACCGTTCAGAAACTAGCCAAAGCTGGCGCCGCCGGGGCCTATTCCGGAGCGCCATCCGATGCCAAATGGCATTTGGCCGGCTATGCCGATGTTGGCTTTGTCGGTGGGGATATGCCTGGCCAGGACAGTTTTGTAACTGGCAAGTTCAATCCCGGGTTTCATTTTCAGTATAAAGATCTGTTGATTTTTGAAAGCGAGCTGGAATTTTCAACGACCAGTGATGGGGCAACCACAACCGAACTGGAATATTCACAATTTGATATCCCGATCAATGATTATGTGACCCTGGTTGCCGGTAAATATCTTAGCCCGATCGGACAGTTTCAGGAGCGCCTGCACCCGAGCTGGATTAACCGCATACAAGGAGCCCCTGCCGGGTTTGGGCATGACGGGGTGCAGCCGACCAGCGACACCGGTGTGCAATTACGCGGCACGGTTCCAGTGGGAAAAACCCGCCTTACCTATACGGTGGCACTGGGCAACGGCCCGCAAACCACCTTTGAAGGGGGCGTAAAGCTGGAAGGCGTTGGCAATGACGATAACAGTAATAAATCCCTAGGCGGGCGGCTTGGGTTTTTTGCCCTTCCCTATCTGGAACTGGGCGGGTCCTATCTTACCGGCAAGGTCAGCGGCTATGCTCCCCCGGTAGGTCATGAAGAAGCACCGGTGACTATAGCGGCTGATGTGCCAGTGGGTTCTTTCGCCCAGGATAATGCGCGCTATACCCTTTGGGGCATGGATGCGGCCTATACAAAAGGTGCGCTGGCTGCCCGGTTTGAATATCTCAATTCTCATCGTGCCGCATTTTTCAGTCCCACCGCCGATGCCCCGGCGGGTATCTTTTTGCCGCGACTGGGTATGAAGGCCTGGTACGGGCAGGCCTCATACAGAATGTCTAATGTTGGCAGTTCTGATTTTATCCACAACCTTGAACCAGTTGTGCGCTATGGTGAGTTTCGTATTACCGGCCATGATGTGCTCAGAGAAGAAAACGCGCAAAACCGCTTTAATGTGGGGCTGAACTACTGGCTGGCCCCAACCATCGTTACCAAAGCCGGGCTGGAATGGCGCGATTTCAAGGTCGCCGGCGTGCCCAGCGAAACTCTCTATCAATTCCAGATTGCCTACGGCTTCTGATCGGCGTGAAAGGAACAGAACAATGAAAACTATGAAAAATAATCGCTTTTGGATTGGGTCAACGTTGGTCATAACCATGCTGGTATTTGCGCCTCTTGCAGTTGCCGGGCAGGACAGCGCCAGTTCCAAAGCCAAAAAGGCAGACCCCATGCAAGTGGTGAGGGGCGCCAAGGCCTGGAAAAATAATTGCGGGCGGTGCCATAATTTACGCTCACCCAAAGAGCTGACCGACGAGGAATGGGATGTCTCTGTCACCCATATGCGCATTCGCGCCAATCTGTTGCCATTAGAGGCAGATGATATCAAAGCCTTCCTCAAAGCCAGTAATTAACCCGGAGAAAATTGATGAAAAAACGAACTGTTTTTGTATTACTAACCAGTGTCTCATTGCTTGTGGCGGGGGCCGTGCAGGCCAATGGCGAAGGCGATGCTGCCAAAGGCAAAGTGGTTTATGAGGGCACATGCGTATTTTGCCATGGTGAAAACGGCAAAGGGGAAATTCCCGGAACACCGAATTTTACCAAGGCCGATGGCGTACTGGCACAGGATGATGCTGTGCTGATCAGCCATATCATCGACGGTTTTGAAAGTGCCGGTTCAGCTATGCCCATGCCGGCCAATGGCGGCAACCCTGATTTATCGGACGAGGATGTTGAAGATGTTCTGGCCTATCTGCACCAGGCCTTTGGCTCGTAACCTTGAGAGGAGATAACGCATTCATGGGTGTTAGAGAAAAATCACAGCCCCGGCGGCGGGATTTTATCTATATTGCCACGGGCACAATGGCCGTTGCTGGTGTGGGTATGGTTGGCTGGCCTTTTATAGATAGCTTTAACCCCTCCGCTGATGTGTTGGCCATGAGCAAGGTGGAGATTGACATAAGTGATATGGAGGTCGGCCAGCGTATTACGGTGAAATGGAACAGCAAGCCGATATTTATCTGTCGCCGTACGGCGACAGAAATTGCCGAGGCCGAAGCGGATGACAATAACCTCAAACTGATCGACCCGGCGACAGACGCTTCACGTGCACAACGTAAGGGCTGGCTGATTGTTATTGGCATTTGCACCCATTTGGGGTGTGTGCCTATTGGTCAGCGCATCCCGCAAAACCGGGGACCTTGGCATGGCTGGTTCTGCCCGTGTCATGGATCCATGTACGACACAGCGGGGCGTGTGCGCCGGGGCCCGGCTCCGCGAAATCTGGATTTACCTCCCTATGCCTTTGGTACCAATGGCACCGTGAAAATTGGCTGAATTTAATGAAAAACAAAAGAAGGACGCGAGTATGATCTATAATGAAATCACCGCCACTGTGGACGTGCTGGCTATGAAGAAAGTGCGTCTCAGTTTGCAAAAAATTGGTGTTCCCGGCATTAGCGTGTTTCAGGTTCGAGGTTATGGGGAACGAAAAAACTTCTTTCGGCGAGGTTGGATGCAACAGTCTAATTGCGTACGGGTATTTGCCCCTGAAGACCAGACCGACCGGATTGTAAACGCGATTATGGATGCGGCTCATTCGGGTATGGAAGGCGATGGTATTATCGCCGTTAATCCACTTTCACGGTTTTACAACATTCGTGATAAAAAACGTATCGATCAGTGAATCGTTACAAAGACGCAAAGCGAGCCCCTGCAGATCAGGCGCAGAGCATAGCTTTTACTTTGTCTGCATTACGCTTAATGCCGTCCCAGTCCTGCGCATTGATCAAAGCTTTGCTGGCCACCCAGGAGCCACCAACGCAAACGACATTGGGTAGATTAAGGTATGTGCTAACCTGATCCGGGCCAATGCCCCCGGTRGGGCAGAAGGTAACGCCYCCAAATGGCCCGCCTAGGGCTTTCAGATAGGGGATGCCGCCAGCGGTCTCTGCCGGGAAAAACTTTAAAAACTCAAAGCCATGATCCTGCGCACGCATTAGGTCTGTAGGCGTGGCGATCCCCGGTAAAAATGGTAGTGCCAGCGACTTGACCGCCTTAGCCAGATCATCGGTTAAGCCGGGGGAGACCAGAAAGTCTGCCCCGGCATCGGTGGCGCGTTTGGCATCATCGGCGTTTAACACCGTACCCATGCCGACCGTCAAAGATGGACAGGCTGCCTTCATCGCCGTTAAGGCAGGCAGGGCCGCCGGGGTGCGCAAGGTCAGCTCCACCACACTCAGGCCACCGGCCTGCAAGGCATGGCCCAGATCGACGGCCATGGCGGCATCATCAATGGCAATCACCGGAATGACTCCGGCTTTGCGGCACCTCGTTTGAAACTCAGTGGTCATCTATGCATCCTTTAATAAGTGCGCCGCCCCGATCAGGGCCGTAGCCTCGGAGGTCAGTAGGTATACCGGCACCCTGGACAGATAATTTTCATGGGGGCCTTTGGCGCTAAAACGGGCATTAAATTCACTTTTCAAAAAAACATCGGCAATTTTGGGCAAAATGCCGCCCGCCAGAATAACCCCGCCGCGCGCCCCGGTCGTTACCGCCACATTGCCGGCAAAACTGCCTAAAATGGCGCAAAATACATTAACGGCTTTTTTGGCGATGGGGTAATCATCGCCATAGGCGGCAGCGGTAATATCAGAGGGGCRCAGTGACACTCGTGGCTTGTCGGCCAGCACGCAAAGGGCGCGGTGGATATTGACTAGCCCACGGCCGGAAAGAAGATGCTCAAAGAGAACGGTTTTATGCTCGCGCATGATCAGGCGCAGGATTTCAATTTCCTCTTCGCTTTGCGGCGCAAAGGCGGCATGGCCCCCTTCGGTGGCAATAATGCGAACCCTGTCAACGCAAGGCACCAACAGGCCAAGGCCCAACCCGGTTCCCGGCCCCAGAACAATCAGCGGTGCATTAGGCTCTGCGGTTCCATCACGCACGAGGATGCGGTCTTTATCCTGCATAAAACGCGCGCCGCTGGTCATGGCCTGAAAATCGTTAACGACGATCATGGTATCCAGTGAAAGGGCGGTTTTGATTTCCTCGCTATCCAGCATCCAGGGTGAATTGGTGAAATTATAGATCCCGCTGGAAGGTTGTGCAGCGACAGCAAAGCAGGCCTGTTCGGGGGTGGTGATGGGCAAATATTCGCCATAGGCATTGATGGCCCCCAGCAGGTTATCAAAGTCTTCAGCCCTGAAGCTTTGTTGGTGTTTTAACGTAAACCCCATGGGGCCTTCATCAGGGATGGCAATGGCAAAGCGCGCATTGGTACCCCCAATATCAGCCACTAATATGGAATGAGGAGTGTTCATAGGGTGTCATTCCAGCCAAAGGACAGCGCCCCGTTTTCGGCGCTGGTTACCTGTGCACGCATGCCGGAAAACAGCTCGCGGCCCATGCCCGATTGATGACCGTCAAGATCAGCAATGACGGGCTCCCGGGCGTCAAATTCCTGCATATCAACCAGAGCATTCAGCGTACCTGATTTGGCATCCAGCCGGATCAGGTCGCCATCACGAATTTTGGCAATGGCCCCATCGCAAAGGGCTTCGGGGCTAAGGTGGATGGCGGCGGGTACTCTGCCCGATGCACCTGACATACGCCCATCGGTCACCAGCGCCACCTTGAAGCCACGGTCTTGTAAAATACTAAGGGGCGGTGTCAGGCGATGCAGCTCAGGCATACCATTGGCACGGGGACCCTGAAAACGAACCACGGCGACTAAATCCCGCTCCAGTTCCCCTTTGGCAAAACTGTCCATCAGCGCTTCCTGAGAGGAAAAGCATAGCGCCGGAGCCTCGATAATATGATGTTCCGGGGCGACGGCAGAGACTTTGATTACGGCGCGTCCAAGGTTGCCCTGCAATACTTTCAGGCCACCATTTTTACTGATGGGGTCTTTCGTCGTTCCGACAATATCAGGATTGCCCGGGTGCGATACGCCGTCGCGCCATTTCAGGGCGTCCCCATCCAGATAAGGTTCCTGTGTATAGGCGGTCAGGCCGCCGCCGGCGATGGTGGTGACGTCTTCGTGCAACAGCCCGGCGCGCAACAGTTCAGCAATGACAAAGCCAAGGCCGCCTGCGGCCTGAAACTGGTTCACGTCCGCCGGGCCATTGGGATAGATGCGGCACAATAGAGGGGTGATGGTTGAAAGCGCATCAAAATCATCCCAGTTCACGATCAGGCCTGCGGCGCGGGCAATGGCAACAATGTGGATGGTGTGGTTGGTCGAGCCGCCGGTGGCGTTCAGCCCCACAATGGCGTTCACAATGGCGCGTTCGTCTATCACTTCGCATATTGGGGTGTAGGCGTTACCCAGGGCGGTGATTTGTGCTGCGCGCTGCGCAGCGGCACCCGTCAATGCATCGCGCAAAGGGGTGCC
Source organism: Robiginitomaculum sp. (assembly GCA_002733485.1). Classification (GTDB taxonomy): domain Bacteria; phylum Pseudomonadota; class Alphaproteobacteria; order Caulobacterales; family Maricaulaceae; genus Robiginitomaculum_B. The sequence goes on from NVVU01000083.1 coordinate 6,634, forward strand.
GGGATTAACAAAAGCCGCGCCGGGCAAATGCAGGCCCATAATCTCCATCAACATCTGATTGGAATTGGCGGTGCCATAAAAGGTGCAGGTGCCGGGGGCATGATAGCTCTGGCTTTCGGCGGCCAGCAATTCATCGCGGCCCACCTTGCCCTCGGCATAGAGTTTGCGGATACGGGTCTTTTCCTCATTGGGTAGGCCCGATGGCATGGGACCAGCCGGGGCCAGCACAAAGGGCAAATGCCCAAAGCGCAAAGCCCCGATCAGCAGGCCGGGGACAATCTTGTCACAAACCCCCAACAGGATCGCCCCGTCAAACATATCATGGGACAGGGCAATGGCGCTGGCCATGGCAATGGTGTCGCGCGAAAAGAGTGACAATTCCATCCCCGCGCGCCCCTGGGTTATCCCGTCGCACATGGCCGGTACGCCGCCGGCCATCTGGCCCACCGCGCCCATTTCATGCAGGGCCTTTTTGATTAATGGGGGGAACTCGCCAAAGGGCTGGTGCGCCGACAACATATCGTTATAGGCGCTGATAATAGCAATGTTTGGGGCGTTGCTATTGGCCAAAGCGGCCTTGTCGGGGTCTTCACAGGCGGCAATCCCATGGGCAAGATTTCCACAGGATAAATGGCTGCGATGTGGTTCGGCCTCGGCGGCACGGTGCATCTGGTCCAGATACGCCTGGCGGCTTTTGGTGCTACGCGCGGCAATGCGGGCGGTTACCTCTTGCAAAATGGAATGTACCATTACATGGCTCCTTATGGGGTCCAACAGGGCCAGAATGCCCCCAGGGGCGTGCGCAATATCGCACGAATAGGCATGTCATTCACCGGTCCCGGTTTAAGGGCTTTGCCATAGGCCTCTTTCTTGCCTGAGCCTTTTAAGGTCAGTACACACAAACGGGCCTCTTTTAACGCCGACAAGGTCAAGGTCAGCCGCGATGTATAGGGGCCGGTTATCGGGCTTTGCAGAGCATTAAGAGGGGCGCACAGAACCGGGTTTTGCGGATCAAGCACGCCATCCAGTCCTTCGGCCCCGCTAAACCATGAAGCGGTATGTCCATCTTCGCCCATGCCCAGCACCACAGCATCAAAAGGCAAGCCAAGGGCATCCAGGGTCTTGTTTGCGATCATCGCCGCCCCCTCTGGCGTTTGGGCGGCGCCTTTCAGGCCAACAAAGCTGGCCGACGCGGCGTGGTTCTGCAACAGGGTTTCCCGCACCAGTTTTTCATTGGAGGCATCATGACCTGGTGGCACAAAGCGCTCGTCTACCAGCATTACGGTTACTTTGGACCAGTCGAGCGGTGCATATGACAATTGTTCATAGAGATGGCGCGGCGTGCTGCCGCCGCTAAGCGCTAAACTGGCCCGGCTATTTTGCGCAATGGACAAGGCCAGGCGGTCGGCAATCAGCCGGGCAAGACGAGCATCCATTTGCGCCGCATTATCAAAGCGGATCAAGGCCAGACCGCTTGGCTTACAGGCCATCAAACCATTCCCGGTTGTCCCGATCAATCAGCATGGCTCCCAGAGTGGGACCATCGGTCCCAGCGGCATAGGGCTGGCATGGCATTTCATCCGTTTTCCAGGCGCTTAAAATGCCATCAATCCATGTCCAGGCGGCCTCGACCTCGTCGCGGCGCATAAAGAGGCCCAGATCATTGCGCACCACCGCCATCAATACCCGCTCATAGGCATCAGGGTAGCGGGCGCAAAACGTGTCGGCATAGCTGAGATTGAGGGGCACATAGCGCAGACGCATGCCACCGGGACCGGGGTCCTTGGTCATCAGCAATAATTTCACCCCTTCATCGGGTTGCAGGCGGATGACCAGCCGTGTGGGATGCAAATGCCCGGCCTCAGGCGGGGTAAGGGAATGGGCAACGCGCTTGAACTGGATCACAATCTCCGAGCGGCGTTCCTTCATGCGTTTGCCGGTACGTAAATAAAACGGAACCCCGGACCAGCGCCAATTGTCCACATGCACTTTAAGGGCGGTGAAAGTTTCGGTATCGCTGGGCTCGCCCAATTCATCCGCATAACCAGGTACGGCGGTGCCGCTGATGGCACCATCGCGATACTGGCCGCGCACTGTATCCCGGAGTGCGGTTTTTGGTGTGATCGGTTTTAGGGCGCGCAACACCTTGATCTTTTCATCGCGAATGGTATCGGCACCAAAATCATTGGGTGGCTCCATGGCCACCAGACACAGCAATTGCAACATATGGTTTTGCACCATATCGCGCAGCGCCCCCGAGGTGTCGTAATAACTGGCGCGCTTGCCGGCCCCCACGGTTTCGGCCACATTGATCTGGATATGATCCACCACATTGGCGTTCCATACCGGCTCGAACAGGGAATTGGTAAAGCGCAGGATCAGCAGGTTCTGCACCGTTTCCTTGCCCAGATAGTGATCAATACGAAAGATCGATTTTTCTGGAAACACCTTGCCCACGGCATCATTAATGGCGCGGGCCGAATTGAGATCATGACCAATGGGCTTTTCCAGCACAATGCGCGCTTGTGCGGTGTTTAGCCCCCGTGCCCCGATATTCGCACTGACCGGTCCAAACAACCCCGGTGGCAGTGCCAGATAAAAAAGGCGAATTTTTTCCTTGCCCTCTGAGAGCAGGTCTTCCAGCACGCTCCAGTTTGCATCCTGGCTGGCCACATCCAGCGCACAATAATGCAGATGCTCGGCAAAGCCCTTCCAGTCATCGACGCCATTTTTTTCCTCTGGGAAATAGGTRCGATAATGYTCTTCTACCGAAACRATAAAATCAGCGCGGGWCATATCKGCCCTGGCCGCACCAATGATTTTACAACCACCCGGAATTTGCCCGTCGCGCCAGCGATGAAATAACGCCGGCAACAGCTTGCGCATCGCCAGATCCCCGGTTGCACCAAAGACAACAATGTCAAAMGGRTCAACAGGAAGTAGTTTAGAGCCAATGCTGGCTTCGGGATTATTCATGAAAGATTACTACCAGAAATAAGCATAAAGGGCGATCAGGACCAGTGCCACCGTCGCCGCCGCCAGATTATAACGCTGTGAAGTTGCAAACGAAATATCGCCCAGATGAACCGAGCGATCCTGATGAGGCGGCGGCGTGATTTGTGAAATTACAATGCCGGCGGCCACAGACAAGCCAAAAGCCCAGCCAACGCGGTCAATAAAAGGCATGGCTGGCAGCAGGAATTTTAACGCGATGGAAAACGCAAGCGAGCCCAAAATGGCCGCCATGGCGCCATAGGCATTGGTTCGTTTCCAGAAAATGCCCAAGAGGAATATTGCCACAATGCCCGGGGTGAAAAAGCCAGTATATTCCTGAATATACTGAAATGCCTGATCCAGTTTACCGAGCAGGGGCTGGGCCGCCATCAGAGCGATGACCATGGCGCCAAGCGCGGCCAGACGGCCAACGCCCACATAGTGATGTTCGCTGCGGCCCGGACGAAACCCCTTGTAAATATCCATGGTGAAAATGGTGGCAATAGAATTCATCATTGAGGCCAGCGATGAAGTGATGGCGGCAATTAATGCTGCAAAGATCAAACCCCTGACCCCGGCGGGCAACAGTTTCATCACTTCGGGATAGGCCCGGTCCGGCTTGCCGCATACATGCAGCGCTTCGGTGCAAAGACCCGGGTCCAGCACTGCCGGATCGATGACGTTATGCATGCTGTCCATGGACAATAATGCAGCGGCAATGCCCGGCAGAACGATGATGACCGGCATCAGTAATTTCAAAAATGCGGCAAAGGCAATGCCCGATTGTGCCTCGGCAATATCCTTGGCGGCCAAAGCGCGCTGGATGATGTACTGGTTAAACCCCCAATAGCTGATGTTCATGATCCACATGCCACCCACCAGAACGCCTATGCCCGGCAGGTTGGCATAATGGGGGTCACTCTTGTCCAGGATCATGTGAAACTTGCCCGGCAGCTCAGTGTGCAGGCGGGTAAATCCGCCCCATATTCCCTGATCGCCGCCAATCATTTTCATGGTAAAATAGGCAATAAACAATCCGCCCATGATCAGAATGATGACCTGAATTATATCGGTCAGGGCCACGGCCTTTAGGCCCCCATACATGGAATAGGCCACGGCAAATGCGGCCAGCGCCGCCATGCCCCAGAAATAATCAAGGCCGGTCAGCGTGTTGACCGCCAACGCACCCAGCCACAAAACGGCGGTCAGATTAACCAGCGTATACACCGCCAGCCAGAACACCGACATGGTGATTTTGACGGTACCGCCATAACGCTGGTCCAGAAATTGCGGCATGGTRTAAATCTGGCGCTTAAGAAATACCGGCAATAAAAACTTGCCCACCAGAATAAGAGTGATTGCCGCCATCCATTCATAAGATGCGATGGCCAACCCAATGACATAGCCCGAGCCGGACATGCCAATAATCTGTTCGGCAGAAATATTGGCCGCAATCAGCGAGGCTCCGATGGCCCACCATGGCAACTGCCGCCCRGCGAGAAAATAGTCATCGGTGTCTTTAGTTTCGCCCTTGGGTTCGCGTGAAACATAAAGCGCGACGGCCAGCAAGGAGACGCCGTAAAGCCCAAGAATCAGAAAATCCAGTGTTGAGAGAAACATATTATGTCCGCCTGCATCCATAAAATCAGGATGAACGATATTTCATTTGCGAATAAATGCAAACGAAAATCTGATGACATTTGCTTGGAAAAATGCGAATAATGCACACATTATATACATTTATCGACCTATGAACAAATATAGGGGATCGACACAAGGGGTGCACTCGGTATAAATTGCAAAATAATGCAAAAAAATGGCGGGAATTTGAAATGAGAAAACCAGAGTTAAGTATATGGCAAATCTGGAATATGTCATTTGGCTTTTTTGGCATTCAAATCGGTTTTGCTTTGCAAGGGGCCAATGTCAGCCGGATTTTTCAAAGTCTGGGTGCGTCTATTGATGCGCTGCCGATTTTGTGGATCGCCGGCCCGGTAACCGGATTGTTGGTACAGCCACTGGTCGGCCATTTCAGCGACAAGAACTGGACCCGCTTTGGACGTCGCCGCCCTTACTTTTTTGCCGGTGCGGTGCTGGCATCTCTGGCATTATTGGTGATGCCCAATTCACCCACTTTATGGGTAGCCGCCGGCATGTTGTGGATATTGGATGCCTCGATCAATATCGCCATGGAGCCTTTTCGCGCCTTTGTCGGCGATATGCTGCCCAGTCGCCAGCGTACCTTGGGCTTTACCATGCAAAGTGTTTTTATTGGTTCGGGCGCCCTGTTGGCCTCGATGGCCCCTTTTATTCTGGCCAACGTGTTTGGCGTTGCCAATACGGCCGAAGGGGGCGGGGTACCAGAGGCGGTCAAGCTTTCATTTTATATTGGGGCGGTGGCGCTGTTTTTTGCCATCCTCTGGACCGTCCGCAGCACGCGTGAATATTCGCCTAAGGAAATGGCGGCTTTCGATGTCGAAGAAACCACCTATCGCCCCAGAGCTGAAGAAACGCAAACCGTTTCTCCGGATGGTGCCTTTTTTCTGAAATACGGTAGCCTCATTACCTTGTTCGCTATGGCGCTGTTTTGGGCCATATACCATTGGGGCGGTGATAAACAGTTTTACGTGCTTAGCGGGGCTATTGCATTTTTGGGGTTGAGTTTTCTCTTTAACAGCTGGTTGAAAAACACCCACCGGGATCAGAATTTCCTGAGCCATATTTTGGCGGACCTGATGACCATGCCCATGATTATGCGCCGTTTGGCAGTGGTACAGTTTTTTTCCTGGTTTGGCCTTTTCATTATGTGGATTTATTCCACCCCGGCAGTTACCGCCCATGCCTTTGGGGCCAGTGACCCTGCATCAGTGCTTTATAACAAGGGTGCCGACTGGGTCGGTATCATGTTTGCTGTTTATAACGGGGTGGCTGCGGTCTATGCGCTTTTTTTGCCAAAACTGGCAAAACTGGCCGGTCGACGCTTGCTTCACGCCATCAATTTGCTGGCCGGCGCGCTTGGGTTTTTCTCGTATTTTATTTTTACCGACCCATGGTTGTTACTCATTTCCATGGTCGGTGTCGGTATGGCCTGGGCATCGATCTTAAGTTTGCCCTATGCTATTCTTGCCGATGCAGTGCCGCCTAAAAAGCTGGGTATTTATATGGGAATATTTAATTTTTTCATCGTGCTGCCACAGCTCATCGTTGCCGGGATCATGGGGCCATTCGCCCGCACATTCCTTGGTAGTGACGCGTTGTTGATTATGATTTGCGGCGGCATATCCCTGGTACTTTCTGCATTATCAGTTGCGCTGGTGCGTGTTCCCAAGGCCGGGCAGGCGCAGTAAGAGTACACAATGATTTGGTCACCCTGGCCAAACAAGAGGAGAATGGATTTGCGCGGTGAACACGTAACCCGGTTGGAGGATCTGGCCAGAATCGCAGAGGTTTCGGTGGCTACGGTATCTCGTGCCTTAAATGACAGCCCGCTGGTCAATCTGGAAACCAAGCGGCGGGTATGGCGCATTGCCCAGGAACACAATTATCATTTCCGCCCCTCCATGCCGACCGAGCTAAGCAGCGCCCTGGCTACCATTGTGGTGGTGATTCCCCGCCCACAGGGACGCATGGGGAAAATATCCGACCCGTTCTTTCAGGAATTGCTGGGCGGCATTGCCGAGGCGGCACGTGGAAGTGGCTGCGATGTCTTGTTATCGCATATGGACCCCACCAATCTTGATCAGCTCACCTCTCTGATGACGGCGCACCGGGCTGATGGCGTTATCTTTCTGGGACAGAGCTTTCTGCACGAACGCTTTAACCGCCTGGCCGAGAACGAAAGACGCTTTGTGGTCTGGGGCGGCAGCTTGCCCGGACAGAAATATTGCTCGGTAGGCAGCGACAATGCCCATGGTGGTGCCCGGGCAACCTCGCATCTGATCCGCCTGGGGCGAAAACGTATCGCCTTTTTTGGCGATACCCGTGCGCCCGAAGTGATGCAGCGTTATCAGGGATATCAACAGGCCCATGCCGATGCGAATCTGGCCATAGATCCGGGCCTGGTGTTGCCGGCGCATTTTGAAATCGAATCTGCCGAAGCTTCGGTGGACGCGCTTTTATCGCGCGGCGTTTCCTTTGATGGTATTTTTGCCGCCAGTGACCTTATCGGCCTTGGGGCCATTCGGGCGCTGATGCGTGCCGGACGCTCCGTGCCGGGGGACGTCTCTGTAGTTGGCTATGACGACGTGCATCTGGCCGCCTACAGTCGACCATCTCTCACCACCATATCGCAGAATATGAAGAAAGCCGGCCGGTTAATGGTGTCTAAATTGCTTAAAGCTTCACCCAATGATGTGTTGCAATCCGAGTTTTTACCTACGGACCTTATTGTTCGCGAATCCTGCGGATCATAAGGGAACTCAGGCAGTGGTTAGCGCCGCGATATAGGCGCCATAAGGGTAAACGCAATCCATTTTGTCGTGCCCGGGCTGGTTTTCCAGTAATAACCGTGATGCATGAAGCCCTTCGGGAAGACCTTCGGGCGTCCAGGCAATTACTGTGCTGCCCAGATTAAAAACACATAACACCGCCTCATCTCCGTCCGTGCGCACAAAGGCAAACAGCGGATATGGGCATGGCAAAATTTGCAATTTTCCATAGCGCAGGGCAGCGCTTTGGTGGCGAAGTTTCAACATCGTTCGGACAAAATTCAAAGTAGATTTTGGCTGCCTTTCCTGACGATTAATGGCCAGTGCGCTTTGATCATCACCGATGGGCAACCAGGGTTCGGATTTTGAAAACCCCGCAAACACCTGTTCTGCATCCCAGGGCAAGGGTGTACGCGCGCCGTCACGGCCCAGGGTTCGCGGCCAATTGGCAATGGCTTC
>NVVU01000004.1 GCA_002733485.1 Robiginitomaculum sp.
ATGCCATCGGAAAAGTATTCCTGATCCTTGTTAGGCGATAGATCGACGAATGGCAGTACGGCGATTGAGGCGGCATCTGTGATCTGATCGCTCATGGCTTCCTCTGATCCTTGGACAAGCTCAGGATGAGGGGTAATGTTGTCTGTAGCTACACCAACCTCATCCTGAGCTTGTCGAAGGATGGAAGAAGGCGTGCGCGTCCCCTGCCAGATTACCAGTGCGCCAACCAGCACCAATCCGCCAATAATGACATAATCAAGCGTGCGCGCAGGTTTGGCAGCGGCGCTGTCTGCGTCTGCCACAGCTTCGCTGCGCTTTACGCCCTCCGGGGTCATTTCGAACGCCCAGGCCAGCAACATGGCAATGGGAAAGCCGATCAATAAGGTGGCAACAACAAACCCATCAAACCACAATGGTAAGCCTATCGACGTTTCCAAAACGCTCGCAGCCTGCGCCAAAACCCAGCCAACTACCGCATAGACCCCGGCAACCCGGAAGATATTGCGACGGCGTAATTCGGTGAGCAGTTTATTCATCATCAATCACAGGCAAAATCATTTTTTCCAACCGGTTTGCATTGCGGTGGGAAACCAACCTCCAGCCAATAATCATAAGCACCGACTTCCCGGACATATTTTTTGAATTGTGGTGATTGACGATAGCGCGAAAAGTCATCACCCCACATCAAATTTGTGGATGGTGGCATATTGTAAGCACCGATAGGAATTAAAAGATTTTGCAAATAGGCTCCATTCTTTGTACGTTTTTCTTCAGTGATAAAACGTTGAATATCTGCGACGAGGGCGCTGTGATCGCCTTCGAGGTTTTTATACGCATCGTATATTTCCTTATGTCGATGCCAACCTCGAAGCCACAAAGGTCGATTGCTCGCCTGCAAAAAGGCAGTTTTATTATCGAAATGCGCAAGCAAAGAAAAATTGACGAACTGACCTGTCGTCACACCCTTATCAAGTGCTCCTTGATATCGCTCCAGCGCTTCGTCCATGCGGCCGAGGGTCACCAGAGATTCATATTCGTTTTCGATGCACGGCGTATAAAAAGGCTCATACTTGATGCAGCGTTGAAAGGTTGCTAGTGCTGCATCGGTATTCCCCACCAACCCGTAGGTAAGTCCAAGCCAGTTGAGAGCGGAACCATTGCGCGGATTGATCGCCAGCGCTCGCTGGAAATCCTCGATGATCTCTTTATAGTTATAACTCTCGGAGAGATTTTCCGTAGCAAGGGCGTGAATGTTTGCTATAGCGGCTATGGCGGTCGCGCTATTGGGTTCAATCGTCAGAGCTTTTTCAGCGAATTCAATTCCAAGACGTCCCAGTTCCGCGAGAGGAAGATCTGAATATCCATATTCAGCAATAACCGTTTGTATTGCTGCGCGCAGTTCCCAGGCTTTGGCGAAATTGGCATCCTGCTCAAGCGCACGAGCCAACTTTTGATCAGCGACATCAAGATCTTTGCGCGCCTGAAAAAGCACACGGGCTTCAAGAAAAAGTTCATAGGCGGTTAGGTTATCGGTAGGCACGTTCACGACCACCTCCGCCTTTGCAAAAACAGCTATGTTCTGGCCAAGGGCATCAACGATGGCTTGGGCAATTTCGTCCTGAATAATGAAGATGTTTTCCGCCGTAAGCGGCCGGTCATAGGTTTGCGACCATAGGTGCCTGTCATTTGATGTGTCGATCAATTGCGCGGTGATGCGCAGGGTGTCACCGGCTTTCCTGACACTGCCTTCAAGCACATGACGAACTTTCAGTGCCTGCGCAATTTCGGGGATGCCAATGTCGCGGCCTTTGAACTGAAAACTTGAAGTGCGCGAGGCCACCGATAACCCTTGAACCCGCACCAGTACATTCAGAATTTCCTCGGCCATGCCATCGGAGAAATATTCCTGATCCTTGTTTGGTGAAAGGTCCGTGAACGGCAAAACCGCGATGGAGGCCGCCTCTGGGTTTGGGCTCGCATCCTTCGAGGCTTGGCTATCGCCAAGCGCCTCTGGATGAGGTTTATTCTTAACCAAACCAGCACCCTCGTCCTGAGGTGCCGCGTTTTTCGCGGCCTCGAAGGGCGAAAGAGTAGGGCGCGTCCCTTGCCAGACGACAAGCACGCCAACTAGCACTAGGCCAATAACAATCACAACATCCAGCGTGTGGCCGGTTTTGGCGGCAACGCTTTCGCCCTCGCCCACATCTGCGGCACGTTTCATCCCTTCCGGGGTCATTTCAAAGGCCCAGGCGAGCAAGAGCGCAATGGGAAAGCCGATGAGCAGCGTGGCGGTAATGGCGCTGTCAAACCAGTCCGGCAGGTTCAGGGAATTTTCCAGCGCGCCCGCGACCTGCATCAATATCCAGCCAACGACCGCATACACTCCGGCCACCCGAAATAGATTTCGACGTCGAAGCTCGGCAAGCAGTGTCTTCATAAACTGAGCTCCCGCTGGTATATACCACGCGCCAGCACTTCTTAGCCTCTTATGAGTAGAATAAGCAAGAAATTAGGAAACCACTCGGTTAGGGGCTTGCCTGTACACCCAGCTTTACCGGTTTTACCCAGTATTGCGGATAGGCTGTTTTTATCTTTTCCAAAAGTTCTTTTGCATCCTGCGCAGCGTGCACAACGGCCACACAGCTGGCGCCGGATCCACACAGGCGCGCCCATTGGGTCTGGGGCAGGGCATTCAAGGTAGATAATAACGCCGTTATGCGGGGCTCCAGCGCACAAGCCGCCGCCGACAATGAATTCTCAAATCCTTGCAATTGCGATATGGCCTGATCGGTATCATCCGCCCCGGCAAACGGCTTTCCAGACAACTTCTCGCCATGACCCATTTCGTCAAAGCGGGAAAACACCAACGCCGTGGAAATGCCAAAGCCCGGATTGACCAGCACCGCATCCAGAACCGGCCAGCACCTTACATCATGCAAAACCTCGCCGCGCCCGCTCATAAAACGGGTTCGACTTTGCACACAAACCGGCACATCCGCCCCCAGAGCCTGGCCAATTTTTTCCAGATCAATATCCGACAGCCCACAACCCCAAAGGCGGTTCAGGCCTCGCAGGGCCGCCGCCGCATCGGCAGAGCCACCGCCAACCCCCGAGGCCACGGGCAAGACCTTGTGCAGTATTATGTGGGCGCCCGCCTTTTTGCCGCTGGCCACCAATAGCGCCCGGGCTGACCGCAAAACCAGATTATCCGCCGCCGCCCCAAGCGCTTCGCCAAAAGGGCCGGCGATTGTCAATGTCAGGTCGGGCGCAGAATGAAAGCTCAACCGGTCCCCTGTATCGGCAAAAACCACCAGACTTTCCAGCGGATGATAGCCGTCACGGCCCAGGAGGCCGACCCTCAGGGTTAGATTAATTTTTGCCGGAGCGAATTCAGTGACCGTCGTCAAGGCGTGGCGTTGGCGATCTCGGGCGCATCGCGCAATCCGTTTTCCAGTTTTCCCCTGATGACTTCAAAATCAACATCATCATCAGGTTTCAGGCTCAGCGTATGACTCCACTGGAAACGTGCTTCCAGATGCCGCCCTGCCTGCCAATAGGCATCGGCCAGATGATCAGATATAGTTGGTTCACCCGGCTCCATTTCCACTGCCCGTTCCAGATAGCGAACGGCCTGCTCATACTGGCCCAGCCGGTAATGCGCCCAGCCCAGTGAATCGATAATGTATCCGGCATTGGGGCGTAGGCTGAGCGCCTGTTCAATCAGGGCAAAGCCCTCATCCAGATTTTCCCCGGCATTGATATAGGTATACCCCAGATAATTCAGCACGTCCGGCTGTTCGGGATTTATCTTCAGAGCCTTGCGAAAATCTGTGATACTTTCGTGCCCGCGGCCAAGGCGCTCTAACGCCGTGCCGCGTGCAAAATACAGCTGCCATCCGGCATTTTTACCCTGACTGGCAATCAGGCGCTCATAAATCGGCAAGGCCTCTTTATATTTATTCACCGAGCGCAGGGCGTCGGCATAGGCGACAGCCAGACGATCATCACCCGGGTGTTCCCCGGCAAGGCTGCGAAAAACTTCCATGGCTTCATCACGATGATCTGTGCGAAACAGGACACGGGCGCGGCTAAGGTCTGCATTCAGGCGATAGGGGGACTTTTGCGATATGCTGGCAAAGACCTTTAAGGCGTCTTCGGGGCGTTTTTCAACTTCCATTACCCGGGCCAGTAATTGCAACGCCGCCCCGTGATCAGGATTAATAAAACGGGCCATTTCCAGATAGACCAGCGCTTTGTCAAAATGCGCCTGCGCGGCCAGAATCTGCGACGTGCCATAAAGTGCCTCGGCGGCCCCTTCACTGGCATTACGCACTAAACGACGCGGGCTTTTGGTCTTTTTATCATCACTCAGCTGACTTGACGCCAAAGCGGACATGGGTGCCTGTGTAAAGGTATTGCTGGCTTTTTCATACTCTGCCCTGGCCTCGTCGGCTCGGTCATGGCGTTCCAGAAACGAGCCGTAGGCGTAAACCGCCCGATCCGAAATCTGACCTGGTTCGGTGGCAATCTTATAGGCCCCTTCGGCTTCATCGGCGCGGTCTTCAAGATCAAGAAGCAGCGCCAGTTGCAAATGCACGATACGCGCAAAAATCGGCGCTTCACCAGCGCTTTTGATATATTCCAGCGCCTTGTCCGCATCCCCGGTGCCATAGGCGGCCCAGCCGCGCAATAGCTGTCGCACTTCGCCGTTGAACGGGCCATATTTACCTTCTGCGAGTGTACCGAGCGCTGTTTCATAACGCTTTTTACCAAGCGCATTGGTGGCCATGGCCAGGCGCATAAGATTGGCTTCGGAATCCGTGCCCAGTGCCGCCCTGGCAAAGTTTGCGCTGTCGGCGATCCGGCCTGCCAATAAAGCGCTTAAGAATGCCTGTTTACGCAACAAGTCGTTATCGGGCTGTTTTTCCAGCGCCGCGCCATAATAGTGCGCAGCAGCGTGCACATCGTTCATGCCGCTGGCAAAACGCGCCGCCAAATAATCCCCATAGGCAGATTCAGTGACCCGCGCCTCGCCATCATCCATCAAGGGGGTGGCCGCGCAAGAGGTAAGCAGGAACAGCACCGCCACCACCGAAAAAGATGCAATATTTCGTTTCATGGTCCCTAAGGTATTCATTTTCCTAGCCTACGCCAAACCAATACACTAGCAAGTCATCGGCACATCACATGTTAGGGTAATTGGGTCCGCCGGCCCCTTCCGGGCAGGTCCAGGTGATGTTCTGTGCCGGGTCTTTGATATCACAGGTTTTACAATGCACACAATTTTGCGCATTGATCTGAAAACGCGGATTTTCGCCCTTGTCATCATAAATGAACTCATACACTCCGGCTGGGCAATAGCGTTGCGATGGCCCGGCAAATTCCAGCAGATTGACATCCACCGGGATTGACGGATTGGCCAGTTTTAAATGCACCGGCTGATCTTCTTCATGATTGGTGGCCGAAAACGACACACTGGTCAGCTTGTCAAAGGTCAGCACCCCATCGGGTTTGGGGTAGGCAATGGGTTTGTGCTTGCTGGCCGGTTCAGTGGATTGAGCATCATTTTTGCCGTGATGCAATGTGCCAAAGAACGAAAACCCGCCAGTAATCGTATTGATCCATAAATCCGCCCCGGTCAGGACAATACCGCCCACCCAGGTACCAAACTTGCTCCATAGCGGCTTGGCATTGCGCACAATTTTCAGCTCATGGCGAACCGGGCTGGTCTGATAGGCTTGGCTATAACTGTCCAGCACATCGCCACTACGCCCACTTTGCACCGCGTCAAACGCCGCCTTTGCCGCCATCATGCCGGTACGCATGGCGTTATGGCTGCCCTTGATGCGCGGCAAATTCATAAAGCCCGCGCCGCAACCGATCAGCGCCCCCCCCGGAAAGGTCAGTTCAGGCACGGACTGGAACCCGCCCTCGGTCAGGGCGCGCGCGCCATAGGCAATGCGCTTGCCGCCCTCAAAAGTATCGCGAATGGTCGGATGGGTTTTGAGGCGCTGAAACTCGTCATAGGGCGACAAATACGGGTTTTTGTAATTCAGGTGCACCACCATGCCCAGCGCCACATAATTATCTTCGAAATGATACATAAACGAGCCACCGCCGGTGGCATTATCCAGCGGCCAGCCAAAAGTGTGTTGCACCAGGCCAGGCTTGAACACTTCGTCGCGCACCTGCCACAGTTCTTTAATACCAAGGCCGAATTTCTGCGGGTCTGAGTTTTTATCAAGCGCGAACTTCGCAATGATTTGTTTGGAGAGCGAACCGCGCGCCCCCTCGCCCAGCAAAATATATTTGCCGTTCAGCTCCATGCCCGGCTGGAAATCCGCTTTGTGTGAACCATCGGCAGCCACCCCAAAAACGCCCGCGACAACGCCGCGCACCGCGCCATCGTCATTGTACAATATTTCGGATGCCGCCATGCCGGGATAAACCTCGACGCCCATGTTTTCCGCCTGCTCGGCTAGCCAGCGGCACAAATTGGCCAGCGATACAATATAATTGCCGTGATTATGGATCAGCGGCGGCATGACAAAACCCGGCAAAGGGAGTGATCCAGAATGACCAAGCACCATAAAGCGATCCCTGGTTACTTTGGTGGTGACCGGCGCGCCCCGTTCGGCCCAGTCAGGGAGCAGCTCGTTAAGGCCACAAGGGTCCAGCACCGCACCCGAAAGAATATGCGCCCCCACCTCGGAGCCTTTTTCCAGCACCACCACAGAAAGTTCCTGCCCGGCGTCTTGTGCCAATTGTTTAAGATGAATGGCCGCGCTTAATCCCGCCGGGCCAGCCCCGACAATGACCACATCAAAATCCATGGCTTCGCGCGTCATTTCCTGATCACTCATATCGGCCCTCACTTTAATCGGGTTTTTCTTCTCTTAACCGACCCTCGCCCCCAGGGCCATAGCTTTGATGCCGCACTGGTGCAAGATCGTGCATTTGTGCGCTAAATGCCCTAAACTGCCCGGGAAAGGCATGGTGATGAGCGACCCGATTAAAACGCCCGATGATATTTCCACGGCCCATCATGCATTAAACGCCTGGTGGGAGGCCGCCGGCGTGGAGGTTGCGCCACTGCCAAAGGCCAGGACGACCAGCGTAAAACTACAATCTCCCCATGCCAGCCCCCCCCGAGCGACCACGTCACCGCCAAATATGCCAGCGGCACCAGAACCAGAACTGGCCCGCAAGGCAGCCGCCGGTGCCGGTGCCGAAACTCTGGACGCGTTAAAAACCGCGCTTGAAAATTTTGATGCGGGGCCGGTCAAGGCCGGGGCGCGCAATACGGTCTTTGCCCGGGGCAATCCCCAGGCCAGTATTATGATTATTGGCGAGGCGCCCGGGCGCGATGAGGATGAACAAGGCCTGCCCTTTGTCGGGGCCTCGGGGCAATTGCTGGACCGGATGCTGCGGGCGGCGGGCTTTGGTGAAGACGATGTCTACATCACCAATGCGTTTAACTGGCGGCCACCCAAAAACCGCAAGCCCACACCAGATGAGCTGGCCATGACGCTACCATTTCTGGAGCGCCATATCGCGCTGATAGCACCCAAAATTATTCTGCTGGTGGGCGCCAGTCCGATGCAGGCGGTGCTGGGCGTGCGCGAAGGTATTACCCGCGCCCGGGGCCAGTGGCATGATTACACCGTTAAAAATGCGGACGGCACGAATAGCGATAAAACCATACCGGCTCTGCCGACCTTCCACCCGGCCTTTTTGTTGCGCGCGCCGCTGGCCAAACGCGATGTCTGGCATGATTTACAAAGCATCCAGGAACGACTGGCGGCAATGGGGTGAGATATGATGACCACCTTAGCCAATGACCTTCGTGAAGGCTTACAAGAGGCCATCGCGCACACCAAGGGTGATATCTCCCTGCCGACACGCAGTGTTGACCCCCTGCCCGCCAAAGCCATTCTGCACATCCGTAAAAGTGTATCAAAAAACCGCAAGGATTTTGAGCGCCGCTTTGGCATCCCCGCCGAAACCTTGCGCGGTTGGGAAACCGGCCTGCGCGTTCCCGACCAAACGGCGCGGGTGTTTTGCGGGTGATTGAACGCGCCGCCGATGAGGTTGAGAAGGCCGTTGTGGGTGGGTAGGAAGGAGGAATAAGTGAGTAAAATTAACTGATGCTTTTACACATACCATCGAAAACTCCGTAGGGTGTGCTTAATGCTAAAGCTTTGCTTAATTTTGAAAAATTTCCTTTTAGCGTTAAGGGCTGGAATGATGATTCAAAAATTTGATACATATTGCCGACTTCTTTGATATAGCCATAATATTCGACCACCTCATTTGGAATTTCCAATTGTACATTTCCATCAGATTCACTCCACAAGCCAACCCACCACCTATACTCCTCAAGTTTGATATATAAACT
The DNA here is from genome assembly GCA_002733485.1 of Robiginitomaculum sp. Taxonomy (GTDB): domain Bacteria; phylum Pseudomonadota; class Alphaproteobacteria; order Caulobacterales; family Maricaulaceae; genus Robiginitomaculum_B. The sequence continues at coordinate 8,399 of NVVU01000004.1, forward strand.
CTCAGACTTATCTCCTACTTGGTATTTAAGAGTGCCCACACATTCATAATTACTCACCCTACTTGAATAATTGGACGTAACCCCAAAAATTAATACGGACAAAAAGCCTAAGAACAGCAATGCCATGGCAATTACTTTTATAATACGCATATACATTGCCTAATTTTTATTATTTCCTTCTTTACTAATGCATTTTAAATCAAATTCACCCGTTGTACAATAACATGCTTCGACAAGCTCAGCATGCAAGCATCCGTCTTCCCGGCGAAGGCCGGGATCCAAATTGAGGCATCACTATGGATTGCGGCCTTCGCCGCAATGACGAATAGTCTGTTATCATACCCCTGCCTTTCCCGAACGACATTGGATGCAAAATTTGAAACCCGATTTGCATTTTGAGTTTAGCGCCGCGCTGTGGCTGTATCCCGGCAAGGCGGCCTGGCATTTCGTCACGGTTCCCAAGGCCATATCCGAAGAGATCAAATTTTTTACCAGTGCCAATAAAACCGCCTGGGGGTCGGTGCGGGTGAGCGTGTGCATCGGGCAAAGCCAATGGAACACCTCGCTGTTTCCTGATAAAAGATCCGGGTGTTACTTCCTGCCCATCAAGGCAGAGATCCGCAAGAAAGAAAAAATCAGTCCCCATGATGAGGTGAGCATCCGGCTTGATGTGCTCGTTTAGCCTCTCAGACCAAAAATAAACACACGCCGACAAGGGCAACAAAACAAAGGGTTATCATTTTACGATGCCCCATTTGGTCGATTATTTATAACATAATGTCCAATATATTTGACTTTGTGTTTGCAATTCCTTACATATCCCACATAGAAATCACAAGGAAGAACAAAATGTCTCTCAAAATATGGTCGTCTTTTTCAAATCGTGAAAAGAACATTATGGGCGCCATGGCGCTGGATGGGGCGGTGACCCTGTATTATTTTTCACACGTCATGGCGCTGAATGGCGAACCAAGTCTGAACAGTCTGGCCATGGGAATATTGGTTGGCAAAACCATTGTCCTCTCGATAGTGCTGGCCATTGTTCTGCATATGCTGATCAACGGACGCAAAGACCCCGAAGTCGCCGACGAGCGCGATAGCGCCTTTGAGGGCAAGGCCAATGCCATTGCCTATGTGGTTTTATTGCTGGGCGTGATTATCGTTATGGGGGGCGTTCTCACGGGCAGTTGGTTTGATGCTGCCTTCGCGGCGACCAGTTTCATCAACACACCGTTTTTTGTCTTTCATGCGCTGGTGCTGGCCATTACCGCCTCGGACTTTGCCCGCCACAGCGCGCAACTGGTTTTCTATCGGCGGGGATATTGAGATGGTCAAAAAGACGCCCTGCAATATCCGCAATACCATTCGGTCTTTACGCTTTCATGCGGGTGAGATGACACAAGCCGAGCTGGCCGAGAAAATCGGCGTCACCCGGCAAACCGTTTTGGCCATCGAGGCGGCGAAATACCCGCCCTCGCTTGAGCTGGCCTTTCGCATCGCCGAGGTTTTTGATGTGCCCCTGAGCGAGGTGTTCATGCGCGAAGACCAAAAGTAAATAATGGCGCCACCCCGGTAAAAGCCGGGGTCCAGTAATACGGCAATTCATGACCTGGATTACCCGGACAGGCCGGGTAATGACAGCCCGTTATTTATCCTGATACCCACTCATCCCATGGTGGGTATAATAAAGCTCTGATCCTCGACCGAGCCATCGGGCCAGCGCTGGGTGATGGTTTTGATCTTGGTCCAAAAGCGCACCCCTTCGGTGCCGTGCTGGTTGGTATCGGCAAAGGCCGAACGTTTCCAGCCGCCAAAGGTGTGATAGGCCACTGGCACCGGGATCGGTACATTAATGCCGACCATGCCGACCTGTACTTTAGACGCAAATTCACGGGCTGCCAGACCGTTGCGGGTAAAAATGGCCACGCCATTGCCGTATTGGTGGTTGGAGGGCAGCGCCGCTGCTTCTTCCAGGGTTTCGGTGCGCACCACTTGCAAAACCGGGCCAAATATCTCGTCCTTGTAGGACTTCATATCGGCGGTCACATTATCAAACAGCGTCGGCCCAACGAAGAAGCCACCTTCCTGACCAGGCACGGTGAGGCCGCGCCCATCGATCAGCAATTTTCCGCCCTCGTCCTCGCACATGGCGATATAGTTCTCGACCCGGGCCTTGTGCGCCGCACTTACCACCGGGCCGTAATGGGCATTGGCGTCGGTAGAGATACCGACTTTCAGCTTTTTGATTTCCGGCATTATGCGGGCAATAAATTCATCGGCCGTAGCCGCGCCCACGGGCACCGCCACGGGCAGAGCCATACAGCGTTCCCCCGCCGAGCCAAAGGCCGCGCCCAGAAAGTCGCGCACCACCTGATCCATATCCGCGTCTGGCATAATAATGCCGTGGTTCTTTGCTCCGGCCATGGCCTGCACCCGCTTGCCGTTGGCTGCGCCGGTCTGGTAGACATAGTGCGCAATATCAGACGAGCCAACAAAGCTGATGGCCCGCACATCGGGGTGCGTGAGCAGGGCATCCACGGCTTCCTTATCGCCATTAACGACGTTTAGCACACCCGCCGGTGCGCCGGCCTCCATAAACAGTTCAGCCAGACGCAAGGGCACTGATGGATCTTTTTCGGATGGCTTCAAAATAAAGGTATTGCCGCACGCAATGGCCACGCCAAACATCCACATGGGGATCATGGCGGGGAAGTTGAACGGGGTGATACCGGCCACCACGCCCAGAGGCTGGTGCATGGAATAAACATCAATGCCGGGGCCGGCTCCTTCGGTGTATTCGCCCTTTTGAAGGTGCGGAATGCCGCAGGCAAATTCGATCACTTCCATGCCGCGCTGCACATCGCCTTTTGAGTCCGCAACCACCTTGCCGTGCTCGGCAGAGAGCAATTCGGCCAGCTCGTCCATATGCTCTTCCAAAAGGGATTTGAACTTGAACATCACCCGCGCCCGGCGCTGGGGGTTCATCGCCGACCAGGCCGGAAACGCCGCCTGGGCCGCCGCCACGGCCTCGCTCATTTCAGCCACAGAGGCCAAAGGCGTCTTGGCCTGCACCGCGCCGGTATTAGGGTCAAACACATCGGAAAACCGACCGGATTTGCCAGATACGGTTTCGCCATTGATAAAGTGGGTTAGCTCGCGGGTCATGATGATGGTCCTTGCATTTTGGGCACCTCTTAACGGGTGCCGTTATCTCATGCGTGATACGCCCGGTCACGGCGCACGTCCAGATGCGCGTATGTCACAGCGCCCAAAGTCATGAACTCATACCCTGGGGTCAAAGAGCGCCGCCAGACGCGGGCCTTCCTCGCGCAGCTCAAACGCCGCCGCCCAGCCGGTCTTGAACTGGCCGTTTAAGTGATGCGAGGCCGGTCCGTCATGATCAAAGCCTTCATCCAGTAACTGGTGCGCCAAAATTGCAATGCCGGGATTATGGCCAATCAGTGCCAGGCATTTGCCGCTGCCCCCCTGTTGGCGGACCTCTTCGGCTAGGGTCTTGGGTGATGCCAGATACAATTTTTCTTCAAAAACCACCGGGCAGGCACCCATTGCCATGGCCTCCCAGGTGTTTCTGGTCCGCTCTGCGGTGGAAACAATGGCCAGATCCGGCACCCAGTTTTCCCGCCGCAGGATGTCGCCAAGTTGATGCGCGTGCTCCTGTCCCTTTGCGGAAAGCGGGCGCCCGTGATCTCCCGGTTCGCGCCCAAAGGCGGCGGCTTTGGCATGGCGAATGAGAAGCAGTTTTTGCACGATTTGACCCGAATCAGATGGATGGTTACCGTCCAGTATGCGCTTTTTTATATTTTTTGTGGCGGTTTCGCTCTTCATAGCTTCGCTTCAGTTTACATGGATTTCGCCCTATTTTTATATCGGGGCGGTATTTTTCGGCATAATGGTGCTRTATGGCATTTTTGATCTGACCCAACGCCGCCATGCCTTGTGGCGCAATTTCCCCATTGTTGGCCGGGCGCGCTGGCTGTTGGAGTTTGTTCGCCCGTATTTGCGCCAATATCTGGTCGAGAGCGACACCGATGGCATGCCGTTTAACCGCGAGCACCGCAGCCTGGTTTATCGCCGTGCCAAAAACGTCATCAGCGTCGAACCCTTTGGCAGCCATCTGAATTTTGATGAAAACCGCTATGAATGGCTGAACCATTCCATTGCGGCAAAACAGGCTGAACAGAAGGACTTGCGCGTTGATGTCGGCGGGGCCGATTGCAAAGCCCCCTATTCGGCCAGTGTATTCAATATCTCCGCCATGAGCTTTGGGGCGCTCGGCGCCCACGCCATCGAGGCCCTGAACCGGGGCGCGGCGGCGGGCGGGTTTTACCATGATACCGGCGAGGGCGCGATCAGCCCCTATCACCGCCATGGCGGCGATCTGGTCTGGGAACTTGGCACCGGCTATTTTGGCTGTCGTACCGAAGATGGCCGCTTTGATGGTGAAAAATTTAAAGACAATGCCGCACTGGATGCGGTCAAAATGATCGAGATCAAGCTCAGTCAGGGTGCCAAACCGGGTCATGGCGGCATGTTACCGGGAGCAAAGGTCACCCGCGAGATCGCCGAAACGCGAGGCATTCCCGAAGGCGTGACCTGCATTTCACCGCCTTATCACCGCGCCTTTTCCACCCCTATTGGCCTGATGGAATTTATCGCACAATTGCGCGAACTTTCGGGGGGCAAGCCGGTGGGGTTCAAGCTGTGCATTGGTCATCGCTGGGAGTTTCTGGCCATTATCAAGGCCATGCTGGAAACCGGCATCAAACCTGATTTTATTGTCATTGACGGGGCCGAAGGCGGCACCGGTGCTGCCCCGGTAGAGTTTCAGGACCATATCGGCGTACCCTTGCGCGAGGGGATAATCTTTGCCCGCAATGCCCTGATGGGGGCGGGCCTGAAAGACGATATTCGCCTTGGCGCGTCCGCCAAAATGACATCGGCCTTTGGGCTGGCCTCCTCTATGGCCATGGGGGCCGACTGGTGCAATTCAGCCCGTGGCTTCATGTTTGCGCTGGGCTGTGTGCAATCGTTGAACTGTCACACTAATCATTGCCCCACTGGCGTTGCCACGCAGGATAAACTGATGCAACGCGGCCTGGTGGTCGATCACAAGGCGGTGCGCGTTACCAATTATCATCGCAATACCATTCATGCTCTTGGCGAAGTGGTGGCTGCGGCCGGTCTTTCGCACCCGTCCGAGCTAAGACCCTGTCATCTTTATCACCGCCTCAGTGCTACTGAGGCCCGGCCCGCCAATGAAGTTTATGACTTTCTGGCGCGCGGTGTTTTGCTGGATGATCCGGGCAGTACCTATCTCGCCTCTTTCTGGGCCAGCGCCAGCGCTGATACTTTTGCCTCGGTTTAAGCGCAATCTCATTCAGATGATTGGGTTTGGATCCTGGAGGTATTCTCAATTAAATGTCATTTGGAGTATGGCGCGATTTGTCGTTCACTGCCCTCATCAAAAAGGGGATCATCATGTTGTTAAAAAACCTTGGATTTGCCGTGCTGGCCTTTGGGCTGACAGTCGTCACACCCGTCTTTGCCAACACCACCGTTAAAGGTGAAAAAATACATTTCAAGGCCGCCGATGGCGTTACGGTTTATGCCGATGAATATCTTGCCAAAGTCGGCAAGAGCGCTCCTCTGGTGATCCTGTTTCATCAGGCCGGCTCCAATGCCCGCGGGGAATATGGAACCATCATCCCGCGCCTGACCGCATTGGGTTTGAGCGTTCTGGCCGTGGATCAGCGCTCGGGCGGCTCGTATTTCGGGGCGCAAAACCGCACCGTAGAGGCGCTGGGGCACAGCACTAAATATTGCGCCGCTTATCCCGATATGGAGGCCGCCCTTGCCTTTGCCATCAAGGATGGTTTTACCGGCCCGCGCTTTGCCTGGGGCAGCTCCTATAGTGCTGCACTGGTCCTGAAACTTGGCGGCGATCACAAGGCTGAACTGAGCGCCGTTTTGTCGTTCTCTCCCGGTTCGGGTGGCGCCATGGGGGCCTGCAATGCCAATCATTATCTTGACAGTGTGGCCGTGCCGGTACTGGCACTTAGCCCGCGATCTGAAATGGGGGGCCGTAAGGCGCAATTTGCACGGCTTAAAGAACGCGGCTATCAAACCTTTGTGGCCGAACACGGTGTGCATGGCTCCTCCATGCTGGTCGAGACCCGCACACATGCAGACACCAGCGCCACCTGGGATACGGTTATCGGCTTTTTGGAACTTCATGGGGCAGAATATAAATGAGTATGCAGTTTGATCTTTTCTGGTCGTTTCGTTCGCCCTATTCCTATCTGGCGGCCCCGAAACTTTTGCAGATAACAAAGGATTATGATCTGGTTTGTCATTTTCGCCCGGTTTATCCACTGGCGGTACGGGTGGAGGGATTTTTCAAATCCGTCAATCCGCTCTGGCCCGGTTATCTGATACAGGATGTACCGCGCGAGGCCGAACGCCTGGGCCTGCCCATTCACTGGCCCGACCCGGACCCGATTGTGCAGGATTTTTCCACCATGGAGGTGGCCAGAGACCAACCCTATATCAGTCGCCTGACCCGTCTTGGGGCTGCGGCGGAACAATCCGGCAAGGGTCTGGCCTTTGCCACCACGGTCAGCGCCCGCCTTTGGGGCGGCGTCAAAGACTGGGACAAGGGCAATGTGTTGGCCGAGGCCGCCGCTGAGGCCGGTCTGGATATGCAAGATCTTGAGAAAATCATCGATCAGAATACCGCCGCGCTAGACGCGCAGATTGAGAAAAATGAAGCCGACCAGACCAAGGCCGGCCATTGGGGCGTCCCCTTGATGGCCTTTGAGGGCGAGCCGTTTTTTGGCCAGGACCGTATCGATACGCTATTATGGCGGCTGCAACAAAAGGGCCTGAAAAAGCGCTAAAAACCGGGCGCGGGGGAAATAATATGACCATACTGATCGCGCTAAGCACCCATGATTTTGACCCCACCGAAGTAGCGGTGCCATGGGATATTTTGCGCCAAAATGGCCAGGAGGTTTGTTTTGCCACCGATACCGGCAGTGTCGGCGAAACCGATCCGCGCATGCTCTATGGCAATGGTCTTGGCATTTTCAAAGGCATGCTAGCTGCCCGAAAAAGCGCCCGCCAGACTTATCTGCGGCTATGTCAGGAACCAGCCTTTTTGAACCCGATCCGGTTTGAAGACATCAGGCCTGCGGACTATGACGGCCTGATCCTGCCGGGTGGCCACGCCAAGGGCATGATCCCGTATCTGGAATCTAAGATTTTACAGGAAAAAATAGTGGCGTTCTTTGCCAACGATAAACCCGTTGGGGCCATTTGTCATGGCGTGGTGGCGGCGTGCCGCGCCAAAGACCCCAAAACCGGAAAATCCGTTCTTTATGGACGCAAGACCACGGCCTTGCTCAATCGCCAGGAATTGCTGGCCTACAAGCTCACCAAGGCAAAACTTGGGGATTATTTCCTCACCTATCCGGGTCTTACCGTCGAAGACGAGGTGACCGCCACTTTGCAATCGGCCGATGATTTTCTGCCCGGGCCCGTCCCGCTTTTGCGTGACAGCCCCCAAAAACTCTCACGCGGGTTTATTGTCCAGGATGGCCAGTATTTATCAGCACGCTGGCCTGGCGATGCGCACCGCTTTGGCCTTGCCTTTCTGGATATGATCACCCGCAAAGCCGCTTAAGACAACCGATACGGCTTCTCAAACTTTCGTGAGATGGTGCGCTTTTACCTAGGCAAAGCGCCCGGGAGCCTTCATGACAACGCCATAATCATGGAGAAAATTATGCGCATTGCCCTGACGGTTGTTTTTCTGGCGTTTTTTGCCCAACTGGCCTTTGCCAATGAAGACATGGCCCCGACGGATCGCGGCCCGGCGGTTGGCAGCATTATCCCCTCGGACCTTGCCAGCATTGATCAATATGGAATGGCCCGCAATTTTGAAACCCTGACCGGGGATAACGGGCTGGTGCTGGTTTTCTTTCGTTCGGCCAAATGGTGCCCGTTTTGCAAACGTCAATTGATCGACATTGCTGCAAAATCAGATGCAATCGTATCGCGCGGCTATGGACTGGCGGCATTAAGCTATGATTCAGTTGACATCCTTAAACGCTTTAATGACGGACATAAGCTGGGATATACTCTGCTTTCTGATCACGGATCAAAAATCATCGACAGGTTTGAGCTTCGTAATGAAGATTACAAAAACATGGCCTTTGCTTATGGTGTCCCTTACCCGATGATATTTATCATCAGCCCCGACAAGGTGGTTTTGGCCAAGCTTGCCGAAGAGGGCTATAAAGACCGCCCGCCGGTCAGTGCGATTGTTGAAGCGATTGATGCATTACCCGCAACCAAGGAGTAAATTTGAGCACCAGAGCCCATTGGGATAGTGCCTGGCAAGGCGCAGACCCTGAAGCCAAAAGCTGGTATCAGGAGGAAGCCGGTCATTCACTGGAAATGATCGAAGCCTCTGCTATTGCCCATGGCGAAGCCGTTATTGATGTTGGCGGCGGAGCATCAGTGCTGGTTGATACTCTGCTGGAGCTCGGGTTCCAAAATCTCAGCGTGCTGGATATTTCCAGGGCGGCCCTGCAAAGCGCCAAGGCGCGCCTTGGCTCCCGGGCCAATGATGTCAAATGGCTGTGCGAGGATGCCACCCGCTGGACCCCGGCGCACCCCTTTCGCCTGTGGCATGACCGGGCGGTATTTCATTTTCTGACCGATGCCGAAGACCGCCAGAAATACCGCACCATTGCAAAAGCCAACCTTGTGCCCGGCGGGCATATGATTATGGCAACCTTTGCGATGGATGGACCGGAGAAATGCTCGGGCCTGCCGGTCAGGCGCTATAGCGCACAATCCATGGCCGCTGAGCTGGGCGATGGGTTTGCCCTGATCGAAGACAGCATTGAAGAACACCTCACCCCCGGTGGCCGTGTCCAGAAGTTTCAGTATTGCCGGTTTTTACGAGTCTGATGCACTCACCAGGCCCGTTTTAATCCCTCAATTGGCCGGGATAGAATGAACAGAACCGCGCCAGCATAAATAGATAATTCGCCAAATTCATCAAAGCTGAAATAATCCCCGGGGTGTATTATCCGGCCCGCCACCAGCACCAGCACCCCCCCGGCAAACAAGGCACCGGGCAATAGAAATAACTTTCTGACATAGGCGATCAGCCCCTCCAGCCCACGCAGAAACCCCACATTGGTCAACAGTGCCGCGCCCCCGGCCATAACGCCCAGAAGCAGAACCATACGCAGGTATTTTTCCATGCCAAAGGCGTTGTGCAGGGCCATTTCACCATAGGCATTGTTTTTGGCCAGCACGGATAGGGGCGTATAGCCCAGATAAGGTTGCGCCCAGTCGATTTCTTCCATAGCCAACACAAAAAGGCCGAAAACCACCAGATAACGCAGCCAGCGCCCTTTTGGTGAAGACCGTAATGCCAGGGTCACAGCCCCCCCCAGAAGTATGGTAAATTGCAACCATTCGATCAGACCTTCATCCAGATCTATTTTTTTATCAAAGCTGAACTCCGCTCCCAGAATCAAAACCGCGCCGATGCCGACGCTGTATAGGGCACCGCGCAGGGTCAGCCAGGCAGATGCGATCACAATATTTTTTGTATCCATAACAATCCACCGGCGAAGTATGCGTCTGATACGCTGAATCATCAGGCAAATGCGTTAAAAAATAGCCATGCAATGAAGAGATAAAGCCCCCCGCCTTGTCACAGCACTTACATAGCGCCATGCTATGGCTCTCTTTGCATTGAGTTGGATTACAGGAGCACACCATGCACAGCCTTTTTCATCGCCGGGATTTTATCAAACTTGCCGCTGGCATGACCGGCGCATCCTTGCTCAGCCGCCCTGTTTTTGCCACCAGCACGAGGCAAGGCTTTACCCATGGTATAGCCAGTGGTGATCCCGATGCCCGTTCGGTGGTCTTGTGGACCCGCTATGTGGGGGATGGCGATACTGCCCTTGAATGGGAAGTCGCCAGAGATACGGACTTCAGTGCGATTGTGCAAAAAGGCAAAGTCGTGGCCAGACCCAAGAGTGATTATACCGCCAAGACCATTGCCGATGACCTGCCTGCCGGGGCATGGTTTTATTATCGCTTCAAAGCCCCCGACGGAACCTATTCGGATACCGGGCGCACCCGGACCCTGCCGGATGGAGCGATCTCTTCGTTAAAACTAGCCGTGTTCTCATGCTCGAACCTGCCCTTTGGCTATTTCAATGCCTATGGCCATGCGGCGGCGCAAGGTGATTTTGATCTGGCAGTACATTTGGGTGATTACTTTTATGAATACCCGGTCGGCACCTACCCTTCCAAAGAACAAAGCGTGCCGGGACGCCATATTGAGCCGGAACACGAGCTGATCCATCTCGCCGATTATCGCCTGCGGTATAACTCATACCGGATGGACCCGGATCTTCTGGCCCTGCATCGCCATTATCCCATGATCAGCATTTGGGATGATCACGAGTTTTCCAATGATGCCTATCGCGACGGTGCGCAAAACCATGACCCCGCGACCGAAGGCAGCTGGGATGATCGCAAGGCCGCTGCCAGTCAGGCCTATTTTGAATGGTTGCCCATGCGGGGGCGCGCCTATGCCCGCTATGATTTTGGCGATCTGGCCTCGATCATCACTCTGGACACCCGCCTGACCGGACGCACAAAACAGCTGCCCTATGAAGCGGTGCTGCAAGGCGTGGATACAAAAGACCAAAAGGCCGTGATTGCCGCATTTACGAGCTTTCGCAATGGTCCCTGGGCCGATCCGGCTCGCACTATGCTGGGCACCGAACAGGAGAACTGGCTGGCCGATACGCTGGCGTCCTCAAAACAGTCCGGTCAACGCTGGCAGGTGATGGCGCAACAAATTCTTGTTGGCCGCAGCTATGTTCCGCCTAGCCTGGTTGCAGCCCTGCCTGACAACACGCCGGACTGGCTGAAAGCGCGCATGCAAGGGGCGGCGCTGGCGGCTTCTGTTGGCCTGCCGCTAAGCACAGATGCCTGGGCCGGGTATCCGGCGGCGCGTTCACGGTTCTTACAAACCTTGCGAGAAAATGCCGATAACGCCGTTGTACTGGCCGGTGACAGCCATAATGCCTGGGCCAATGATCTTTATGTCGGCAATGCACAAAGCCCGACACAGAACCCAGATGCCGTAGAATTTGGTGGACACAGCGTCTCATCGCCGGGGTTTGAAGCTTATATACCGTTGCCGGAAGAGAGAATTACCGCCGACCTGCTTGCCGCCAGCCCTGAACTGCGCTGGGCCAATACCAATAAACGCGGCTATATGGCGGTGCACATTACCCCCGAAACGGCACAATGCGAATGGCGCTTTACCGGTGCCCCCAGCACGCGTGCACCCGATCTGACAAACAGGCATACCATGCAGGTCCGTGCCAAAAAAGGTGCGGGAACCAATACGCTGGAGGCAGTTTAATTGACGGCTTGATCGTTTGTTATAGCGGCGGGAAGGAAAAACAAATTCTCAACCGTGGTCTCCAGAACCTGTGCCATTTTCAAGGCTAAAACCGTAGAGGGGATAAAGACGGCATTCTCCACCGTGTTTATGGTTTTGCGGGTGACCCCGACACGTTCGGCCAATTGCTGCTGGGTCAAGCTATAACGCGCCCGGTACTCTTTTAAATGATTGCCTAAAAGGCTCACCCGGCGCGCGTTCATGCGGTCCCTTTTTCATGATCGCCTCTGCGCTCAATAAGGAYATAGGAAAATAATGGTGCTGCTATGGCTATGACAAAGATCAGATGCACCGCACCGCGCACCGGCACGTCGATGAATGACAACGCAACATAAACAGCAGCAATCGTTACAAAGGTGATAAATGAGCCTATGGCAACGGCCTGCAAACGTACCTGGCGCGCCCACTCATCATCAAGAACGCACCCGGCGCGGGCCTTTTTGACCAGGTGCTGATAGCGTACAAAATAAATCATAGCCGCGACCCAGATAAGCGAACCGACAAGAGCCATCCCGTTTCCGATTTTATGAAACACGCTCTGCATATCAACCAACTCGCTTAGCGCCATACCGCCCTGCCATAACAAAAAGGCGCTGGCGGTAAAAAGCAGCGTTAAACTGCGGCGCTGCGTTAGTTTTTCTATTTCCGTCATCATGATCCTTCAGTACTATGCAGATAAACATAACCTATACGTTACTTTTTATAACGTCAAGGTTACATTTTATAAATCCATATTTTCTAATGGTTGATCTGTCTCAGGCAGGGTTCTAATCAAAACACTAGACAAGAAAAAAGAGAAAACAGAATGGCAATCGGCCCCACGCTGGAGACTGAACGTCTGATCATGCGCCCCCCCGGCGAAGATGGGTTTGAAGGCTATGCCGCCCTGTACGCGGATGAAGAAACCGCACGCCATATTGGCGGCCTGAAAGACCGTGCCCAGGCCTGGCGCGCCATGGCCTCGGTTATCGGCATGTGGCAATTACGCGGGTTTGGCTTCTTTTTTGTCTATGAAAAATYAACCGGCGACTGGGTGGGCAGCATTGGCCCGCATTACCCCGAAGGCTGGCCCGGGCGCGAGGTGGGCTGGTCCATAGCGCGCGCGCATTGGCGCAAAGGTTATGCCCGCGAGGCCGCCTCAGCGGCTATTGAATATACCTTTGAGGAACTGGGCTGGGATCGGGTCATCCATGTGATTGACCCGCAAAATAAACCCTCCGAAGCCCTGGCGCACGCTCTTGGCAGCAAGATTRTAGGYTCGGTGAATGAACTGGCAGGATTTGGCCCCATGCAGCTAAACCTCTGGGGGCAAAGCGCATCAGAATGGCGCGTGCATAAAAACTAGCCCAGCAACAGGCTTATCCCCCGAAAAATATAAAATAACCCGATCAGTGAAATGAGCACGCGAACGATTTGTACAAAGCCAATATCGGTCATTTTTCCCAATATCTGCTTGCCGCACCAGGTGCCGCCAAAAGACAGTGGCAAGGCCAGCGCAAACAACCATAAAGGCGGCAAGGCCCCCACACCCAGAGTCTGGATTACCGCCCAGCTCCAATAGACCACTTTGACCCCATGGCCAATAATCTGGCCGATAGCTTTGGTGGCGACAATTTCATGGCGGGTCAGGGCGGCGCGTACAAAAAATATATCCATCACCGTAGAGGATATGCCAGCGGTAACGCTGAACCCCGTGGCCAGAAACCCGCACAATACCGCATGACCTGGTCGGCGCACATTCAGATGTAACCAGCGGCGCGGCACCCAAACCAGAAGTGGCACCACCCCCAGCGTGAGAAATACACTGGCTTTGTTGGGATGTAGCGGTATGAGAAATAACAGGAAAATTGCCCCCAGCGTACCCAGCGCGAACAGGCCAATAATATGCCATTGGATATGGCGGCGTAATAAATAGGCACGCCAGCTATTGGCAGTGATTTGCAAAATGCCATGGGTGACCATGGCCTGACCCAGCGGCATCAGAGCGGTCAGCACCCCCATCAGCACCAAGCCGCCAGCCATACCAAACATGCCGGACAGGAAAGCGGTAAAAAAAGCGGTGACGATGATAATCGCGGCGGTTAGGATCGACATGGCAGCCTCATACCAGCCGCTACAAAACAAAAGAAGACGCCATCATGAAATTTTTTGCCATATTGACCCGCATCCACAAATGGGTTGGCCTGTTTGTGGGCCTGCAGATTATCCTCTGGACCGCAGGGGGGCTGGTGATGAGCGTTTTCCCCATCGAAACCGTGCGCTCTGAACACCTCATTGCCGCCCCCGCATCAGACCCGATAAGCGCAACCGGCATTCTCTCGCCCATTGATGCCGCGCAAAAGGCGGGCCTGTCCGCCCCCATTACGGCCCTTCTGCACACCTGGCTTGGCAAGCCGGTATATTCAATCACCGGATCTGAAGATAAAGAAAATCTGGTTGATGCCCGCACCGGGGCACGGATTACCCCGATCGACAAGAACACGGCGCTCAAGATTGCCCGTGCCGATTATGCAGGACCAGGAAACGTCAAAGAGGTGATCTGGGTTGAAAAAGGCCCTATTGAGGTTCGCTTCGCAGGCCCGTTTTGGCGTGTGGAATTTGACCAGCCCAAGGGTTATACTGTCTGGGTCGATCCAGCCAGCGGCCAGGTTCGCGCCCATCGCWCYWSSSTATGGCGKSTSTWYGAYTTTWTSTGGATGCTGCACATTATGGACTATGGCGAGCGTGAAAGCTTTAATACGCCATGGCTGATCGCCTTTGCCTTTTCTGCCTTTATTTTTGCACTTACGGGCGGTGGCTTACTCTTGCATCGGTTTTTATTGCGGCCTCGACGGCGCCGMAAACCCCGCCTTTGATCCCTTGTAAATATGCACGTTCACCCAATCGTAAGGGAGTCAGGTTAGAAATATAAGACTGCATCTGCATGACGGAGCATAAGTTGCAAACACGGACAGAACACCGCACCGCACTGCCAAATCGGCTCAAATTACCCGAAGATAAAGCAACCCATGCTTTGCTTTCGGATATTTCCCTTGGCATTATCGCCTTGGGCGCAGGGAATTTTACCGATAATTTTGCCATAGCCGCCGGCGAGACTATCGGCGCAGATATGCTGTTCATCAGCAGGATCAAATCCAARGAAGCACCCGTAGAGACCTACGCCCTTTATGACCGCAGCGGACAGACCACCCATTATTCTTATCCATTAAAAGGTACTCCTTGTGAGATTGTTTATAATGAGCAGCGCCCCTATGAGGTTAATGAGGAAGTGGTGGCATGCTTTCCCGAAGATCAGGACCTGTCAGACCTTGGGTTAAGTGCCTATGCCGGCGTTCCCCTTATTGATGAAAACAAGGAATGCATTGGTCTCATCGCCGCCATGTGGAAAACACCACAGGATAATCTAAGTCTTAAAACCAAGGCGTTGGAGTATTTTGCACCACTTTTGACCGTAAATATGGTGCAGCTGGAAGCAAAGGCGCGCAATGAACTTGCCGTCGCCGGCGCCGCATCCGGGGCCTGGTACACAGAYTTTGAAGAAGATGTTGAATACTTCTCCCAGGCCGCACGGCGTATTATAGGTCATCCGGACATGGCGGAAAAGGCATCGCGTAATACTGCGCTGAATACGTTGGAACCCGGTGACCGGCGCACCATCGCGGCGGCATTTGAAGCCTATCGCCGAGGCGACAGTCCCTATGATGTGAACTTTCGCGTATATCCTCCGCATGGTGACCCACGCTGGTTACGCATGACCGGCAAAGCCAAATACAATGCCAATGGTCATATGACCGCGATGGCGGGGGATATCACCGATATTTCGGAACTGGTTGATGCCAAACGCGCTGCTGAGGCAGCCTCAATTGCCAAATCGGATTTTCTTGCCACCATGAGCCATGAAATTCGTACCCCCATGAACGGGGTACTCAGTATGGCCGGCATTTTGTCCAAAGCTGATATTCCAGAAGGAAACAAGCGCCAGGCCGAAGTCATCCGCAAATCCGGGGAAGCCATGATGGTGATCCTGAATGATGTACTGGATCTAAGCAAAATCGAGGCTGGCAAGCTGGAGCTTGAAGAGCGGGCATTCTCGCCGCGCGAGCTGATCGAAGATGTGACCATGCTCTGGCAAGACACCATCGAGCAAAAAGGCATTTCGTTTTCTATTGAGATAAAAGACCCCGTACCGGAAATCGTCATTGGTGATGAAACCCGGCTGCGTCAGGTCCTGACCAATCTGATCTCCAATGCGCTTAAATTTACGCAAGAGGGCTCCATTACCATGGTGTTGGAGGCCACCAGCACAACCAGCTCTCCGGCCTTGAAGTTCAGTGTATCGGATACCGGGATTGGAATAACCAAGGCCCAGCAATTGCGCTTGTTCGAAGCGTTTAACCAGGCCAATAGCAGTATTGCCAGGCGCTTTGGCGGCACTGGTTTGGGACTCGCCATTAGCGATAAAATTGTGCGTTTAATGGGCGGTAAGTTTAAAATTACCTCCAAGCCGGGGCGCGGCTCCACCTTCAGCTTTACGGTAACAGTTCTACCTGCCGAGCAAACCGCGCCAGCGAAAACCCCATCATCCTTGCCCAAAACCGATAATACACCCACACCGGCGCAACCAAAACGAACCATTCTTATTGCCGAAGATAATGAGATCAACCAATCTGTTCTGAAGGCATTTTTATCGCGCCTGCCGGTTACCCTTACCTTTGTTGATAATGGTGCCAAAGCTGTGGAGCATGCCCAGGCGCAAGCCTTTGACGTTATCCTGATGGATGTGCAAATGCCCATTCTGGACGGAGTTGGGGCCACCAAAAAAATCCGCGCAGGCGATGGCCCATGTCGCCAGACCCCGATCATCGCGCTCACCGCCAATGCCATGCCAGGCGACAGACAGCGTTACCTTGATCTTGGCATGACCGGTTATGTGTCCAAGCCCATTGATCCGGCAGCCCTTTATGAGGCGATCAAAGCAGCAAAACCACAAGCCGAAAGCGATAAAAAGTTAAAAGGCAATGCCCGCTCTGCCAGGGGCCAGCATTAGTCTTTGTTTTTATAAACTTTTCCGCCCTTCATCACGAAATCAACGTCCAGTAGCTCGTTAATATCGTCCAGCGGACTGGCCCCAACCGCGATCAGGTCAGCATATTTCCCGGCCTCCAGAGAGCCGACCTTATCGGCCACTTGCAAATGCTCGGAGGCTATTATGGTGGCCGAACGGATGGCCTCCATGGGGGTAAACCCGGCCTTGATCATCAAGGGAAATTCGCGTGCATTATCACCATGGTGTGAGACGCCAGAATCGGTGCCAAAGGCAATTTTTACGCCGCCTTCATGCGCCAAACGTAGCATTTTGATCATATGCGGGCCAACTTCCAGCGCCTTTTTGCGCGATGGCGGTGGTAAAAACCCTTTGGGATCTTTGGCCATCTCCACCACCGTGGCCCCGGCCAGAACCGTCGGGATCAGATAGGCGTCGTACTTTTTAAAAAGCTTGATGCTTTCCTTATCCAGATAGGTGCCATGCTCGATAGAATCGATACCGGCGCGCAAGGCGGCATCCACGCCCCCTTTGCCATGGGCATGGGCGGTAACCTGACGCCCCATATAATGGGCCGCCTTGACGATATCTTGCATTTCATCATCAAAAAACTGTTGTTCTGTCCCCGCCGCCGTATTGGAAAGCACGCCGCCCGTGGCAGTAATTTTGATCACATCCGCCCCTTTGCGAATGTTTTCACGCACCGCCCGGCGGCAATCATCGGCTCCATTGCAAATAGACGGGCGATAAAGCGCGGCGGCGATGGCTTCGGCATAGCTATGACGCGGATCCCCATGACCGCCCGAGGTGGTGATGATCTGTCCGGCAGCGCGAATGCGCGGCCCGGGCAAATCACCACGGTTAATGGCATCGCGCACCGCAAAAATGGCATCTTCGCCATTGGCCCCCACATCCTGAACGCTGGTAAAACCGGCCATCAAAGTCCTGCGTGCGAATTTGACTGCATTCATAGCCCAGTCCGCATCCGAGTTGGTCACCGCATCCAGACGGCCTTTGGGGCCCAGCTCCGAGGTAAGATGCACATGGCTGTCGATCAGGCCCGGAAGGCAGAA
Source organism: Robiginitomaculum sp. (assembly GCA_002733485.1). Lineage (GTDB taxonomy): Bacteria > Pseudomonadota > Alphaproteobacteria > Caulobacterales > Maricaulaceae > Robiginitomaculum_B. Next base: position 26,046 of record NVVU01000004.1, read on the forward strand.
CTTGTCTTTCAGATCAACAATTTCAGCACCCTTTACAGTGCTGTAACCGTCGCGAAGCTCCAGTATTTTTCCCTCATGACTGACCAAAATGGTGGTGGCACCGCGCGGGGCCTGGCCGGGCTGGTCCAGCACCGCTCCGCACTGTACGGCCTTGGTATGCGATAGAGCCGGGGCAGTAAAACCTGCCAGCAAGACAAGCGACAAACTTGCAGTTTTAATGATCATGATGTTTTCCCTGATGGATATAGATGGCCTTTTAACCGGCCTTATGTGTTTACCCTAGTGCCAATATCCCGGCGATAAAACCCACCAGCAAAATTAATCCGGTCAATCTCCCGATAGGCGGCGGTAACCGCATCTTTCAGCGTGGGTGCAAGGGCGGTCACCGCCAGCACCCGGCCCCCGGCGGAAACCAGATCGCCGGCTTCATCCAGTGTCGTTCCGGCCTGAAATATCTGTAGATTCTGGGCCTGCCCCTCATCCACCGGCAATCCGATGGGCAGGTTTTTTTCGTAAACGCCCGGATATCCCTTTGCCGCCATCACCACACTGGCGCAGGCGGCCTCGGCCCAGACCGGCGAAGGCAACGTATCCAAAGTGCCCCTGGCGCAGGCCAGCAAAAGCGGCACCAGATCGCTGTGCAAACGCATCATCATGACCTGACATTCCGGATCGCCAAAACGCACATTATATTCAATCAGCCTTGGTCCATCCGGCCCGATCATCAGGCCCGCAAATAATACCCCGCTAAAGGGGCACCCCTCGGCCTGCATGCCCTTTACCGTGGGCRTGATAATTTCATCCATCACCCGCTTTGTCATGGCTGCATCCATTTGTGCCACCGGCGAAAATGCCCCCATGCCGCCGGTATTGGGCCCCTGATCACCATCCAGCACGCGTTTATGGTCCTGCACCGCGATCAATGGCAGCACGGTTTTTCCATCGCTGAGCGCAAAAAATGAAGCCTCTACCCCATGCATAAATTCTTCAATCACCAGAGTTTGCGAGGCCGCGCCAAACTGTCCATCCAGCATGGATGTGGCGGCCCGGACGGCCTCTGCCAACGTATCGGTAATCACCACGCCCTTGCCTGCGGCCAGACCATCGGCTTTCAGCACATAAGGGGCCGCCAGCGTCTGTAAAAACGCCTCGGCCTCCCCTGGCGTTGTGACCACTTTATAGGCTGCCGTGGGAATGGCATGGCGGGCGCAAAAGGCCTTGGTAAAGGCTTTGGAGCCTTCCAGCTCAGCCGCCGCCGCCATCGGGCCAAAGACGGCCATGCCCTTTTCGCGCAATTTGTCGGCCAGACCGGCGGCCAGCGGCACTTCGGGTCCGATGACCACCAGATCGGGGCACTCTTTCTCAGCCAGAGTCATCAATGCCGGCACATCTTCGGTGTCCACCGGCACGCACCGGCCCAGTTTTGCCAGCCCCGGATTACCCGGGGCGCTGATGAGTGCATCCACCAGCGGGCTTTGCATTATCTTCCAGCCCAGCGCATGTTCGCGCCCGCCGCCACCAATCAGCAGAACTTTCATCTGTTTCCTCCCGCCCAGCTTGCGTATACTGGCGGAGACCACCTTATTAGGATTCGCGAATTTGTCAGACCCGTCCCCATCAAATGCCCATGAATTTACCGTTTCCGAACTGGCCGGGGCGCTAAAGCGTACGGTCGAGGAAAATTACGGCCATGTGCGCGTTCGCGGCGAGCTGGGCCGAGTGGTCATTGCCCGTTCCGGCCATGTCTATATGGATCTGAAAGATGATCGCGCGGTGATCGCCTCCATCGTCTGGAAAGGGGTGGCCTCACGCCTGCGCTTTGCCCCCGAGGAAGGTCTGGAAGTGATCGCCGAGGGGCGACTATCCACCTATCCCGGCCGCTCGCAATACCAGCTGATTATCGAGAGCATGGAACCTGCCGGGGCCGGGGCGTTGATGGCGCTGTTGGAAGAGCGCCGCAAGAAATTTCAGGCTGAGGGCCTGTTTGACGAAGCTCACAAAAAGCCCCTGCCGTTTCTACCCAAAACCATCGGCGTTATCACCTCGCCCACCGGCGCGGTGATTCGCGACATATTGCACCGGCTGCGTGATCGCTTTCCCCGACATGTGCTTTTATGGCCGGTGCTGGTACAGGGCGAAAAAGCTGCCAAACAGATCAGCGCCGCCATTAATGGCTTTAACACCATTGACCCGGGCGGACCTGTGCCCCGGCCGGACCTGCTGATCGTGGCTCGCGGCGGTGGATCGATTGAGGATTTATGGGCGTTTAACGAGGAAAACGTGGTCCGCGCTGCGGCCCGCTCAGATATTCCGCTGATCTCGGCCGTGGGCCATGAAACCGACTGGACGCTGATCGATTATGTCTCTGACCGGCGCGCGCCCACCCCGACGGGGGCCGCCGAAATTGCCGTGCCGGTCCGCACCGAACTGCTGGGCACACTGCAAAGCCACCATACCCGTCTGGCCGGAGCGATGATGCGCCTGACCGGGCGCAAGGAAACCGAGCTGCGCGCCGCCGCCCGTGGTCTGCCGCGCCCTGAGGATTTGCTGGGCGTGCTTTCGCAGCGCTTTGATTTTGCTGCCGAACGGCTGATGCGAGCTTTGCAGACCGGGCTGGATGCCCGCCGTGAACGGCTTATCTCTATTGCCGGCAGGTTACGCCCGCAACATTTGGGCAATGATGTACAAAGGCGCAGTGATGCCCTTAAGCGTTTGGGCACCCGGGCCAAGATTGCCTATTCGCGCGGCATTGCCGAACGCGAACGCCGCCTGGCCAGCGCTGCACAGCTATTACGGTCCTTGTCACATGAAGGGGTATTGGCGCGTGGCTTTGCCCTGGTGCTGCGCCCGGATGGCACCTTGGTACGCCAGGGGGCGGAATTGCAAACCGGTGAAGCCGTGAACTTACAATTCGCCGATGCCAAACGCGCAGCACGCATTGAAAACGGCACCAAAAAGCCAGCGCCCAAAAAACGAAAAGCCCCCATGCCCCCATCCGGGCAAGGATCTTTATTTTAGACCAGCCGAAAACGGCGGGTATCAAAAACTTTCAAAACCGTTGAGAGATCTTTGCCACGTTTCAAGATTTGATTGCCCGGGGCCAGCACCTGATACTGTCCTTGACGATGCAAAAGCGCCGGGATTTTTTCCACCCGATAGAGCGGCAATTCGCTGGCATGGCGGAAAATGGAAAATACCGCCCGGTCCCGCAGCGAATCAATAGCGTAATCACGCCACTCCCCCGCCGCTACCATGCGCCCATAGAGCGCCATAATGACCGTCAGTTCTGGACGGTTAAAATGAATGGGGGCGGCGGTGATGCGATTCACACGATAATCCGATGCTAAAAACGAATCTTTTTTCTATTATTACAGCGAATTTAGACAAAACCACAAAACCGCCACATTTCGGACCTGAACGCGCCCCATCCGGGCACCATCTTGCACTTGTCGGTTCGGCGCAGCAGTAACGCCCGCCCTGGTTTCCAGACAGCCCCCCCAGCCCCCCCGGGACAGGTGGCCGCCTCGAACCGACAACCCTCTTCCTCTCTTATCATTTCAGACTTGCGTCATGGGCCAAACTGGCAAACCATGGCTCTATGCTGGAAGTTCATCACCTTGAGAAATCCTTTGCCGATAATCCGGCCTTAAGACAAGTGTCTTTTAGCGCTGATAAAGGTGAAATTGTTGCGCTGGTTGGCCGCAATGGCGCCGGTAAATCCACTTTGATGCGCCTGATCGCCGGATGCCTGATGCCTGACTCGGGCGAAATCCTCCTCTCGGATGATATGCGCATTGGATATTTGCCAGAAGGCGCGCCCCTCTATGATGAACTGACACCCCGGGCCTGCCTTGATTTTGTTATTGGCGCCCATGGTATAAAAGGTGCGGCCCGGCGTAAGCGCGTAAAGGAAAGCCTGGAAAAGCTGGACCTGACCGACCATGCGGATCAGGTCCTGAACACCCTTTCCAAAGGCTATCAACGCCGCACAGCCCTGGGCATGGCATTGGCCCCCGAACCACATTTGCTGATTTTAGACGAGCCGTTTGATGGCTTTGATCCCATCCAGAAACATGCCGCCGTGAATTTGCTAAAATCCATTAGCCCCAACACCCTGATCCTGATCAGCACGCACTCCTTAAAAGATGCAGAGCGCCTGTGCAGTCGCATGATCGTTATAGAGAACGGACGGATTAGCGCGGATACCTCTCCCAAAGCCCTGCTAAAGGAAACCGGCACAGACACACTGGATGCAGCCTTTCGTCGTCTTGTCGGAGGGACGGTATGAGTGGATTTATCGCTCTTTTGCGCAAGGATTTACGGCTGGCCTTTGCCAGACCCGCCACCTACGCTTTTGTCTGCCTCTTTGCCTTAAGCGCGATGGCCCTGACCTTTTACCCGGGCCGGTTTTTTGATGCCAATCGCGCCGATTTGAGCATTTTGTTTTCGACCCTGCCCTGGTTTTTTGCAATTTTTACACCTGCGCTGGTGATGGACACATTAAGCTATGAACGGCGCGCCAAAACGGCTGAGCTGCTCTATGCCCTGCCCCTGCGATCGGCCCAGATTATCGTGTCCAAATGGCTAAGCCTCTGGCTGATCTGCCTTTTTGCCCTTGGCCTGACCACAAGTTTATGGATCAGCATTAGCTGGCTTGGAAGCCCCGATCACGGGGCCATCCTCGCCGGTTATCTGGGCGCGGCCTTGATGGCCGCAAGCGCGTGCGCCATCTCGCTTTTGGTCACGGCACGAACCAATAGCCAAATTCTGGCCTTTTTAAGTGCCCTTGTGGCCAATATTGCCCTGACCATAGGGGCCTTGCCCGCCGTGAACGGCCTCCTTCCTGATCTGGCGCGTATGCTGGCTGATTTTTCCGTACCCGTACACCAGACGCATTTTATACGCGGGGTGATCAGCCTCTCTGATGTGGTTTTCTTTCTCTCGCTTACGCTTTTTGGCCTTTATGGGGCTAGCGTCTTATGGAAACCCGTGCGGGGCACCACTTATCGGCTTGGGCTTGCGCTCCTTGCCCTCTTGGCCCTGAACACTCTGGCCACAACCAAGCCAGCGCGTGCCATCCGCGCTGACCTGACCGCCGAGCACCTTTACACGCTCAGTCCCGCCGCAAAACGCATAATTGGCGCGCAGGAAAAGCCGATCCAATGGACATTTTATTATTCAAGAAAACTGGCCGCGCAATACCCAGACATTCGCACTTATGGAGCACGGGTCGAAGAAACCCTGCAAAGCCTTGCGAGTGCCTCCAAAGGAAAAATTCACCTGCGCATGATCGATCCACATAGTGACACCCCTGAAGAGGATCAGGCCCTGGAGGCAGGGCTGGAGGCTATTCCCACGGACCGTGGCGAGCCTTTGTATTTTGGGCTGGTCAATGAAGAGCGGGCCGTCATCAAACGCTTTGATCCGCAACGGGAAAATACTCTGGAATATGATCTGGTACGGGCTTTAAGCGCCCAAAAAATGGTCAAACCCCGCCTTAGCCTTCTGGATGGCATTGATCTGGCGGGGCGAGACTGGTTTGTCACCGGGCGCAAGGAAAGTCTGCTCTACCGCCTGTTAACCGAGCACTACGATGTCACCGTGTTGGACCAGAACTTCACCCTTGATGATCTGGAAGGCAGCATCGCCATTCTGGTTCACCCCCCGGCCCTTAACCGGGATCAGGATCAGGCGCTTAGCGATTTTATTGCCAAAAATGGCCGCGCCATTATATTTCTTGACCCCTATAGCGAGGCTTCGGCCCGCCCGGCCTTAAATGGCCTGCCAAAGAAAAACGCTTTGATGGCCTCTGCGGCCCCCGGGTTTTTACTGGATAAGAACTTTGGCTGGACCAGCAATCAGGTGGTCCTGGATCGTGATAATGCCATGCCAATTGAACGCCGCCAAAACGGACAGACACGCACCCTGCGCCAACCCGCCTGGATTGGCCTTGGCACGGCGAATTTGTCGGCGGAGAATCCACTTACTGCTCATTTAGGGCGCGGCCTGGTTCTGGCCAGTGCCTGTGCCCTGACCCGCACACAAAATGCGGGCTGGGCTCCTTTGATCACCACCAGCACCAATAGCGCCCGTATAGAGGCACAGGATTTTGCCGCCGACCCGGACCCACAAGCGCTGATGCGCGACCCGGCCTCTTTGGGCAAACGAGAATGGCTGGCGGCGGTCAAAGATGGCATCATCGTCATTTGCGATGCCGATATGCTGGACGATGATTTTTACGTACAAGATGATCCGGTGTTTGGTTCCCGTGCACAGGCAGACAATGCCGACTTTCTTCTCAACGCCCTTGACTGGCTAAACGCCGATACGGCGCTGCTGGCCTTGCGGGCGCGCAACACCCTGCCCAGAGGCCTAAACCGTATTGATGGTATGCGGGCCGCTGCCCAAGCGCAGTTAAGAAAAGCAGAGGCAGAATGGCAATCTACCGCCACGCCCGAAGCCCGACTGGCCTTGCGTTCTGTCCGACAGACGTTTCGCCGTCAGATTGGCCGCATCGAAATGGTCTTACAGGCCATCAATATCTGGCTGGTGCCGCTGTCTTTCTTCCTTATCGGCGGGCTTTATACCCTGTGGCGACGGCGGCAGTTTTAAGGGAAATGCAAAAGCGCCTTATTGGCAGGCCAGGCATTCCTCATAGTCCGTCGGGGCGACCATCTCTACGACGTCGTCTTTTTTGTCGTCCTTGGTGCCATTGGCAAAGGCCGTGCGCTGCACAGATTTTGAGCGGCAGTAATAAAGCGATTTGACGCCCTTTTCCCAGGCCGACCAATGCAGCATGTGTAGGTCCCATTTACTGACATCGCCTGGCAAAAAGACATTGACCGATTGCGACTGGCAGATGAAGGGCGAGCGATCCGCCGCATGTTCAATGATCCAGCGCTGATCCACCTCAAAGGCGGTGCGGAACAATTCTTTTTCACTGTCGCTGAGCACATCAAGATGCTGAATCGATCCTTCATGCTCCAATATGGAGCTCCAGGTTTCCTGAGTGTTGGCACCTTTTTCTTCCAGCAGGCGCTCCAATTGCGCATTGCGCACCGTGAACGAACCGGACAGGGTTTTATGGGTGTAAATATTGGCTGGGATCGGCTCGATCCCAGCCGACGTACCCCCACAAATGATCGAGATGGAGGCGGTGGGCGCAACGGCCATTTTATGCGAGAAACGCGCTTTCAATCCGGCATCTTCGGCATCGGGACAGGCCCCGCGCTCTTCGGCCAGCTTAACCGAAGCGGCATCAGCCCCACGGCGAATATGTTTGAAGATTTGCAAATTCCACGACTTGGCCAGAGCCGACTCAAAAGGCGCATTTTGCGACTGTAAAAAGGAGTGAAAGCCCATCAGACCAAGGCCAACCGAGCGCTCACGCTGCGCCGAATAAACGGCGCGGTCCATCGCGCTAGGGGCGGTGTCGATAAATTCCTGCAGGACATTATCCAAAAAGCGATAAATGTCCTCAATAAAGTTTTCATCCTCGCGCCATTCCAGAAACTTCTCGGCGTTTAGCGAGCTGAGGCAACACACCGCCGTGCGCTCTTTGCCCAAATGATCTGGCCCGGTGTGCAGCATAATTTCGGCACACAGATTTGACTGCTTAACACTCAGCCCCAGATCACGCTGGTGCTTGGGCATGGCCCGGTTCACCGTGTCAGAAAAAATAATGTACGGCTCGCCGGTCTGCACACGCATTTCCAGCAGTTTTTGCCAAAGCGCCCGAGCATTGACCGACTTTACCGGCTCGCCGGTTTTGGGGCTTAAAAGGTCAAAATCAGTATCATCACGCACCGCTTCCATAAAGGCGTCGGTGATAGTAATGCCATGATGCAGGTTCAGGGACTTGCGGTTAAAATCGCCGGACGGTTTGCGAATCACCAGAAATTCTTCAATCTCCGGGTGATGAATATCCAGATATACCGCCGCAGAGCCGCGACGCAGTGAGCCTTGTGAAATCGCCAGTGTCAGCGAATCCATAACCCGGACAAACGGGATGATGCCCGCCGTGTGCCCTTTTTCGCCGACTTTTTCCCCTATTGAGCGGACCCGGCCCCAATAGGTGCCAATACCGCCGCCATTCGAGGCCAACCAGACATTCTCGTTCCAGGTTTCCACGATGCCATCCAGCGAATCGCTGACAGAATTCAAAAAGCAGGAAATCGGCAGACCACGCTTGGCCCCGCCATTGGACAGAACCGGGGTTGCCGGCATGAACCACAAATCAGACATATAACTATAAAGACGCTGGGCATGGGCCAGATCATCGCCATAGGTCATGGCCACACGGGCAAACATGTCCTGATAGCTTTCCCCGGGCAAAAGATAGCGGTCGCGCAAAGTGGTTTTACCAAATTCGGTCAATTTGTCGTCTTTGGAATGGTCCAGATTGATGCCTTTTACAACGCGCAGGCACGCCTTTTCCGTCGCAGTTTTACGCGACGCAATGTCTGCGGAAACGCCCGCAAACCCTTTGGTCATTTCAGTTTTCTTGGTCGCTGGCATTGTCTTGTTCATTCGCGTTCCATCCCCGGATTTAGGCATAAATTGCCCCTGTACGTGCCAGGCCCCAGCCCTGCGCGCGTCGTCGACTGTTTCTCTCAGAATTGTCAGGAATTTCGCCCCTGACACCACATATAGTGTTTCGCTTCGCACAAAGGGTCAATATGTAGAAAGAAAGAAAAATGCTTTTTTTCTTAACAAGTCCTTAAGCGGCGAAAATTGCTTGATAAATTCTTTACATTTTCCGCATGCCCTGTCAGCCAAAATCCTGACTGCTCACACAGGATTTCTGGGGATAAGCTGTGAACATTTATGGAAAGCCAAGCGTTACCAGACGCTTGGCAAAACCAACCTGAATTTCCAGTTTTCTGCGTATTAGAAATTCTCGCTTAAAGATAATAATTCTGGATCACCACCCTGGGCTGAAATATTCACGGTCAGGGTTCTTTCAGTTGCAAAACGGTGCAAATAATGTGGCCCACCGGCCTTCGGTCCGGTGCCAGATAAGCCCCGCCCGCCAAAGGGCTGGACCCCGACCACAGCGCCGACCATATTGCGGTTAACATAAACATTACCCGCCGGAATGACCGCGCTCACCTGATCAGCAAAGCTTTGCAGCCGCGAATGAATGCCCAAGGTCAGGCCATAGCCCTTGGCGGCCAGGGCCTTGCATAATGCGCCCAGATCCTCCTGACGATAGCGCACGATGTGCAAAATCGGGCCAAAAACTTCGCGCCTTAAACTGGACAGAGCCGGAATTTCCACCAAAGCCGGGCCAAAGAAACAGCCGCCAAGTTTACTCACATCCAGTTGGTGCAACACCTTGGCATCGCAGTGCATACGCTCCAGGTGGGCCGCCAACAGCGCATGGGCGTCCTTGTCAATCACCGGACCAATATCGGTGCGCACATCCGCCGGGTCGCCAATGACAAGCGCCTGCATCGCCCCGATCAGACCTTCAATCATCAAATCCGCCGTCTCTTCGGGCACCATAAGAATGCGCAAGGCGCTGCACCTTTGCCCCGCAGAGCCAAAGGCGCTGGCCACCACATCATCAATCACCTGTTCACGCAGCGCACTGGTGTCCACCACCATGGCGTTCAAACCACCAGTTTCAGCAATCAGCGGCGCGATGGACCCTTCGCGATGGGCCAAAGCCCGGTTGATCCGCGTGGCCGTATCGGTACCGCCGGTAAAAACCACGCCGTCATGGCGCGGATCGGCGCACAGCACTGCCCCCACATCGGCCCCGGTACCCAATAGAAGGTGTAAGACCTTGCCCGGCACCCCGGCCTGATGAAACAGACGCACGGCAAATTGCGCCACCCTTGGTGTTTGCTCTGCCGGTTTGGCCAGCACCGCATTGCCCGCCGCCAGCGCGCCCATGATCTGGCCAGTAAAAATAGCCAGTGGGAAATTCCACGGACTAATACAGACAAAAATACCGCGCCCTTCAAGCGCGTAATGATTGGTCTCGCCCGCCGGCCCGGGCAGACGCACAGGGGCAGCAAACTCGGCCTTGGCCTGCGCAGCATAATAGCGGCAAAAGTCCACCGCCTCGCGCACCTCGGCAATACCGTCTTCCAAGGTTTTGCCCGCCTCGCGCGCCATCAGCGCAATCAAGGCTGGCATATGCGCTTCCAGCGCGTCGGCGCAGGCGCGTAATACCGCAGCGCGCCCCTCGCCGCCACGGGCATTCCATGCGCTTTGGGCAAGACGCGCCTCAGTGAACGCCTGATCAATATCATCCTTTGTGGCTGCCGTTGGCAAGGCATCCAGCCCCTTGTCCTCAGGCGCGGTTAGCGCCGTTTTCAACACATCCACATGGGCTTGCTGGGTTAAATCCATGCCTTTGGCATTGCGGCGCTCCGTCCCAAAAAGGGCGGGCGGCGGCGCAATGGCGCGATTGCGCTTTAAACTGTCCAGACGGGCAAAAGGATCGGCCGCCACATCTTCAGCCGCCACACGGTCGTCCAAAAAGGAATGCACAAAAGAGGTGTTCGCCCCATTTTCCAGCAACCGGCGCACCAGATAGGGCAGCAGGTCTTCATGACTGCCCACCGGCGCATAAATCCGGCAGGTGATGTTATCATCGGCCTCTGCCGCCGCCCCATAAAGCGCCTCGCCCATGCCGTGCAGGCGCTGAAACTCTATGGCTGTGCCGCCTCTTGCCGCCATGTGCTGCACGGCGGCCAGTGTGTGGGCATTATGGGTGGCAAATTGCGCAAACAATAAATCCGGCTCAGCCAACAGCGTGCGTGCACAGGCCAGATAGCCAAGGTCGGTCGCCGTTTTGGTGGTCCAGACGGCAAAATCCGCCATGCCCATTTGCTGGGCGTGTTTGATCTCGCTATCCCAATACGCCCCTTTAACAAGGCGCACCATAAAGCGATGACCGCTTTTACCGGCCAGTTTTTGCAAAGACCGCAAAACCCCAAGACTGCGCTTTTGATAGGCCTGTACCGCCAGCCCAAGACCATTCCATCCCGCCAGGCTTTTTTCAAAGGACAGACGATCCAGAACTTTCAATTGCAGGATCAGCCGATCGGCTTCCTCGGCATCCAGACAAAAGCCGATGTCGGCTTTGGCTGCGGCCTCGGCCAGCGCCAAAACCTTTGGATACATCTGCGCAAAAACCAGATCCTCATGGCGGGCATCATAGCGCGGATGCAAAGCCGAAAGCTTGACCGAAATGCCGTTGACCTCGTGCACGGCGCCCGGCCCACGCGCGTTGCCCACCGCCTTGATGGCATCAAAATAGCGCTCAAAATAGCGCGCCGCATCGCCCTGAGTGCACGCCGCTTCGCCCAGCATATCAAACGAAAAGAGCGCGCCATCCCCATGGGCCTTGGCACCCCGTTTCAGAGCGTTTTCTATAGAGCGGCCCAAAACAAATTGTTCGCCCATAATGCGCATGGCCTGCATCACCCCGGCCCGAATCGCCGGCTCGCCTACGCGCCCGGCCAGGCGGCGCATATAGCCCGCCGGATCCTTCTTAAAGCCGCTATCTGGCTCAATCAGCTTGCCGGTCAGCATCAGGCCCCATGTGGAGGCATTGACCAAAAAAGAATCAGATTGCCCGGCATGAGAACCCCAGTCCCCAGTGCCAATCTTTTCCGCAATCAAGGCATCCTTGGTTTGCGCATCTGGCACGCGTAACAAGGCCTCGGCCAGACACATCAGGGCAATGCCTTCCTTGTTGGAAAGGCAAAATTCCTGCAAAAAACTTTCCATCATGCCCTTAGCATGGTTGGTTTTACGGGCTTTTTTGACAAGCGCTATGGCACTTTTATGGACCTGTGATTGCTCTTTTGCTGACAGGCCACAGCGTTCGCCAATACCGGCCAGCGCCATATCCTCATCGGCAAATTTATCCGTATCCAGATCGTTCCAATCCAGTGAATCAACCATGGGCTTCCTCCGCGCTGGCCGGTTCAGATTGTCCCTGAAAACCGGCGCTGGCAAGCCGCAATTACCACCCTTTAATGTACTTCACGTTTGCGGGCTTGCAGATCCGTCTCATCGTCGATTTCCTCGATCAGTGGGCCGGGATCATCAGGCTGTCTGGGAAAGCCTTCCACACTCAGATCAGGGCTAGGCGCAGGCGCTGGCTTTGTCTTCTTTTCTATCGGCGTTGTTGCCTTAGGTTTGACTTTGGCCTTAGGCTTACTAGCCTTGCGCCGCCTTGGCTTTCTGGGTTTTGGCGCAGGCGCGACCCTGACCAAGTCTATAATGACCTCGTCTACGATCTCAGGCACGGTATCTGGCGCGACTGTTTGCGTGGCTGCACTCTTATCAGTTTCGCTGTCCGTTTGCGCCTCAGTGGGTACCGCTTCGTCCTCGTCCTGCCTGTCTTCCAAATAGAGAATTTGATCAGGGTTTAAAGGAATACGCTCAAAGCGTTCATGGCGCGGATGGATCAGCTCGCCCGCATCGCCATAGGAATAGACCAGCCGCGCCCAATCCTCATCGCGATAACCAAAAGCCGGGCCTTCGGGATCAAGGTCAGACCAGTCCGGCTCGGATGGCGCAGAGAGCGAGCGGGTCAGCCAAGCATTGGCCTCCTTGCGGGTGCCCGCTTTGCGTTCAATCTGGTTCATCAAAGTACACAGCCGCGACGATGGCGGTGATTCACTTTCCAGCACCGGCATTATGGCCTCTCTGGCGGCCTCTACATCCTCTTCATCAAGCGCAATTTCGGCGGCAAAAATACGGCTTTCCCGGTGATCCGGGTTCAGCTCGACCAAACCGCGCAAGCGCTTGGCCCGCGCCTTTGATTTTTCGTCCTCTTTTAAATCCCGATAGGCAAGCGCCAGTGCAGGGTGCGGTTTGGCCGCCCAGGCCTCTTCGAGCAGGCCAGCGGCCCGCCATCCCTTGCCTGCGGCCACCAGAAGGCGCGCTGCCAGCGCCGCGCCCGGGGCAAAGCCCGGCGCCGCACCCACGGCCTTTTCGGCCAAACGACGCGCTTCATCCATATCGCCGCGCGCTTCGGCCTCACCACTTTCTGCGGCCAGCAAAACCGCCCGACGGCGCTTGGCCGCCAGCGGCACAATATGGCCGCGCTTTTCCCCGCGTGATAAGGCGGCAATCGCCCCGACCCAGTCCCGGGCAACAACTTGCGCATCAAAGAGCGCATCAAAGGCCCATTTTGCACCGGGTTCTGCATCAAGGGCCGCCATGGCCTCTTTTATGGCGGCGGCATAATCACGCCGCTCCAAGGCCGCGCGCACAAGGCCGCGCCGCGCCGCCAGCGCTGTGCGTTTATCGTCCAGCAAAGCCTGATACTGGCGCTCGGCCCCGGCAATATCGCCTACCGCCTCGGCGGCACGGGCTGCCAGCAGACCGGAAAGCGCCGGACGATCCAACAACAGCTTGACCCGTTCCGCGTTTTTAACCGCCCCTTGGGCATCGCCAGAGGCCGCAGCAATAACCGCCTGTTCCAAAGCGTCATAGCCCTTATCCCGGCGCGATTGCGCACGGGATTTTCGAACCTTTTCGGGAAACTCAATCAGCCAGCCAAGGCCGCGCCAGAAAAAGGCAAACACAAAGGTCAGGATCAGCAATAAGACAATGGCCACAGCGGCACTAGTACGAATTTCCAGCCCAAAGGCGGTGACCGCCACCTGCCCCGGATGGGCCGCCAGCCAGAAGGAAAAGGCCCCGATAACAAGGCCAATAGCGACATAAAATGCCAGACGGATCATGGGTTTGCCTCCGCAGTTATGGCTTTTAGCCGGGCCAGTGCCTGTTCAAACGAAAGACGCGCCTGCACCTGCGTTAGCCAGCCTTGCGCTGCCGCGCGTGCGCTCCTGTCCAGATCGCCAAGCGCCTTGATCGCCCCGGCAAGATCATCATCACCCAAGGCCGTCTCGGCACGGGCCAGCACTGCATCCACGCCTGTTGCCTTGTCATCGACGCGGCGCACACTGACCAGCGCGCCAAACGCGCCTTTGACCTTGTCCATCATGCCCGGTTTCGCCGCTGGGTCTTGCCCGGCGGCAGCGCGAATGGCTGGCAATTTTTTCGTAAAATCACGGATCAGCGCCGCCCGGTTGGCAATGCCAGTGCGGGCCAGTGGTGCCAGCATATGCACATCGGTATTTTGCGGCAAAAGCTGTGACAGGGTCCGCCATTCGCTTTCAAAAGGCGCGCCGCTTTGCGCCGCACTGTCCAGCGCCAACAGGCTCAAAGCCAGCGCACTGGTTCTGGGATTGTCCGTCTTTTGGGTTTCCAGCGTCAAAAGCCGGACCTCCAACGCCGCCACATCGCGGGTTAAGGTCGCAAGGCGATCAGTAATCACGGGGGAGACAGCCCCGACACTGGCCGTCAGCACGGGTGCATTTTCTAACGCCGCAAGACGGTGTTCCAGCGTGTTCAAACGCTCATCATCCAGGGGTGCGGCGGCGGTATCAGGCTTTTGTGCCAAGAGGCGCGCCTCCAATTGGTTCAGCCTTTGGGTTAGCGCCGCCAGCGCGCCCTGATCAGACGCTACAGCCGGTTCAGCCGTTTCCAAAACCGCAATGCGGGCTTGCAGATCAGCGATGACTTGATCATCCACAGATAAAGGTGCCGGTTCCGGTTTGTTTTCCAGCGCTTCAAGGCGTGCCAGCAAAGCCTTGCGGGCATTTTCCTCGCTTTGCTTCAGGCGGGTTACATCGCTTTCCAGCGTAGAAATTTGCGTTGATAGCGTGGTAATGCGGGCTTCATCACCACTCTTTTTTGCGCCAAACACGCTGCCCATATTCAGACCGGAAAATTGCAAGACAATAATCACCACAAGGGCGGCAATACCGGCAAATCCAATTGTCCGTAATGGCAAAGGCTTTTTAGCCTTGGCGGCGGCATTGGGGGCCTCAACATCCGCCTCTTGCAGAGTTTCAAACTCGGCATCAATTGGCTCTTCACTATCGTCGGATTTGCTCTTGTCGGTCATGGTTCGCCCGGTGGTTATCAGAATCCATAATGTAAGCGCTGTATCGCGTGGCTGAAAGGGTAAACATGTCGCAATGCTCAATATTCATACATCAATGGGGTGACAGATTTTGTACAGCTTCCCTAATTGCCCGCTCATTTGGTGTTTTGGCGCACACTATCTTGGCAAAACCAGCATCATTTATGCCTTGCGCCACATTCTGGCTAAGCGTGATTGCGCCAAGGGCAGACAAAGAAAGGTTTGCCCCCTGCGCCAGCTCCACAAAAACTTTCGCCCCGCGCGCTGAATGTAGCATCACCGCCTTGATTTTACCGTCTCTGATGGCCGCCAAAGTGCTTTTTTTTAAGGCCCCAGAGGCATGCGCTTCATAGGCCTGCCAGGTTTGCAAGTCATAGCCCCTCCCACAAAGCTCAGCCTTTACATCAAAAGAAGTATGAGCCCCCCGCGCCCACAAAAGTGCGCCATTTTGCGGCGATAGCGTATGGCAAATGTTATCACACAAGGCCCGGGCATCTTCACCTGCTGCTTTACTATGTGCAAAGCCCAGCGCCCTGGCGGCCTCGGCACTGGCCCCGGACAGGCAATAAAGCGGCAAATCCTTTGCGCCGGCCAAATGTCCCAGCGCCTTCACCCCGTGGGCGCTGGACGCCACAAGGGCCTTTATCGCCGTAATTTCTGGAAGGGGTTCATCTGTGGGGCGCACCGTAAGAGCCGGGTCCACCCACACCTCATGGCCAAGCGCCCGCAGGGCATTGGCTGTGTGCTCTGCCCCCGGCAGCGTGCGTGTGACAAGAAGGCCTAGCCGTCCCATCGGATCAGATCTTTGGCCAGTGCCGCAATGGCTTTGCCTTCTTTTTCACCTAAATTTGCGGCGCTCTTTAACGGATGCTGCCCAAGCACCATCGTCACATCACACGCCCAGCTTTTGGTCCCATCAGGGGTATAAACCGCTCCGCGAAAACGCAAAGTCTCACCATTGATCTCTGCCAGCGCCGCTATTGGCGTGCGGCACGAGCCATCAAGGGCGGCCAAAAACGCGCGTTCCGCCGATAATCTTATGGCTGTTTGCGCACACAAAATGGACATCAAGGCCTGAACCGCCGCCGCATCGCCTTCGCGGACCTGCAAGCCAATGGCCCCTTGCGCCGGGGCGGGCAGCATTTCATCGGCTTCGATAATACCGCTGGCCTTATCGGCCAGCCCAAGGCGTTTTAACCCGGCATAGGCCAGAAAGGTTGCGTCAAAATCGCCATTGCCGATTTTTTCCAGCCGCGTGCCCACATTGCCGCGCAAAGTCTGCACCACGCAATCGGGCCTGATCTGTTGTATCTGGGCCTGACGGCGTAAAGAGGCCGTGCCAATACGCGCCCCTTCGGGCAGCGCCTGCAATGTTGCCGCGCCTTTTGAAATCAGGGCTTCGCGCGGGTCTTCGCGCGGCAAAAACCCCGCTAGCATCAGGCCACCCGGCTGCACAACCGGCATGTCCTTCATGGAATGCACGGCCACATCAATGTCCCCATCCAGCAAGGCCTGTTCGACCTCTTTGGTGAAAAGCCCCTTGCCGCCAGCATCGATCAGGCGACGATCGGTAATGCGATCTCCGGTGGTGGTGATGCGGGTGATGGGAAAGGCGGTTTTGGCGGCATCCGCACCCGCAATTCCCCTATGCTTTGCCAGCAAAGCCCGTGTCAGACGGCTTTGCGCCAGCGCCAACGGTGATCCGCGTGATCCCAGCTTCAAGATTGGTTGCAAGAGTGTGCTCCGGGCGTTATCGATCCAGACATGGACATACGCCTCAAAGAGTGTGCGGTGCAAGATGCATAAACCGCTAAACGTGCTGGGTCTGGAAACCAGTTGCGATGAAACCGCCGCTGCATTGGTGCATCTGGACGCCGAGGGCAAGGCCCATTATCTGGCCGACCAGATTTACAGCCAGATTGACGAGCATTCAATTTATGGCGGCGTGGTGCCGGAAATTGCCGCCCGCGCCCATGTCGGGGCGCTGGACGCGCTGATCGAGCGGGCCCTGACACAAGCCGATATGAGTTTTGCCGCGCTTGATGGCGTTGCCGCCACCACCGGACCGGGTCTGGTAGGCGGGGTTATGGTAGGCATGATGGCGGCCAAGGCCATTGCGATGGCTCATGACATTCCTTTTATCCCTATCAATCATCTGGAAGGTCATGCGCTTAGCCCGATGTTGGCACAACACGGCGGCGGTGAACCGCTCACCTTCCCTTATCTTCTCTTGCTGGTCTCGGGCGGGCATACCCAATTGCTCAGCGTTGAAGGTCTTGGGCAATACACCCGCCTTGGCTCGACCATTGATGATGCGGTAGGCGAGGCCTTTGATAAAAGCGCCAAAATTATGGGGCTTGGGTTTCCAGGTGGCCCGGCGCTGGAACGGGCAGCGAAAAAAGGCGATGCGGCGCGTTTCTCCCTGCCAAGACCACTGACAGGCAAGCCCGGCTGTGATTTTTCCTTTGCGGGCTTAAAAAGCGCCGTGCGGCGCACCTGGGAAGCGCTGCCCGTGCATGATGATCAGGCCCGCTACGATCTGGCCGCCGCGTTTCAGCTTGCCGCCACTGATGTACTGGCCAGCCGCACCGTCAATGCCATGGATATTTTTGCCAAAACCCACGGCCCCCGCCCGCTGGTGGTGGCCGGTGGTGTCGCCGCCAACACGGCATTGCGCCTGCGCCTGATGGTTGAAGCTGAAAATAAAGGGTTTGAATTTATTGCCCCGCCTTTGGCCCTGTGCACTGATAATGGCGGTATGATTGCCCATGCTGGCGCCTTGCATTTACGCGCCGGACATAAAGGCAATCTTTCCATCAGTGCCCGGCCTCGCTGGCCATTGGACGAACAGGCAGCCAAAACACTACCGGCTTCGGGCAGCGGAAAAAAAGGACCAAAATCATGAGTAATGACCTGCAAAATGTCAGTGTGATTGGCGGCGGGGCCTGGGGCACGGCGCTGGCCCAGACCTGCGCACAGGCCGGGCGCGATGTGTGCCTGTGGGCCCGCGAAGATGTTGTTGTGGACAGCATCAATACGGCCCATGAAAATATCCGCTTTTTGCCGGGGGCGGTTTTGCACCAGAACGTGCGCGCCAGCAATGATCTGGCAGAAGCCGCCCGTGCCGACATTGTCCTGATGGTGGTGCCGGCCCAGTTCACCCGCTCTGTACTGGAAGCGCTAAAAGCACATATTCGCGAAGGCACGCCGGTACTCCTGTGCTCAAAGGGCATAGAACAACAAAGCCTGAAATTGATGAGTGATGTGCTGGTCCATACCATGCCCCAGGCCATTCCTGCGGTGCTTTCCGGCCCCAGTTTTGCCAAGGATGTGGTGCGCGGCCTGCCCACGGCGGTGACGCTGGCCTGCACTGATGCGCAGATTGGCCGCGCCTTGATGCACGCCATCGGCACGCGCAGTTTTCGCCCCTATTTAAGCGCCGATATTATCGGCGCAGAAATTGGCGGCGCGGTAAAAAATGTGCTGGCCATTGCCTGCGGTATTGTACTGGGCCGACAGCTTGGCAAAAGCGCCCATGCGGCGCTTCTCACGCGGGGCTTTGCTGAAATGACCCGCCTTGGCATGGCCTTTGGCGCCCAACCGGAAACCCTGCGCGGGCTTTGTGGTCTGGGTGATCTGGTGCTGACCTGTTCGTCCGAACAATCACGCAATATGTCTTGCGGACTGGCGCTTGGGCGCGGGGAAAGCCTTGAAGACATTTACGCCAAAGGCACCGGCGTCATCGAAGGCGCCGCCACCGCCCCGGCGCTGGCGGCACTGGCGGCACAAAAAGACGTAGACATGCCAATCAGCCTTGCCATCGCCGCCATTCTGGCCGGCAATATCGGCATTGATGAAGCCATTGAAGGTCTGCTCTCACGCCCATTTCAGGTGGAATAGGGTGACATACTGGATACCACCCTATTCCATTGCTGCATTTACCGGGTAAGGCATTTGCGATAATGTTCCCGCATTCAAAAAGGTCGGAGGTGGGTTAATGTTTGGATTTGGCGTAAAAGAAGAAGATTATAAAGCTGAAGAAAAACACATAAGGGAACAGTTACTAGGAGAAACTCTGCATAAGCCAGAACACAAAGATTTTGATCTTAGTTTTTTTGAGGGACTGAAAAATTGGTTCGGCTATAAAGACACAAAGTGGGCGTACAAATATTTTGATAAATATCAAGATATTCTGAATGCACGACTAGCCCCATTACAAGACCTGAACATTGGTAACTGGGTAATAGAACGCCGAAGTGAGACTGAAGTTGACCGATACCTAGGATATGATGAACCACTCCCAGGCCTTACCTACAATGTGTATTATAATACCCTAAAAACGGGAGTTATCGTCCTCCGTCCAAACCCCTTCCCTGTCTGGACCCATTTTGACGATGACCTTACCAAAGGTGAGGCCTTAGCCAAAAAGTATTTCAGCGTTTTAGTTCACATTGAAATTGAAAATGCCCCGCTGTTTGATAAGGAGCAACTTGGTTGGCTTATAGGGCTGGCTTCTGGCCTAGTTGATCAACTTCCTATCTCAACATCTACTGGGAACCACGCGTTCAGATTTGAGAAAGCGGCCTCAGATGCACTTTGGGAAAGCCATCGTTTGGGCCATAATCTTGTTCCGTTAATTTATGATTTTTACGGCGCAGTTTTGAAAAAAGAAGTAGAGGATTATCTTAACGATTAACAAACAGTGGGACAGCTTAAGCGTAGTGACACACGCCAACGTCCGCTAAACCACGACCAGCATGGAGGCCAACGCCGCGCTCATCAGATTGGACAAAGACCCGGCGGCAATCGCTTTCAGCCCCATGCGCGAAATGTCGGCGCGGCGCTCGGGCGCAAGCCCCCCAAGACCACCCAGTAAAATGCCAAGGGACGAGAGATTGGCAAAACCGCAAAGCGCAAAAGTGACGACCATCACCGTATGGGGGCTAAGGTTTTCCTGCACCTGTTGCAGGCTGGCATAGGCGACAAATTCGTTCAGCACCAATTTCTGGCCGATCAGATCGCCCGCCGCCATGGCTTCTTCCCAGGGGATGCCCAGCAAGAACATCAGCGGAGAAAACATCCACCCTAAAATGGCATTCATGGTGATGCCTTCAAAGCCAAAAATCCCGGCAACGCCGCTAACCAGACCGTTCAGCAAGGCAATCAGCGCCACAAAGGCAATCAGCATGGCCCCGATATTAGCCGCAAGGCGCAAGCCTTCGGCCGCCCCAAGCGCCGCCGCATCAATGACATTGGAAGGCCGCGCGGTCTCGTCGTCCTTATCATCCACCAGCTCCACATGCTCTTCGGGCAGTGGTCCCACATCAGGGCGGATGATCTTGGCCATGAGCAGCCCCCCCGGCGCAGCCATAAAACTGGCGGCGATGAGGTATTCAATATTCACACCCAAAAGGGCATAGCCGGCCAATATAGCCCCCGAGACAGAGGCCAGACCCGACACCATAACGGTGAACAGCTGATTATCGGTCAGGCGGGAAATATAAGGGCGAATGACCAGCGGGGCCTCTGTCTGACCCAAAAAGATATTGGCCGAAGCACACAGGCTTTCTATCCGTGAGGTGCCAATGACAAAGCGCAAGGCCCCGCCAAAGATTTTCACTATCCATTGCATAATATGCAAATGGTATAAAACTGCCGTCAGGGATCCGATAAAGATAATTACCGGCAAAACCTGAACCGCAAACACAAAGCCAAGACTGGGTTCTGTGGCCAGACCACCAAAAACAAAGTTGATCCCCACCTTGGAGAAATCAATCACCACCTGAGCGCCATTGGATATGGAGGTCAGCACCCCTTTGCCAAAGGGAATATAAAGCACAAAGACCGCGATACTGGCCTGCAGGGCAAAGGCGGAACCGACAACACGAAAGTTAATTTTCTTGCGATTATCCGACAACAGAACTGCCAGTGCCAAAAGCACAATTATACCGATGATGGTGATCAGCATGCCCCACCCCTCCCCTGATTAATTTTGCGCATTGAGGCATAGGCCAAAGCCGGGCGCAAGCACCTTGTGTTTTAAAAATCACCGCCAAGGGCCAGATACACATCCAGACGGGCATCAAGGCGGGCGCGTTGATTGGCCAGACGTGCCCGACTGGCAGAAAAGGCGCGCTGGCGGAGGGTCAACACATCCAGAAGATCGCTTTGCCCGGCCTGGTAACGCAATTGCGCCAGCCGCAGGGTTTCGTTGGCGGCGTCTTCGGCTTGTACAAGATAGCCTCCGCGCTCTTGCAGGGTGCGCCAGCGATCAAGACCGCCCTCGACCTCGGCATAAGCGTTCAGGACGCTATTGCCATAACGGGCCAGGCTTTGGCGCTGGCTGGCTTTGGCCGCTGCAATCCGGTTTTTGCGTAAATTCCCATCAAAAAGCGGTGCCGCAAGACGCGCCCCGAGATTCAGTGCCAAATTCGGGCCTTCAAAAAGCGTGTTCAAATTTTGCCCGGCGGCGGCCAGATCCGCAGACAGGTTCAAAGCGGGCCAACGATCCGCCTTGGCACGTGCGGTCAGCGCAAAGGCAGAGCGCACATCAGCCTTGGCGGCCAGTATGTCCGGGCGACGTTCCAGAAGCGCCACCGGCGTACCCGCCGGTATGGGACGCGCATGGTCTGGCAGATTTGTCTTCAGTGCCGTTTTAGCATTGGGGTAGCGCCACAACAGCACCTCCAGCGCCCGCAGGGCATTACGGTGCGCATTTTTGGCGGCGCTAAAATTATCGCGAGCACTGGCCACATCTGATAGTGCCAGCACCAGATCCTGACGGGCAGAAAAGCCCACCCGTTTGCGTGCCTTCACAATCCCCAGCGTGTCTTCCTGTGCCTTCAGTGTTGAGGCACTCAGCTCGCTTTGCAATTGGGCTTCAATGGCCAGAAAATACGCCCGCGCGGTTTGTGCCGCCAGTGACAAACGTGCTGATTTGAGGCGGGCATCGGCGGCTTGATAATCAGCAGCGGACGCGGCTTTGCCAGCGGATAATTTACCCCAAATATCGGCTTCCCAACTGGCCCCAAGGCCGGTGCGCAAAGCCGTGCGCGAGGACGAACCCCCACCTAGCGCGCCGCTTTCATTGGCCGAAGCACTTACATTCAGGCTCGGCAAAAGTGCCGCGCGGGATTGCCCCAATAGCGCCTTGGCACGCGCCACATTTTGCGCCGCGATTTCAATATCCCGATTGGCGTTCAGGGCTTCGGTTACCAAAGTGGTGAGTGCCGGATCAGCAAAATCATCCAGCCAGTGGCCACCGATCTCACCAGCAATGGTGTCTTGTGTCCAGGCCATGGGCGGCGGTATTTGCGCGGCGGTTTGCGCGTCTATTTTAGCCTGCGGCGGCGCATAGGTACAGCCCATCAGAAAGAGTGGCACGGCGGATATGGGGAAAAGAAGTTTATTCATAACGAAGCGCATCAATAGGGTTCAGGCGGGCCGCACGGCGCGCTGGGAAATAACCAAAGAAGAGACCCACAGCCACCGCAGCACCAAGGGAAATGAGGGTAATTTGCGGACTGATCGACATCTCCCACCCGCCGGTTTTCGCGGCAATCCATGAGCCGGCAAAGCCCAAAACCACACCGATCAGGCCCCCCGTGCCACACAAGACAATCGCCTCGGCCAGAAACTGGACCATGATGTCGCTGCCGCGTGCGCCAAGAGCCATACGCAGACCAATTTCACGGGTACGCTCGGTCACCGAGACCAGCATGATATTCATCACCCCGACGCCGCCAACAAACAGCGCCACCGCCGCCATAAAGGCCAATAAAACGCCCATGGTGGCCTGGGTGGCGGAACGGGCGCGGACAAAATCGGCAATGTTAAAGACCATAAAGTCATCATCGGCCCCGGCTTTGATGCGCCGCCGCTCGCGCATGTACTCGCCCAGTTTATTTTGCGCCTCTTTTAAGTCATAACCATCAGCCACCATCACCTCGATGCGGGACACATTTTTCGGTGTAGTGCGGTGGGCACCAATTATCCGGTTGCGCGCCGTGCCAAGAGGTATGAAAATCACATCATCGCGATCAGAGCCAAAACTGCTTTGGCCTTTTTCTGATAAGACACCAATCACAGAAACCGGGACATTATTGACGCGAATACGCTGGCCCAACGGGTCCGTGCCATCAAAAAGATTATCCACTATGGACTTGCCGATCACCGCCACTGCTGCGCCGGTCCGTACTTCGCGATCGGTAAAGACGCGCCCCTCTGTTGGCGTCCAGTCATGAATTTCAAAATAGGCCGCGTCCGTGCCAGTCAGGGACGTCGACCAATTGGTCTGCCCGGAAACTGCGGTGACGGACTTGCTTAACTGGCCGCTAACCGCCTGCGCATAGGGCAAGCTGGCCAAGACTGCAATATCGGATTCGGTAAACGGTTTTGCCGCCCCCGCGCCAAGGGAACGACCACCCCGGCGCATCGAGCCCGGACGCAGGGTCAGGGTGCTGGCGCCCAGCGCCGAGATTTGCTCATCAATGCGCGCCTTGGCCCCCTCGCCCATGGCCATCATGGTCATTACCGAGGCCACGCCGATAATAATGCCCAGCATGGTCAGAAAGCTACGCAACAGATTGGCAAACAAAGCCTCTATGGCCGAAGCAAGGGCGACAGAGAATTTCATGCGGCGCGCCTCTCATCACTTTCGATCAACCCGTCGCGAAAATGAATTCGACGCCGGGCAAACTCAGCCACTTCAGGCTCGTGGGTGACCAGAATAATGGTTATGCCGGTGGCGTTTAATTTAACCAGAAGCTCCATAATATCGGTAGAGGTTTTGGTGTCCAGTGCCCCGGTCGGCTCGTCCGCCAGAATAATACGGGGGCGCCCAGCCAGCGCCCGGGCAATGGCCACACGCTGTTGCTGACCGCCCGAAAGCTGGGCCGGACGGTGATCCATACGATCCCCCAGCCCCACCAGTTCCAGACACTCACGGGCGCGGGCATCGGCATCAATTTGTTCGTGGCGCGCATAACGCAGCGGCAGTTTGACGTTTTGCAACGCATTGGCGCGCGGCAGCAGATTAAATTGCTGAAACACAAAGCCCAAAGTGCGGTTACGCAAATCAGCCAGATCATCGGGGCGCATAGTGGAAAGAGAATGCCCCTCGATCAGCATTTCACCGCTTGTCGGCTGGTCCAGCGCGCCGATCAAATTCATCAAGGTGGACTTTCCCGACCCGGAAGGCCCCATAATGGCGGTAAAGTCACCAGGCGCAATTTCAAGATCAATCCCGCGCAAAGCATGCACCTTTTGATCGCCCATGGCATACACCTTGGTCACGTTTCTGGCCTCAATGATTGGTGCCTGCCCCATGCTCAGCTTTTGCCGTCACTTTTGATCCGCAGCCGGGTGATAAAGGCATCGCCTTCCTTTACCCCGCGCAGAATTTCTACATTTTCGCCATCATCCAGCCCCAGTACCACCATGCGCGGCACCAGCGCCCCGTCTTCATTTTGCTGCCAGACCTGTACGCGTTTTACGTTGGCGCGTCTTTTTTGTTGCTGAACATAGGCGTCGTATTGTTCGCCGCTGAGATGGCGTTTTAGCACCCGCTCGATAATTGCACGGCGGCGCTGGCGCATACCATTACGATTAAACTGGGCCGCCGGGCTTTGTGCCAGCTTGGCAAAAGCCTGCATTTCTTTGCGCATATCCGTGCCAATGGCCTTTTGCGCCTCGGCGCTCACCCCGAGATCGGCAAACTGGCGAGCAAAGTCGCCGCCGCGCCGATTACCGCCGCCATTGGCGTTTCCACCGGCCCTGGCTTCGGCCACGGGCGGGCCGTTTTTGGGCGGAGAAAAGCGCAAAGCACCCGAGGCAATACGCAAAACTTTTTCGCGTTTATCAGCGGTGATTTCCACATTGGCGGTCATGCCGGGAAGCAGTTTCATTTGCGAGTTTTGAGCCGCAATCACCACCGTATAGGTGACCACATTTTGTAGCTCGGTCGCCACCAGACGCACCTGTTCCACTTCGCCGCTAAACTGGTCATCAGGGTAGGCATCAACGGTAAAGACCACCTTATCGCCTTCGGTAATGCCGCCAATATCGGCCTCGACCACCGCCGCGTCTATGCGAATATCGCCAAGGTCCTGTGCAATGCGAAAAAGAACCGGCGCCGAAAAAGAGGCCGCCACGGTCTGGCCCACATCAATGGAGCGCTCGATCACCACCCCGTCAATGGGGGAGCGAATATAGGTGCGTTCAAAATCCACATTGGCGGTTTCAAGGGCCGCTTCACGCTGGGTTTTTGAGGCCAGCGCACTTTGATGCTGGGCTTTGGCCAGCGCAACATCCGCTTTGGCCACCGCCAACGCGCGCTCGGTACTATCAAAAAGCGCCTGGGATATGGCATCTTCTTTCAGCAATTGTTCTTGCCGCTGATAGTCCTTTTTTGCCTGTTCCAGCGTCGCCATGGCGCGGGCAATACCCGCCACTTGCACGGCGACATTGGCGCTGGCGCTTAGCAGGTCTGCCTTGGCCTGTTGCACCCGTGTTTCGAAGGTTTGCGGGTCAATGCGCGCCACCAATTGCCCGGCTTTAACTTGCGAATTAAAATCGGCATAAAGCTCGACCACCTGCCCGGAAAGTTGTGAGCCGACCTCAACAGTGGTTAATGCCCGCACGGCCCCCGATGCGGCGACAATGCGCGCCACATCACCCCGGCCTACGCTGGCGGTTTCAATATCATAACGGCCACCCGCATTATCGGTTTTACCGCGCAGGCCCCACCATGCCAGAAGGGCAAGCGCCACCACACCTGCAAGCACCAATAATGGCGTGCGTTTCATCATCTTCATTCCTGTCAAAGCTCTCAATCCTTCACCAACGCCGCACTGTTGGCATTTCCGTCGCTTGATACAAGGTGAATGCTGTTTATGACAGAAGTTTCATAAAATCGTCCATTGCGAACCCTACTGCATTTGCCCTGCTAGCTCGGTTTTCTTGTGCCATTGTCCTGATATACTCGTATCCGGAGGCTGGCAGTGGACGAGTGTCTCGCCAACCCGGTCAGATCCGGAAGGAAGCAGCCGTAACGAGTTTTTCTTGGGTCGTTGTTCAGTCTCCACTTATCCCCTTCTTTCCTGCATTTGTTTTTCAAACGCTGGCCTGTGCCCAAAGGGCGCGCTAAAGTGCGCCCATGAGCGCAAACGATTCTTCTTCATCCCCAGAGACACCCGAAGCTGGCCTTGGCCTCGACCTGCCCGAAACAGCATCAGGCGACAAAGGCTATCAGGTACTGGCGCGTAAATACCGTCCGCAATGTTTTGAAGACCTGATCGGTCAGGATCCCATGGTGCGCACGCTCAGTAATGCGTTTGCCACCAATCGGGTGGCCCATGCCTTTATGCTGACCGGCGTGCGCGGGGTGGGCAAAACCACAACGGCGCGCCTTCTGGCCCGAGCCTTGAATTATGAGCGCGACGGCGTGGATGGGCCGAGCGTATCGCTGAACCCGCCCGGCGTGCACTGCGCCGCCATTGCCGCCTCGCGCCATGTTGATGTGATGGAAATGGATGCGGCCTCGCATACCGGCATTGCCGATATTCGTGAAATTTTGGACAGTGTGCGCTACGCCCCGGTTTCGGCGCGCTATAAAGTCTATATCATTGACGAAGTGCACATGCTCTCCACCTCGGCGTTTAATGCGCTCTTAAAAACGCTGGAAGAGCCGCCTCCCCACGCCAAGTTTATTTTTGCCACCACGGAAATTCGCAAAGTGCCAGTGACCGTGCTTTCGCGCTGCCAGCGTTTTGATCTGGCGCGCATTGGCCGTGAGCAATTGATCGCGCATTTGCAAAACATTTGCGAAAAAGAAGGTGCAGAGGTCGCTCCGGACGGTCTGGCGCTGATTTCCCGCGCCGCCGAAGGTTCGGTCCGCGATGCGCTCTCCATTCTGGATCAGGCGCTGGTACAAGAAGAAGGCAAGAAACAGGTTTCCGGCGAGGACATTCGCACCATGTTGGGGCTGGCCGATCGCATCCGGGTTCTGGACCTTTTTGCCATGGCGGCGCGCGGCGACGCGGTGGCCTGTTGCACCGAATTGCACAGCCAGTTCGAGGCCGGGGCCGACCCGCTGATTGTGCTGCGCGACCTGCTGGATCATTGTCACCAATGCACCCGCGCCAGCATTATGGGCGAGGCGGCAACGCTTGAAGATTATGGCGATAGCGCCGAACTGGTCCGGGCGCTGGGGGCTGAGTTCAGCCTTGGGCAATTGGCTCGGCTCTGGCAAATGTTGCTCAAAGCCTTGGACGAGGCCCGCCTTGCGCCAGACCCTTTAAGTGCCACAGAAATGGCGCTGATCCGCATTTGCACCGCCGCCGGCCTACCCGGCCCGGAAGAGGCGGCGCGCCTGCTGCAAGACGGGGGCAGCAAAAACGCGGTTGCGCCAACGGACACACCATCACCTTCTGCTGCGCAAGACCCGGCCCCGCGTGCCATCCATAGCAGCGGTGGCAATGGCGGCGGCACCAGCGCCGCCCACGCCGTTCAGCCACAAATCGAAGACGCCCCTGCGCCCAACGCCGCCCCGCAAATGCATCTGCATAACCTGGAAGATGTGGTGGCGCTGCTGAATGAAAAGCGTGAAATGCAGCTCTGCGCCATGGTGCGCCGCTGTGTGCATCTGGTCAGTTTTCGCCCCGGTGCCATTGTGTTTGAACCGGGCAAGGATGCCCCGGCGGATATGGCGCCGCAATTGACAAAGTTTTTGCGCGATCAAACCGGCGAGACCTGGTTAATCAGCCTTGATGGCAAGGCCAAGGGCGCACCAACACTGGCCCAGCAGAAAAAAGAAAAAGACGCGAACATCCGCCTTGAAATTGAACAATCACCCCAGATGCAGGACATTATGAGCGCCTTCCCGGGCGCCAAAATTGTCAGCATTAAAACCCCAAAAACCCGAGGCAAAGACACATCATGACCGATATTGCAGGCCTGATGAAACAGGCGCAGGAAATGCAGACCAAACTGGCCGATGCCCAAAAAGAACTGGCCAATCGTGACGTGCAAGGCCGCGCCGGTGGCGGCATGGTCTCGGTCACATTAAACGGCAAGGGCGAAGCCCGCACGGTGCACATCGACCCCACCCTGATGAGCGATGGGGGCAAGGCCGCAGAGGTTCTCGAAGACCTGATTGTCGCTGCCATCAATGATGCCCGGCGCAAGGTAGACGAGGTGGCCCGCGAAGAAATGGCCAAAGTTGCCGGCCCGCTGGCGGGTATGATGCCCAGCGGCTTCACCCCTATGGGCTGAACTAAAGACGCCCTTCCTCTTGCCGCACAGCCGCCACCGTCTTACACAGTCGCAAACTGATTAATGACGTGATGGAGGCCCCAATGGCCGGACACTCAAAATGGGCAAATATTCAGCACCGCAAGGGACGTCAGGACAAGGCGCGCTCGAAGCTGTTTTCCAAACTCTCCAAGGAAATTGCCATTGCTGCCAAAATGGGCGGCGGTGATCCGGAGGGCAATCCGCGCCTGCGTCTGGCCATCAATAATGCCAAATCACAATCCGTGCCCAAAGACAATATTCAACGCGCCATCGACAAAGCCACCGGGGCAGATGGGGCCGAGTATGAAGAAATTCGTTATGAGGGCTTTGGCCCGGCAGGCATTGGCGTCATTGTCGAGGTTTCTACCGACAATAAAAACCGCGCCGCCGCTGAAGTGCGCACCGCCTTTGCCAAAAATGGCGGTAATTTGGGCGAAACCGGATCGGTCGCCTTTATGTTCGATCAGGTCGGCGAAGTGCAATATAAAGCCGAAATTGCCGATGAAGATGCCATGTTGGAAGCGGCGATTGAGGCCGGGGCCGAAGACGTGGTTTCTGACGAAGACACCCACATTATCTATTGCGCCCGCGAAGACCTGCACGACGTGGTCAAGGCGCTGGAAACCAGCTTTGGTGAGCCATCTTCGGCCAATATGATCTGGAAGCCGCAAAACACCATTGAGGTGGGGGCCGACAAAGCCCCGACCTTGATGAAAATGCTGGACGCGCTGGAAGATTCTGACGATGTGCAGAACATCTATGCCAATTTCGATATTTCCGAAGAGGTGATGGAAGCCTTAGGCGACTAGGAAAATCCGTTTTGTCATTCCGGCGCCCCCCACCCCGGTTTGGCTTCATAATTGTTCTTTCTGCCCCCCTCCTCATCCTGAGCTTGTCGAAGGAGCGGACGAGCAGGCAGGCCGAGCTGGATGCCGGTTTTCACCGGCATGACGGCAAAGTTTATATGGTCACGCCTCAGATTCTTCTGCCACCAGTGTGAGCGCCGCCAGAATTGCCTCGCGCCGATTTTCAAAGCGGTGTTTGCTTTGCACCAGATCAAGCACGCCAAAACCTTCCAGTATTTTTTTGGCCTTGCCGCTAAGGCCCACCACCATAATGGTCTGATTGCCTGATTTTGCCTGTTTAAACAGATCATCCAGTGCCATGGCGGCGCTGGGGTCAATATAACCGGCCTCTGAAA
Organism: Robiginitomaculum sp.; assembly: GCA_002733485.1. GTDB lineage: Bacteria > Pseudomonadota > Alphaproteobacteria > Caulobacterales > Maricaulaceae > Robiginitomaculum_B. The sequence goes on from NVVU01000004.1 coordinate 55,505, forward strand.
AATCATAAATATCCACCAGACGGCCCAGAATTTGCTGACTGACGCGGCGACCCAGCTCGCGCGCAGACGCATAGGAAAATGCGCCGCGAAGGCGCGTTACGATCACCTTCCCCTTGCCCTTACGTAGCAGATCGCGCTCTTCTTGGGTCAGGGCGATGTCTTCACCGCCTTCGCCACTATGGTGGTGCACGCCTTTTAGCTGTTCTTCACTAAGCGCCCGAGCATTGACAAAAGCAGCCAGAATTATGCCCACCGCCACGGCTGTGATCAGGTCGACAAACACCGTCATCAAAAAGGTGATGATCATCACCACGGCCTTGTCGCGCGGCACCATATGGACGTGTTTCAAATAGCCCCAGTCGATAATATCCCAGCCAACTTTCATCAAAATTCCGGCCAGCACCGCCAGAGGAATTTTAGCCGCCAAAGGCCCCAGTCCCAGCGCCAGAGTCAGCAGCACCAGCGCATGGATAGCCCCCGAAATCGGGGTGCGCCCACCGGCACGGACATTAATGACCGTGCGCATGGTGGCCCCGGCGCCCGGCAGCCCACCGATCAGACCCGCCACCATATTGCCAATGCCTTGCCCGATCAGTTCCTGATTGGAATCATGGGCGGTGCGAGTAATAGAATCGGCCACCAGTGAGGTCAGCAAACTGTCGATAGAACCAAGCAAAGCCAGCACCAGCCCAGCCTGAACCATGCCACCCAAATCCCCAAAGCTGAAGACAGGAATATGAATATTCGGCAGTCCGCCGGGAATGGCCCCAATGGTGGGGACACCTTTGAGCAGTAAAACCCCGGCCAGCGTACCGACCAGCAAAGCGGCCAGTGGCGATGGCACAAAACGGCGCAAGCTTTGTGGCCACAAAATGATCGTCACCAGCGAAAGTATGGCCAGCACCGGGGCGTTAAAGCCAATTGCGCCAGGATCAATCAGCAAAAGCGCCCGCACCGCCCCAACAGGGCCGCCCTCGGCTGCCGGTAGGCCAAGAAAGGGCAGGGTCTGGATGATGATGATAATCATGCCAATGCCGGTCATAAACCCGGACACCACTGAGTAGGGCGTATAGCGCACATAATGGCCGACCTTGGCAAAGCCAAAGAGTATCTGAAACGCCCCGCCCAGCATAACAATGGCAAAGGCCTCGGGCATGGTCCCTGCATGGGCGGCGACCACCGCGCCCATGACCACGGTCATCGGCCCGGTGGGGCCAGAAACCTGCGCCGGTGTCCCCCCAAAAATGGCGGCAAAAAATCCGGTGGCAATGGCCCCATAAAGCCCCGCTGCCGGGCCAAGACCAGAGGCCACCCCAAAAGCCAGCGCCAGCGGCAAAGCAATCACCGCCGCAGTCAAACCACCAAAAATATCACCCTTGAGGTTTCGAAATAGATTTTTGCGCACGATTTCCATGACACGGCTTTCAAATTGTAAAGGGTAGGCACGACCGGAGCCTGGCACTAAATCCGCCTATGCGCCTCTCCTTACCGCTTGTAAAGGTGAGGGTCTGGATTTTATGCCAGCCTGCCCCAAAGGCGCAGGCGGCTGACCCCGCCATCGGGAATAATGTTCAAACGCACATGACTGACCGGACCCAGCGCGTTCAGTGCATCGGTAAATTCATGCACAGTATCGGCGGCAAGTTTTTGCTCAGAAAGCAGAACCGGCCAGTTTTCAGCTTCGGCCAATATTTCTGCATCGGTTTTGCCGGTGATCAGCGCGGCCTGTAAAAACGTCCGGTCCGGGTAATTGCCCTTGAAAAATGCGGTGTCGATCACTGCCTTTTCAATCACACCGGGATGAGCCAAAGCGATCACCGCCCAGTCATGACCCGGTTCGCGCCGCCGCCGGGTTTCCCAGCCATCGCCCATGTTAATGCCCTTGGTCGGCGCCAGCATATTTTCCGGCGTACCAAAATGCTGATCATTGCAGCCAAGGGGCCGCGCGCCCTCTTCCAAAGCTGCCAGATTAATCAGCGTGCCCGCCGACACCTGTGTCCAGTCCTTGTGAATGGTGCCATAAATGCGCAGGCGCGCTACCCCGCCATCAGGATAGATATGCAGGCGCACATGGGTGAAGGTGTCTGCTTCTTCCACAATCACATAATGTTGCGAATCGCCCTTTAGCGCCATTTTTGGCACGACTTCGCGCCAGTCCGCCTCGTCTGGAATGTCCGTCTTTGAGGTACAGGCCTCTAGCGAGGCAAAGGGCGGGTAATTGCCCGTAAAGTGCGCGGTATCGACTAAAAACCCGCTGATCACACCCGGACGGCCAAGGCGGATTATGCAATGATCATGGCCGGGCACGCGCTTGCGCCGACTTTCCCAGCCATCCATCCATTTGCCATTATCGTCATACTTGCCTTCAATGAAGATCGGGACTTCGGGGTTGATCAAACGGGCCTTGTCGGCGAAAAAATCATCTGTGGCGTAGGTCACTTTTGACCCCAAGCGCGGTTGGGCAAGGTCGATATTTTCTTTGGCAAAATCGGGGGTCATGTCGTTTAGCTCCACGCTGTCATTGCCCGATTTATTCGGGCAATCCAGTCAATAATGAAAACTGCCTCTGGATTACCCGGACAAGCCGGGTAATGACACATTGGTGTAAAATCGGAGGTCATAAGTATGGCCTTGTTCAATATTTCATAGTCCTCATCCTGAGCTTGTCGAAGGATGAAGGGTGTTGCTGTTACCATCCTTCGACAAGCTCAGGATGAGGGGAGAGGCTTATTCTCTTATCGTTACGCTTCCATGGCGAAAAGGCGTAAGCGGGCGATTTTATTCACCTCGTTCAGCGCCGTTTGTAATTCCTTATCGCGGCTATTGTTCAGGCGCGCCGCGAACTGATCCAGAATATCGTGGCGGGTCAGGCCCTTAACCGCGACAATAAAGGGAAAGCCGAACTTTTCCTTATAGGCGGCATTGAGGCGCTCAAACCGGGCAAACTCCTCTGCCGTACAAGCATCAAGGCCCGCGCCCGCCTGCTCGCTGCGCGAGGATTGCGTCAGATCACCGGCAATAGCCGCCTTGCCTGCAAGATCCGGGTGAGCGCGAAGAAGCGCCAGTTTTGCGGCCATCTCAGCCCCCTCCAGCACCCCGGCCATCAGCAAAGAAAGCTTGCCAGCGCTGGTTGGCACCTTGCCGCCAAGGCTTTGCCAAAGCGTCTTCGCAATCCAGGGTGAGTGCTCGTAAACGCCGCCATAGGCGGCGACAAAGCTGGCTTCATCCAATTGCGCCAGATTGGGGTTCAATCTCATGTTTTTGTCCCCTCAAAAGGGTGGTATTCGCGCCAGTGACGGGCAATATCCACGCGCCGGGCAAACCAGACATCCTCATGGCTTTGCGCATAACGGATAAAGCGTTCCAGCGCCGCCAGACGCCCAGGTCTACCGACAATACGGCAATGGGTGCCAATGGACATCATTTTGGGGTGGATTTCGCCCTCCCGATAAAGCGTGTCGAACGTGTCTTTTAAATAGCTATAAAACTGGTCCCCGGCGTTAAAGCCCTGCGGCGCACAATAGCGCATATCATTTACATCCAGCGTATAGGGCACGATCAAATGCGGCGCTTCAACTTGCGTTGACCAAAACGGCAGATCGTCGGAATAATCATCCGCATCATACAAAAAACCACCATAATCGGCCACCAGATCGCGGGTATGGGGACTGGTCCGCCCGGTATACCAGCCCAGCGAGCGTTCGCCGGTCAGGCGGGTGAGAATGTCCATCGCCTCATCCATATGGGCGCGTTCCACCTCAACCGGCACGTTTTGGTAGTTAATCCAGCGCAGGCCATGAGAGGCAATTTCATGCCCGGCTTTCATCATGGCGTCGCACACCGCCGGGTTGCGTTGCAAGGCCATAGCCACGGCAAACACTGTCACTGGCACGCCTAAGCGCGCAAAAAGGTCCAGCATCCGCCACACCCCGGCGCGACTGCCATACTCATAGAGGCTTTCCATGCTCATATGGCGGGCATCCGGCACCGGCGCGGCGCCGACAATTTCGGACAAAAAGGTTTCCGCCCCCCCATCCCCGTGCAGCACGGAATTTTCGCCGCCTTCTTCGTAATTGAGTACAATTTGAATGGCGATGCACGCCCCGCCCGGCCAATTTGCCTTTGGCGGATTGGGACCATAACCGATAAGGTCGCGCGGATAGGGAGTTTGTGTCATTGCATATCTCAATGTGCCTGATGCTTTTCAGTGCCTTACTAAGTGATAGTATCGGCTTTGTCATTGCCGGGCCTGTCTCGGCGATGCAGGGCATGTAAAAAGAAAAAGACTGGATTACCCGAACGAGTCGGGTAATGACACTATACAAGGGTATGGGAGAAAAAATGGCTGGACTGACCACACATGTATTAGATACCGCCAATGGCTGTCCGGCGGCCAAGATGAGCCTGCGCTTACTTTTTGAAGGCGGCAAGCTTCTCCTAGAGACCCGCACCAATGCTGACGGGCGCTGCGATGCGCCGCTGATTGCGCCAGAAAACATGCGCCCCGGCCTGTACCGTCTGGAATTCGGCGTGGCCGACTATTACCGCGCCCGGGGTGTAGACCTGCCTGAGCCGGCCTTTTTAGGCGTGGTTGCTATCGAATTTGGACTGGCGGACATGGACGCCCATTATCATGTGCCGCTGCTGGTTTCTCCCTTTGGCTATTCCACATACCGGGGTAGCTAATGCGCGACACGATTTGTTTTATTCTGAACGGCAAGACCGTTGAGGTCCAAAACCCCGACCCCACCCTGACCCTTTTGAATTGGTTACGACGTGAGCGCGCCCTGACCGGCTCCAAGGAAGGCTGTGCCGAGGGCGATTGCGGGGCCTGCACCGTGGTCATTGGCGATCCGGATGCGACGCCGACATGGCAGGCGCTGAACGCCTGTATCGCTTTTTTACCCACGCTAGATGGCAAGACCGTCATAACGGTTGAGGGGGTGGCCAAGGACGGCGCACTACACCCGGTGCAGCGCGCTTTGGTCGAGCATCACGGATCGCAATGCGGGTTTTGCACGCCGGGATTTGTGATGAGCCTTTATGCCCATTATCGCAATAATGGCGCGGTGGATGAAGAGACGCTGAACGACGTTCTGGCGGGCAATCTGTGCCGCTGTACCGGCTATTCGCCAATTATTCGTGCGGCCAAGGCGATGTATGATTATCCCAAAATTGACGAGATTGCGTTGGCCCGATCCGCAAAACAGGACACGCTGGCGCTGACCATGACCGACCCTCTGACCGGCACGAAGAAAAAATACTTTGCGCCGCAATCGCTGGAGGAACTGGCCGCGCTTTATGGGGATTATCCAGACGCCACCATACTGGCAGGCGGCACCGATGTGGGCCTGTGGGTGACCAAAAGACACGCCGTCCTTGAAACACTGATCGACATTGGCCGGGTGGCGAGTTTTGCCAAAATTTCGCAAGATAAAAACGGCCTGACCATCTGGGCCGGGGCCAGCTATGCGGCCGCCCATACCGCGCTTGGTGATCTGCATCCCACGTTGGGGGAAATGGTGCGCCGCATTGGCTCCACCCAAATAAGAAACGCTGGTACCATTGGTGGCAATATTGCCAATGGCTCGCCTATTGGCGACATGCCACCGCCGCTGATTGCGCTGGGGGCGGAACTGACTTTGCGAAAAGGCGAAACTACAAGACGCATGGCGCTGGAAGATTATTTTATCGCCTATGGTCAGCAAGATCGCCGTCCGGGCGAGTTTGTTGAAAGCATCTTTGTCCCTGCGATGGATCCAGCCACACGCTTTGCGGTTTATAAGGTTTCCAAACGCTTTGATCAGGATATTTCCGCCCTGTGCGGGGCATTTTTTGTGCGCCTGCAAGATGGAAACGTGACCGAGGCCCGCTTGGCCTTTGGTGGCATGGCGGCCATTCCGGCCCGTGCCAAAACCGCCGAAGCGGCGCTGATTGGCAAAACGTGGAGTGAGGTCAATATCCGAGCGGCCATGAGCGCATTGGCCAAGGATTTTACCCCGCTTAGCGACATGCGCGCCAGCGCCGAATACCGCCTGCAAACGGCCCAAAACCTGTTGTGGAAGTTCTACCTTGGCGAGGACGCGCCCTATCTGGCAAGGGAGGTGAACCGTGGTTAAATTCCAAGGCGTGCCCCATGACAGCGCCCATAAACACGTCACCGGCGAAGCGATCTATGTCGACGATCTGCCCTGCCCGCCGGGGCTGTTGCATTTGCAACCAGGGCTTTCCAAGCGCGCCCATGCCAAGATCACAAAGCTGGACCTTAGCGCCGTGCGCGCTGCGCCGGGGGTGGTCTGCGTCCTTACTGCTAAAGACATTCCGGGCACCAATGATGTCAGCCCCACCGGCACCAATGATGATCCGGTGTTTGCGATGGATGAGGTGGTTTATGCGGGCCAAGCGATCTTTGCCGTGGCCGCCACCAGCCTGGCCGCCGCGCGCCATGCCGCCACATTGGCCATCATCGAATATGAAGACCTGCCGGTCATTTTGACTATTCCCGATGCCCGCGCCGCCAAGGCCGATCTGGAGCCGGAACAGCTGATGTTTATGGGCTCGACCGAAGATGCCTTGCGCTTTGCCCCGCATGTTATTACCGGCAATTTGCGCGTCGGCGGACAGGACCATTTTTATCTGGAGAGCCAAGCCGCGCAGTGCATTCCCGGCGAGGATGGGGACATGACCCTCACCTCCTCCACCCAGCACCCCAGCGAAGCGCAACACCTGATCGCGCATCTTTTGAACAAGAAAATCCATGACGTGCGCCTGGTGGTGCGGCGCATGGGCGGCGGCTTTGGCGGCAAGGAAACCCAGGCCGCTTTGATCGCCGCCATGACGGCGCTGGCCAGCTATAAGACCGGACGACCCGCGCGTCTGGTGCTGGACCGCGATGATGACATGGTGATGACCGGCAAGCGCCATGATTTTGAAATTGACTATAAAGTCGGCTTTGATGATCGCGGCCAATTAAGCGGTATTTTTCTTGACCTGGCTTCGCGCTGTGGCTGTTCGATGGACCTCTCGGCGGCGATCAATGACCGTGCCATGTTCCATGCGGACAATGCCTATTTTCTGAATAATGCCGACATTACCTCGCGGCGTTTTCGCACCAACACCGTCTCCAACACCGCCTTTCGCGGCTTTGGCGGCCCGCAAGGCATGATCGCCATTGAACGGGTGATGGATGCCATTGCCCTGCATTTGGGCAAAGACCCTTTGGAGGTGCGAAAGGTCAATCTTTACAACAAAATGGGGCGGGATTTCACCCCCTATGGCCAGCGGGTGATGGACAATGTGGCACCACAAATTATTGAAGATCTGGAGGCCCGCGCTGATTATGCGGCCCGTCGCAAGGCGGTGCGCGTCTTTAATGACAGCCATTCCTATGTGCGCCGTGGTATCGCCTTAACGCCGGTCAAATTTGGTATTTCCTTTACCACCACGTTTCTAAATCAGGCCGGTGCACTGGTGCACATCTATACCGATGGCAGCGTGCACCTGAACCATGGCGGCACGGAAATGGGGCAGGGCCTGAACACCAAAATCGCCCAAATTGTTGCCGAAGAATTTCAGATTGATTTTGGCAAGGTCAAGATCACCGCCACCGATACCGACAAAGTGCCCAACACCTCGGCCACCGCCGCCTCGTCGGGCACGGACCTGAACGGCATGGCGGCCCAGCGGGCGGCTCAAACCATCAAAATTCGCCTTGTGGACTTTGCTGCCAGGGACGCGGTATGCAATGCAAAAGACGTTGTTTTTGAAAACGGCCATGTGCGTGCAGGGACCAAAGACTGGACGTTTGAAGCGCTGGTCAAGGCGGCCTATATGGCCCGCATTTCGCTGTCCGGGGCCGGATTTTACGCCACGCCGGACATTCATTATGACCGCGAAAAGCATACCGGCACGCCGTTTTATTATTACGCTTACGGCGCGGCGCTCAGCGAAGTTGAGGTGGATTTGCTCACCGGCGAGAGCAGGATTTTGCGCGTTGATATTGTCCATGATGTGGGCAAATCCCTAAATCCGGCGCTGGATATTGGCCAGATCGAGGGCGGCTTTGTACAGGGGGCGGGCTGGCTCACCTCGGAAGAGCTGGTGTTTGATGATCAGGGCGTTTTGCGCACCCATGCGCCTTCGACCTATAAAATCCCAGCCTGTGCGGACCGCCCGCCGGTGTTCAATGTGACGCTTTATGAAGACGGCGAAAATACAAAAGACACTATCCATAAATCCAAGGCCGTGGGCGAGCCGCCTCTCATGCTAGCCATTTCCGTCTTTAGCGCGATCACCGATGCGGTGGCCAGCGTTGGCGATTACAAGACCCTGCCCGATCTGCACGCCCCGGCAACGCCAGAGGCCATTTTACGCGCCGTTACGGCCTTGCAAGAGGGAGCCAAAAAGTGAGTGCCTGGCACGAAAATGCCTTACGCGAATTAAGCCAGACAGAGGGCGCAGTTCTGGTCAGTTTGGCCGATGTCAAAGGCTCGGCCCCGCGCGGTATTGGCACGCAAATGCTGGTCACCACCACACGCCAATATGGCACCATAGGCGGCGGCGCGCTGGAGTTTGGGGCCGCAGCCCGCGCCCGCGAAATTTTGCAAAACGGCCCACAACATTTAAGCGAAACCATGATCCTCGGCCTGGATTTGGGCCAGTGTTGCGGCGGTCAGGTGGCCCTGGAATATGAGCGCTTTACCGGATCGCCAGGCGCCATTCGGGACCGCCTTATCGAGAACGCCGCCCCGCCCACCCCGCTTTATCTTTTTGGCGCGGGCCATGTAGGCACCGCTTTGGTGCAGGTATTGGCGGGCCTGCCCTTTGCCATTTCCTGGGTTGATCAACGCCCACAAAGCTTTGCCCACAAGGTCCGTGATGGGGTAAAAACCCTGCGCCTTGATACCCCCATGCACGCCATTAGATACGCCCCCAAGGATGCGATTTTTCTCGTCCTGACCCATGATCACGATCTGGATTATCAACTGGTGCGCGCGATTTTGCAGCGTGGTAATTTTTCCTTTTGCGGACTGATCGGCTCGAAAACCAAGCGGGCGCGTTTTACCCATCGCCTTAAAAAAGAAGGCATCGCGCAAGAGAGGCTGGACCGTCTGACCTGCCCCATTGGCATGGATGGTATTCCCGGCAAGGCCCCCGAAGCCATTGCTATTTCTGTGGCGGCGCAACTTCTGACACTCATTAAGTCTGGAACTTAAATTATGGACCTCGACATCACCCCCTGGCTGAATATGGCGATCCGCTGGCTGCACGTCATTGCCGGTATTGCCTGGATTGGTTCCAGCTTTTATTTCATCTGGCTGGACAATTCCTTACGTCCTGAAAAGGACGAAAAGGAAAAGGGTGTTAGTGGCGCGCTCTGGGCGGTGCATGGCGGCGGGTTTTACCACAAGAAAAAATATCTGGTTGCGCCAGATCACATGCCCGACGATTTGCACTGGTTCAAATGGGAGGCCTATACTACCTGGCTTTCCGGCTTCGCGCTCCTCGCGCTGATGTATTACTGGTCCGCTGATCTGTATCTGGTTGATCGCACTAAACTGGACATGACCAATCTACAGGCCACGGGCCTTAGCCTACTGGTTTTGACTGCCGGGTGGTTGATTTATGATGGCCTGTGCAAATCGCCCTTGCGCAAGAACAATGCTTTGCTGGGCGCAGTGTGGTTTTTTGTGCTCCTTGGCTTTGCCTATGGGCTAAATCTGGTGTTTTCCGGGCGCGGCGCGGTAATGCATATGGGCACCATAGTGGGCACCGCCATGGCGGCCAATGTGTTCTTCATCATCATCCCCAACCAGCGCAAAGTGGTCGCCTCGATGCTGGCCGGGAACGCGCCGGACCCAATATTGGGCATCCAAGCCAAGCAACGCAGTTTACATAATAATTACATGACCTTGCCGGTAGTGCTGATTATGTTCAGCAACCATTATCCGCTGCTGTTTGGCAATCCGTATAACTGGGCCTTGCTGGCCGGGTTTGCCATTTGCGGCATGTTGATCCGCCATTTTTTCAACCGCCGCCACAAGGACGATGTGCAATATGGCTATCTGATTGCCGGGGCCGTGGTTTTCATTGCGACTTTTGTTTTTGCCGCCGCCAGCCAGAACGGCTTTGCCAAGCCGCAAGACACCGGCGCGGTGACCTTCACCCAGGTCAAAACTCTGATGGATACCCATTGCACCATGTGCCATGCGCCAAGCCCGTCTTATGATGGTTTTGATGCCCCGCCTGCGGGCCTCACCCTCACCGACAAGGCCACCATTACCGCCGCCGCAGGGCGTATTTACGATCAGGTAGTGGTCGCCAAAATCATGCCCCTTGGCAATGAAACTGGCATGACCGAAGAGGAACGCGCCATAATTGGTGCTTGGGTGCAATCGGTAAAATGAGCCAGCGCACCCTCAGCCCCCGGCCCCTGAGCGCCGCAGCTTTCGCCCCCTTTGGCGATGTGTTGTCGGTTTTGGACGCCGCGCCCAAACCCATCAATTACGGCAATACCATGCGCTATGACACCGGCGCAGCCCTTAGCCTTGATGCGCAAAAGGGCCGCCCCGGGATCAGCATTTTTCGCGCCACGCCTTTGCCAACACCCATCAAAATTACCCTGATGGAGCGCCATCCGCTCTCCAGTCAGGCGTTTTTTCCGCTTTCAGAACACCCGTTTTTGGTGGTGGTCGCGCCCAAGGGCGATCTGGACCCCGCCAACATTTTCGCCTTTATCGCCGCCCCGGATCAGGGGGTGAATTATCATCCCGGCGTCTGGCACCATTATTTGCTGGCGCTGGACGGGGTCAGTGATTTTCTGGTTGTCGACCGGCTGGGTAGCCAAAATTCAAAAACAGAGAATTGCGACGAGGTAACGCTTACCTCCCCGCTTATGGTGGAGGTGCCTCAATGAGCAGAACCGCCTTTCGCAGCAAAATCCTGCACTTTATGGATGACCCGGCACACAGCACCGCACCCGGCACCATTATGGCTTATGATGACGGGGTGCTGGTGGTCGAAGATGGGCATATTCTGGCCCTTGGCTCGCCAGAAGAGATGGCTGATCTGACCCGCGACATTGACGTGCAGCACAGTCCGGGTGGCCTGATTATGCCGGGCTTTGTCGATGCCCATGTGCATTACCCGCAGGTCGATATGATCGCCAGTTATGGCAAGCATTTGCTCGACTGGCTGGACCATTATGCCTTCCCGGCTGAGATTGCGTTAAAACGCTTTGCCGATCGCGCCACAGACACCGCCGCGTTTTTTCTGGACGAGCTTTTGCGCAATGGCACCACTTCGGCGCTGGTTTTTGCCACCGTTCATGCCCACACCGTAGACGCGATTTTTGGCGAGGCGTTAAAGCGCAATCTGCGCCTGATCAGCGGCAAGGTGATGATGGACGCCCATGCGCCCGATGATTTGCTGGACACCGCCCAATCCAGCTATGACGATAGTAAAGCGCTGATCGAAAAATGGCACGGCAAGGGCCGTCTTGGCTATGCGGTAACGCCGCGCTTTGCGCTGACCTCTACCAAGGAACAGCTTGATCTGGCAGGCCGTTTGCTGGCCGAGCACCCGGACGTTTTGCTGCACACGCACCTTTGCGAAAACATCAAAGAAATCGAACGCGCTGAGGAACTTTTCCCGGATGCAGAGGGCTATCTGGACGTTTACAAACGCGCCGGTATGGTGACCGATAAATCGGTTTTTGCCCATGGGGTGCACCTTAGCGATGCCGACCGAAAAACGCTTTCCAGTGCCAAATCTGCCCTCGCCCATTGCCCTACATCGAACCTGTTTTTAGGCTCTGGCCTGTTTGATCTCGCCGCCGCGCAAGAGGCAGAGATCACCATCGGCTTTGGCACAGATGTGGGCGGCGGCACGTCGCTCAGCGCCTTTGCCACCATGAACGAGGCCTATAAGGTTTCGCAATTGCGGGGCCATAGCCTGAACCCCTATGAAGCGTTCTATCTGGCCACACTGGGCGGAGCGCGGGCGCTGCACATTGACAGCCACGTCGGCAATTTCGCCCCCGGCAAGGAAGCCGATTTTGTCGTGCTGGATCTGGCCGCCACGCCCTTGATCAAACGCCGCCTGGCGCACACCAACACGTTCGAGCAAATGCTGTTTGCCCTGATGATTTTGGGCGATGACCGGGCGGTGCGTCAAACCTTCGTCGCCGGCGCGCTAGCCCATGACCGTGACGCCTGAACCCCGGTAAATGGGATCAGCATACCCTCTTATCCAGGGATGGGGATAAGACCCATTTATCCCCGATTTATAGGGGGGTATAAGGGTCAAAAAAGGGGTAAAAAAGGCTCAATAAGCGCATTTAAGCGTAAAATAAGGGGCATTTTGGACCAATTTAGGGGGGCGCTGTTTGGCAATCAGATTTTCTTGCCAAAGCCCCGGCCCCTCACCTTATTCCTCTCCCATTTTCCCTTCGGGGGGAGAGGAAAGCGCTTTATGATCGTCGCTGTAATTCGTTTTTCTGATGCTGCATATTATAAACTTATCCCACACCGGCTTGGTTGGGGTATATTGCTGGTTGTGATAGTGCCCAGTGCTGTCATTGCCGGGCCTGTTCCGGCAATCCAGAGCGGCATAAATGCGAAACTGGATGACCCGGATAAACCGGGTAATGACATGAAGGATGGAGAAATTTACAGGGCCTCCAGCCTTAGAGCCGGGGTCTATAGGCGAGTCCTCCTCAACTTGGATCCCGGATATGTCTCCGCCATTCCGGGAACCCTAAGGTGGAAAATGACTTTGGATTGAAAAGTGGATCGGGAATGAAGTTTCCCAAAAGCTCTAGCGGCAGCCGGTTTCGTCCACCCATTCCCATATATGCCTAAGCCTTTAGTGCCTCAACGCCGGGAAGGGCTTTGCCCTCCATCCATTCCAAAAAGGCACCGCCTGCGGTGGAGATAAACGTAAAGCCTTTCGCGGCCCCGGCCTGATTGAGCGCTGAGACGGTATCGCCGCCGCCGGCCACCGAGACCAGCTTGCCGGCGCGGGTCAGCGCCGCGCAATGGCGCGCCGCCGCCTTGGTGGCTGCATCAAATGGGGTCAGTTCGAACGCGCCCAACGGGCCATTCCAGATCACCGTTTTGGCGCGATCCATGGCGGCATTCAAGACCGCCACGCTTTGCGGCCCGGCATCCAGGATCATGTCCTTTTCGCCAACCCCGTCCAGCGACACCGTCTGGTGGGGTGCATTGGCGGCAAATTTTGTTGCCACGACCACATCAATGGGCAGCAAAATCTCACAATTATTGCGCACCGCGCTGGTCATGATGGCCCGGGCGGTATCGGCCAGATCCTTTTCGCACAAGCTGGCCCCAACGGGTTTACCCAACGCGTGTAAAAACGTATTGGCCATGCCGCCGCCAATGCACAAAATGTCCACCTGTAAGACCAGATTTTGTAAAAGGTCGATTTTGCTGGAGACCTTGGCCCCACCAACCACGGCCAGCACCGGATGCTCTGGCTTGCCCAGTGCCTTTTCCAGATGGTCCAGCTCGCGCTGCATGGCGCGCCCGGCAAAGGCGGGCAGGAATTGCGCAATGCCAACGGTGGAGGCATGGGCGCGGTGCGCCGATGAAAACGCATCAAGCACAAAAAGATCACCCTGATCGGCCATGGCGCGCCCCAGCGCAGGGTCGTTTTCCTGCTCGCCCTTATGAAAACGGGTATTTTCCAGCAAGAGCACATCGCCCGGGACCATGGCGGCCACAGATTGTTGCGCCGCCGTGCCCACGCAATCAGAGGCAAAGCCAACCGGCGCATCCAGAAGTTTAGCCAGCACCGGGGCCACTGGGGCCAGACTCATCGCGGCGACGCGCGCGCCTTTGGGGCGGCCAAAATGCGACAGCAGAATCACCTTAGCCCCGCGCGAACGCAAATCATTGATGGTCGGCAAAGCGGCGCGCAGACGGGTATCGTCCGACACCGCGCCCCCTTGCATGGGAACGTTAAAATCAACCCGAACCAGAACGCGCTGGCCCTTCACATCGGCATCATCCAAAGTGCGAAAGGCCATAGCAATTCTCCTGATTTTCCCTAGATAAAGGCGGCCAGCGCCAGCGCCGTATCAGACATGCGTGTGGCAAAGCCCCATTCATTGTCATACCAGGTCAGAATGCGCACCAAAGTGCCATCGACCACTTGGGTTTGCGGCAAGGCAAAGGTGGAAGAATTGGCATTGTGGTTATAATCTATCGACACCAGAGGTTCGTCTGAATAGCCAAGCACGCCTTTAAGCGGCCCATCAGCGGCGGCAATAATGGCGGCGTTGATTTCCTCCACACTGGTGGCTTTGCCGGCATCAAAGGTCAGGTCCACACAAGACACATTGGGGGTTGGCACGCGGATGGAACAGCCATCCAGCTTGCCCGCCAGTTCCGGCAGAACCAGACCCACGGCCTTGGCCGCACCCGTTGAAGTGGGGATCATGGATTGGGCCGCCGCGCGCGCCCGGTAGAGGTCACTGTGCATCCGGTCCAATGTCGGCTGATCGCCGGTATAAGCGTGAATGGTGGTCATATAGCCGCGCTTAATGCCCACAGCATCGTTCAGGGTTTTGGCCACTGGCGACAGGCAATTTGTGGTGCAGGATGCGTTGGAAACAATAATGTCGTCGGCGGTCAGCACATTGTGATTAACCCCGTAAACGATGGTTTTGTCGGCATCCTTGCCCGGCGCACTCAACAGCACCCGCTTGGCCCCGGCTTCCAGATGCTTGCCCGCCAGTGCCTTGGAGAGGAAAAGGCCAGTGCATTCCAGCGCCACATCGATGTTTAATTCTTTCCAGGGCAGTTTGGCCGGGTCGCGCTCGGCGGTGACGCGAATGGTTTTCCCATTGACGATCATAGCGCCTTCTTCGGTCTGCACATCGGCATCCAGACGCCCGTGCACCGAATCATATTTCAGCAAATGCGCATTGGTTTTGACCGGACCCAGATCATTAATGGCCACCACTTCAATATCTGTGCGGCCATGTTCGATAATCGACCGTAAAACCAGCCGTCCAATGCGACCAAAGCCGTTAATCGCTACCCGTATTGCCATGTGAAATCTCCATTAAAGCTGGTGCGCCTGATGACACGCTTTGCCGTTTACCCTATTCTTGGGCTATACCTTGGCGTACGGGATACGTCCAGTTGAATGCGCCCCGCAAAAGACCTTTGTGACACAGAAGGCTGTTGGGGGCTTTGCAGCGCTGTTAATGCGGTTCACAATGAGAAAATGATGGTCAAAAATACACAAACGCCCCCCCTTGATGACAGCGACGTCGCCCTTGGCGAAGCCAGCACCCGGCTGAATAGCGCGCTTGATCTTCTGGACACGTGCACATCGGCCCTTTTACAACGCATGAAAGGCGCCCGCGAGGCCGGTGAAGTGGACGAGGATCGCGCCCGTCTGGCTGCCGAACTGGACGCAGCGCAAGCCCGCGCCGACGCCCTGGAAGAGGCCGCACGCGAAGCCGGGGCGGCCCTGGATGCCGCCATTGACGAGGTGCGCAGCGCCCTTGGGGAGGTATAGGCTCATGGGTAAGGTTTCCATAAATGTAAATGGCCGCGCCTTTGCGGTGGGCTGCGAAGATGGCGAGGAAAGCGCCGTTGCCGAACTTGGTGAACAATTTAACGCCCATGTGTGCGAGCTGGCCGAGCAAGTGGGGCAGATCGGCGATTTACGGCTGTTTTTAATGGCCGCACTGGTCTTGGCCGATGAATTGCGTGAAGCCAAGCGCACCTGCGCCGGTTTTGAAGCGCAGATGACTGACAGTCAGAGCGCCAATGCCGAAGGGGCACGCAAAAACAATGCCCTGGCCCAAAGCGCTGCGCATGCCTTAAATGAGGCAGCGGGCCGGATTGAAAAGCTGGCAAACCAGCTGGATAATGATGAATCCGCATAAAAACGCACTTTTACTGTGATTATTTGGCCTGCCCCCCTCCAAATTCATTGCCATACGTCTTAAGTTCACAAAAGGCGGTGTCTGCGGCGCGCGTCAGGGGCACAATACCCGGCGACCGTATCGTCTCCTGAGGGAGCGTCCTCTGATTGAGATCGTGGTCTCTTTTATGCTGCGCCCACCTGAACTATTGGGTCATCAGGGCATTCTCGCCCCAACGGTGTTTGTGGAGCCGCCACTATGTCTTTTTTTAATTCCAGTAACGAAAAAGCTGATTTACGCGCGCGAATGAAGCGCAAACGGGTCACCTTGCAGTCCTTGTACCCGCGTTCCGGTACACAGCTTTCAGCGCGTTTTCCCGCTGAATTGCTAACCCGGCCCGGTCTTGCTATTTCAGGCTATATCCCGATCCAGAGCGAGATTGACCCAACCGCCTTAATGGAAAAGCTGAAATCACGGGGTGCACAATTATGCCTGCCCGTTATGGGTAAAGACAATGCGCCGCTGAGCTTTCGTGCCTGGAGCCCGGGTGATGAGTTGAACATTTGCGACTTCGATGTGGAAGAGCCTTTGCCCACCGCCAAACCCATGACCCCGGATATTGTGCTGTTGCCTTTGCTGGCCTTTGATAAAAAAGGCCGACGGCTTGGCTATGGCGGCGGATTTTTTGATCGTACCCTAAAAGCACTACGCAACGCGGACCCCCATGTCTGTGCCGTTGGTATTGGCTATGCCGCCCAGCAATTGCCCAAAGTGCCCACCGACGGTGGTGATCAAAGCCTAGACTGGGTGCTGACGGAAACCGGGGCCATCAGCATGACCGGCAAAACGCCCTAATCGGCCTGCGTCAGATCATTATCATTGCTGGCACAAAGGCGCTTCATGCCTGCTTTGCCAAAGACTTTCTTTAACGGCATACCGTGCACCACCCGGCGATAAAACGGGGCGTCATTGATCTTGACCCAAGCGGTCAGGCGGATTTTCTTGCGGCCCTGGCAATATTTCTCTTTGCCTTGCGGTGCGAGTGAAAACTGCCAGTTTATGGTCAGATCACCACTGGCCGCTTCATCATCGGCCACGGCGCGCTCTATCCCATCCTCTGAGGCTTTATCAGCGTCGCCTACCGTGTCATTGCCCGGCTCCACCCATTGATGGTTTTTATCTTTTTTCGCCAGTTTGGCCTGCACGGCATTGGCGCGTGCATAATCGGCCTTGGCCAGACGGATCACCAGCGGCTTTGCGCCAAGGGCTTCGACATCAATCCCGTCCAGCGCTTCGCCGTCTTTGACCACTTCCAGCGCAAAGACTTCCTCTTGTAACACTTCACCATCGCGGGTTATCCGCAAGGTGACGTCAACATTGGGGGCATAGTCTACATCAGACGGGACCAGCACCGCCGCCCGGCTGGTGACCAGATCAACGCTGTAAGGATCCAGCTTTCTCAAAGACAGGACGGTGCCAATATCCAGATAGAGACAGGCCGAAAGGAACACTGGCAAGACCAGTATAGCGATTTGCCGAAAGGTTTTTAAACCAGACCGATTACCCACTTTACGCATTTCACTTGGTTAAAATCGTAATATGGTGATTTAAAGGCACAAAGCTTACCGATTGACCACGCTCATATCCCCATAGCGATCGCCTTTGACCTTGGCCGAGAGGATCGATAGCTGTGCCAGATCATCCTGATCAAGCACCACAGATCGCGCCTTCATATTACTGGTCAGGTTTGAAGCTTTGGTGGTGCCCGGAATGCTGAGCACATGTTCGCCTTGCGCTAAAACCCAGGCCAGCGCAATTTGCGCCGGATGGGCGTCGTGGCGCACCGCAATGGCTTTAACTACATCAACCAGCGCCAGATTGTCCGCATAATTATCGCCGGCAAAGCGTGGCTGTGTGTGGCGATAGTCTGACGCGCTCAGCCCTTTGTCCTCGCGGCTATATTGCCCGGTCAACATGCCCCGCCCCAACGGCGAATAGGCCACCAAAGAGACGCCAAGCTCCTGACAGGCAGGTATAATTTCATCCTCTATATCACGGCTAAAGAGCGAGTATTCTGACTGCACCGCCGCCACAGGGTGCACGGCACAGGCGCGGCGCAGGGTTTGCGCCGAACATTCAGACAGGCCAATGGCGCGAATTTTTCCCTCAGACACCAATTCCAGCAAGCCCTCCATTGTCTCTTCAATGGGGGTATTTGGGTCCATGCGGTGCTGATAATAAAGATCGATGCTGTCCACACCCAGCGCGCGCAATGAGCCTTCGCATGAAGCGCGCATACTGGCCTTTGAGCCATCCAGGCCCGTCACCGCGCCGGTCTTGCGATCCCGGCCAATACCAAATTTACTGGCAATCACCACCTTATCACGCGTTCCCTTCAAGGCTTTGCCGAGCAGTTTCTCATTGGCCCCCATGCCATACATTTCAGCGGTATCGAAATGATCGACCCCCAGCTCTATTGCCTTGTGTATGGTGGCGATCGCCTCGGCTTCCTCAGTGGGCTTGCCGTAAAACTCTGAAAACCCCATACAGCCCAGACCGATGGGATGCACGTTAAGGGCGCTTTGGCCGATAGATCGTTTTTGCATGTTCTTTCTCCACTTTGATTATTTTTGCTTTGTTAGTTTCACGCTGAGCATTTCTCTTTGATAATTGCACTTTGATCATGTCTTTGGCTGAAATTGCTCACTCAGAAATTCAAGACTCGAAATATTTCCACCCCTTTAATTAAGTGAGCACTCACTCTATTTATCTTTCCTTTGTCATTTTGCTTTCGTTTTTAGCATCTCTGGTTTCACCTCTATGGAAAATTATGGCAAAAGGCGCTTTGCCTGTTATGCATTGCCTTAAGGGTCATGTGGCCTGATGGGCACAGCCCAGGAATCATAAGAGGCATCACAGGCGCTGCTAATTTCTTCTTCATCCCATTGCCGCCCGGCAATCTCAGCGCGCAGCAAAGTCACAATGGGCGCGTAAAAAAGGCTGATCAAAAGGTCCGCCGCTATGGTTTTGAATGTGCCCGTCGTCACCCCGTCATCACGTAGGCAGGTCAGCACGGCGGCCATTTCCTTATGGCCCTGCCCGCCTTCCTTTTCCATCAAGGGTGTTTCGGCAAAGCGTAACCCAAACAGCAAGGCATCCGGGTCCGCCTGATAGGCGGCAAAGATATGACGCCAGATATGGGTAAAGCGATCATGCGGCGTGGCTTGATCGTCATAGCCTTGCATCACCGCCAGATAAGCCTCGCCCTTTATATGCCGATACAGTGCCAGCATCAGATCATCTTTATTTTTGAAATGCCGGTAAATCGACCCTTCGGCAACCCCCGCCTCGGCGGCAATACGGGCCGTGGTCGCCCCGGCAAACCCATCACGCGCCACCAGCACCAGTGCCGCGCGCATGATCTTGTCTTTTGTGTCGGGCTTATCCATTAAATGAGTGAGCATTCACTCAATATAGAGAAATGAACATTGATCGCAAGTAAAACCTGCAAACTAATTTTATCACAAAGATTTACCAGACCTGATGGGCGTTGGGTTGGACTTATAATTCCTGTCTTCTGAATGCTGTCATCGATGAATTCCCAAAAATCGTCGCTAATCAAGATCGGGCAATTTACCTACCCGTTCCTAAAGCCGGTTTAAGTCATGGATGATTGCTCATAGCGTCTATTTTGGGCGCATCAGGCGATAATTCAGGCGGCTTTTGACTGACGGCAAGCGAAGGGTGATCGGGATAGAGTTCTTCAAACCGATTGTGCACATAGTTGACAAAATCGTCAGAAACCATCTGCATGCGAACCATGCGTTTCCATTCATGTGCAAATACCGGCGCCGTGAGATACCAGGAGGTATTGCTCTCGTAAGCCTGCATCACCCGCTCATCGATCAAACCGTCAGCAAAAGACAGAAATGCTGTTCTATGAACATGCATTGACGCATTAAAAAACGTAAGTATCTGCGTTAGTTCCACGGGGGTCAGTTCGGTGGCTTCAAACATAACCTTTCGAAAGGCCGCCGCAAGTTCGGGATGACGCATTAACTCGCTTATCGTGTCGCCAAAGAACCGCATCGTCCGTTCGCTCATATCCGCCCGCGCCAGTCGGTTTGCCTGTCTTGACTGGTAGAGAAGCGCAATCAGGGTCGCAATAATGATGACCACCGCCACCGTCTGGCCGATATAATAAATGCTTTCCAGCGTCATAACTTTGAATTTTCCACCGGAGCGAATTGGGGCATAAACTCGTAGATAGGGGGCGTCACGCCGCCCAGTTCCGTCAGGCGCTGATCAAGGCGCGCAACCAGATCAACGCCCATAACTTTTCTCGTATGCGCCCACCATTGCGCCCCGCCGGGCGTGGTGATGATCCCCAACGCACCTAATTCAAAGCCATTGTAAGAGGAAGCTGTGATCAGTTCATCCCTTTTCATGTAAACGCACTGTTCCATGATGACCAAAAATACCCAGGCCCAGTTACCGAAATTGCTTTTGGTTTCATGCGGTGCACTGTCAAACTCCATCAATCCATGGCGAACGTCCTTTAGAACTTTTGGGTTGTCGAATGTCAGGAGCAGAAATTCTGAGGCGCTTTTGAGAAGCTCACGCTGGCTGCTGGCCCGCGCAATCACCTGGCCCTGTCGCTGCTGGAAGTAAAGCGCCACCAGGGATGCCAGGATCGCCAATACCGCCACGGTTTGGCCAATATAATAAATGCTCTCAAGTGTCATGATGCCTTACCTTGGAGTTGAGAGACCGGGTTGAGCGAGGATTCGGCCAAAATGCGATCTATTTCGGCGACAAAATCTGGTCCATAGGTTCCTTTGTTGCGCTCCCACCATCGGCGAAATTTTGGCCCGTCCCAGGTTGGCAAAATATAGCTCAGCCCGACATAGGTTTCCGTCTCGATCAGATTTCGGCAATGCAGCCTGTAGGCTTTTTCATATATGCTCATTAGCTTGTAGATGAGGTAATAGGCTTGAACCTGTTCTTCGTCAGACAATGTTTTGTCG
>NVVU01000084.1 GCA_002733485.1 Robiginitomaculum sp.
TGAACAGACCTGCGAATATGAGAATTATCTGGCGCATCATAGCCCCCTGTAATGATGACGGTGCATGCAGGGTACGGCATGAACGAAGCCTCTAGCAAGGGTGCGTTGAGTAAAATCTGCGTCTAATCAGCGCTCTGGTGACGATCTTTCAAAACCTTCACAACCTCATCCAGGCCCAGCCCTTTAGCGCGCAAGACTACCATCAAATGATAGAGCAGGTCGGCGGCTTCTTCTGGTAATTTATCGGGGTCATTACTGAGTGCAGCCAGCGCCACCTCAACCCCTTCTTCGCCAACCTTCTGGGCGGCCCGCTCAATCGGGCCATTTAAAAGAGACGCCGTATAGCTGGTTTTCGGATCGGCATCAGCACGGCCATCAATGACCCGTCCCAGCTTTCCCAGCCACGGCAGGGCCGCCATGGGGGCCTTTGCAAAACAGGTACGCGTACCGTTATGGCAGGTTGGCCCGTTTGGACGAGCCTGCACCAGCAGGGTATCGCGATCACAATCCGTATTGATAGATACCAGATCCAGCGTATGGCCGCTGGTTTCACCCTTTTGCCATAGGGTTTGGCGCGAACGGCTGTAAAATGTCACTTTTTGGCTTTGCAGCGTCCGCTCAAGAGCCTCTTCATTCATATAGCCCAGCATCAGCACATCGCCGCAAAGGGCATCCTGTACGATCACCGGAATCAGACCCTGGCCTTTCTGCCAGTCCAGATTGTGCAGATTTTCTGGCAGGGTCATGGTCGTACCTCGATCTTATGTTCGCGCAAAACTTCTTTTAGCACCGGTATGGGGATGATTTCCTTGTGAAATACGCTGGCCGCCAGCGCGCCATCAACATTGGCCATGGCAAACACATCGACAAAATCCTGAGCGCAACCCGCCCCGCCCGATGCGATCAGAGGCACCTGGCATAGTGCGCGCATAACGCGTAGCTGCTTTATGTCATAACCGGCGCGGCGGCCATCTTCGTTCATACAGTTCAGCACAATTTCACCGGCCCCTCGCCTTTGCGCATCCCTGATCCAGTCCCGGGTTTTCCATGGCGTGGTAATGGTCTTGTCCGGATCACCGGTCATCGCCTTGACCAGCCAGTCCTGACCATCCCAATAACTGTCTATACCCACCACCACGCATTGGCTGCCAAAACGGCCTGCCAGTGCATTGATCAGGTCCAGATTGGCCAGCGCCGGCGAATTGATCGACACCTTGTCCGCCCCGGCGCCAAGGATCGTTTGCGCATCTTCAATGCTGGAAATACCGCCCGCGACGGTAAAGGGAATGTCCAGCTCCTGTGCCACTTGCGAGACCCAGCCCGCATCGACGCGGCGGCGCTCAGGGCTGGCGGTAATGTCATAAAAGACCAGCTCGTCCGCGCCTTCATCGCGATAGCGCCGGGCCAGGTCCACCCCTTCGCCCACCACTTCGTGGCCAGCAAATTGTACGCCTTTGACCACCACACCGTTCATGACATCGAGGCAGGGGATTATGCGTCGGGCGAGCATGACAGAGCCTCTTCCAGCGTAAATTTGTTTTCATAAAGCGCCTTGCCGATGATCACACCCTGGGCCCCGGCCCCATAGGCGGTGCGAATATGATCTACACTGCCAATGCCGCCCGAGGCCAGCAAAGACAGGTCGGTATAACGCGTTTTTATTTCTGCATAGAGCGCCGCATTAGTGCCGCCCAGCACACCGTCGCGGTCAATATCAGTCACCAGCAGGGTTTTGATCATGCCGTCATAGGCGGCCAGAATATCCCACAGGGATTGCCCGGCGCTTTCCTGCCAGCCGGAAATGGCGGGAATGGGGGTTCCATTTTCAATGCGCACATCCAGCGCCAGCACGATACGATCCGCACCAAAATCCCATAGCCAGTTTTGCACAGCCTCGATCGCCGTGACCGCCAGCGAGCCAATGATAACCCGGCTCACCCCGCCGCCAAGCAGGGCTTCAATATCATCACCTGTGCKAATTCCCCCGCCCGCCTGAACGCGCAGGCCAGAGGTGGCGGCAAGACGGCAGACCAAATTACTTTGGCAAGGCTCCCCCGCCTTGGCCCCATCCAGATCCACCACATGCAAGGCCTTTGCCCCGGCCTCGGCAAAGGCTTTGGCCCGGGACAGCGGGTCCGTATCATACAGACTCTTTTGCGCAAAATCGCCTTTATGCAGGCGCACACAACGGCCATCCATTAAATCTATCGCCGGCCAGATCATGGGTTCACATCCAGAAAGTTTTGCAAAATTTGCGCGCCGGTGGGGCCGGATCTTTCCGGGTGAAACTGGCAACCATAGATATTATCACGACGCACAATGGCGGAAAACTCCATGCCGTATCGGGTAGTGGCAAGCGTGTTCTTATCGGACTTCACCCCATAGGAGTGGACAAAATATACATAGCTGTTTTCGGCTACATCGCGCATAAACGGATCAGAAGTGCGCAAAGATAGYGTATTCCATCCCATATGCGGCACCGGCCCGGCGTTATCCGGCAAAGCCTCGACCGTACCGCCCAACAGACCCAGGCAACGCATATTGTCTTCAGTACTCATTTTGAACAACAATTGCATACCCAAACATATGCCCAATAAGGGGCGGGCATACTCTTGCAGCATTTCATCCAGACCCTTGGCACGCAAAGCCGCCATGCCTGCCCCCGCCGACCCCACGCCCGGCAGGACAAGACGATCGGCCGTTTTGAGCACGGTGGGATCGGCGCTAATCTTGGCCTCAACCCCCAGACGCGCAAAGGCAAAGCGCACGGAGGCAAGGTTAGCGCATCCGGTATCGGCGATCATTAAGGCCATTATAAAACGCCCTTGCTGGACGGAATTGCCGTTCCCTCGCGGGCAAGCGCCGGGCGCAATGCGCGCCCAAAGCCCTTGAAAATCGCTTCTATGATGTGGTGGGTATTTTCTCCCTCGGCCTCTATGTGAATGGCGGCGCCCAGATGCTGGGACAGGGTTTCAAAGACATGGCGCACCATCTGGCCACCAAAGCCACCCACCCCCTCATCGGGGATATCGGCGACAAAACGCAAAGCCGGGCGGCCGGATAAATCCACCGAGATCCGCGCCTGTGCCTCATCCATAGGCAGCACAAATCCATAACGGCCAATGCCGGCGCGATCCCCCAGCGACTTGCGCAGGGCCTGCCCCAAAACAATGGCACAATCCTCCACTGTGTGGTGCTCGTCTATGTGCAGATCGCCATTGGCCGTCAGGATCAGCGAAAAACCCCCATGGCGGGCGATTTGTTCCATCATGTGATCAAAAAAACCGATGCCGGTTTGAATGCTCACCGGCTCGGTTTTATCCAGATCGACAAGAGCGCTGATCTGCGTCTCTTTGGTCTGACGGCTGATGGCGGCGGTGCGCCGGTTGGCGGCGCCTTCATTACCAACACCAAAGACAGCCAATAATGCATTATTATGCGCAGGCGTGCCGACGCTGATCCGCACCATGCCTTCGCCCAGGGCCGAAAAATCCCGCACATGAATGGCGCTGGATTTAAGCCGGGTCTGTACATTGTTTTTGAGGTTTARTTTTACCAGCAGGAAATTTGCCGCCGATGGCCATATTTCCTGCACGTCGTCCGCCCCCAATAAGGCGGTATAAAGGCGTTCGCGCTCGGCCTTTATCTGGGCAATACGCTCGTTGAATATGGCCATATTGACCGGGGCAAGTGCGCTCAGCACCTCAGTAATAACTGGAGAAGGCAAGGGGTAAGGGGGCAGCACCTTGCGTATCAGATTAATTACCGGCGCATTGGCAATCATGGTGCCAAGACGCGCCCCAGCCAAACCATAAGCTTTGGATAGGGTTCTTAAGATGACCAGATTTTGCAGTTGGGTCAGTTCCAGACCAAGACTGGGGGCTTCTGTAAATTCAATATAGGCTTCGTCCACCACCACCAATTGGGCGGGGCATTCACTGGCAATGCGCACCACATCCTGACGCGCAACCAGATTGCCTGTGGGGTTGTTCGGACTGCATATAAAAATGAGTTTGGTCGAATTTGACCGCGYCGCGGCGATAATTTTATCGGGAACAATGGCATAGTTTTCATCCAGAGGAATTTCGAGCAAACCTGCGCCCTGTACCCTGGCGGCAACGCCATAAAGTCCAAAAGTGGGCGGCGAAATAACCGCAAAATCTTTACCGGCGCGGCACGTCGCCCGAAACAACAAATCAATGCCCTCATCGGCACCCCGGGTCAGCAATAGCTGGTCATTACCCACCCCATAAAGATCTGCAATGCGGGAAACCAAGGCGGCCGGTTGTTGCTCTGGATAGCGATTCCACGCGCCCTTTGCACCCGGTGGCGCCCAGGGGTTTTCATTGGCATCCAGCAACACCGCCCCCTCCAYSGCSCCACCRCGCGCGCTATAKGGCGTSAGSTTAGCRATGTCCGGCCGGGCAATTTTRTCGATCAGGTCATTCATTATTGTGCATCCAGGCGCAAGCTGATGGCCCGGGCATGAGCTTCAAGTTCTTCCATACGCGCYAAATTCTGCACCACMRKWYSCMAAMMGCWGAGCGCATCCTTGGAGGCACGCTGCACGGTGATAAACTTGACAAAGCTTTCCAGCCCCAGACCGCTATAGGCCCGCGCCGCGCCCGCCGTGGGCAACACGTGGTTGGTACCACTGGCATAATCGCCAAGGGCCTCAGGGGTATAGGCCCCCACAAAAACCGACCCGGCATTACGGATATCTTCGACCATGCCTTCGGGGCGTTCGGTCTGGATGATCAGGTGCTCTGGGGCATAAAGGTTGGCAATTTCCAGCATTTTCCCACTGTCTTGCACACAGATCAGCCGCGCATTTTCCAAAGACTTTCTGGCAATTTCGGCCCGGGGCAGGGTTTTTAGCTGTTTCAGGGTTGCYKCTTCCACGGCSCKGGCTGCATTCATGCTCGTTATGAGCAAWAYMACCTGYGCCTTGGTGTCGTGCTCAGCCTGGCTGAGAAGATCTGCGGCTATCCAGTCTGGATTSGCGGCTTCATCGGCCAACACCATCACTTCACTTGGTCCAGCCGGCATATCCATTGCCGGACCACCGGGCATCTGGGTTACCTGTGCCTTGGCTTCGCTAACCCATTGGTTACCTGGACCAAATAATTTGTCGACACGGGGTACGCTTTGGGTGCCAAAAGCCAGCGCCGCAATCGCCTGGGCACCACCCATTGAGTATATCTCGTCCAGTCCACACAATTTTGCCGCCGCCAGAATGACCGGCGCAATTTTACCATCCTTGCCCGGCGGACTGGCCACTACAATTCTGCCAACCCCGGCCAGCTTTGCCGGGACCGCCGCCATCAACAAGGATGAGAACAAGGGCGCCGTGCCCCCCGGCACATAAATGCCCACACAATCAATCGGTCTGGTGATCCGCTCGCAGATCAGGCCCGGCTCTACCTCAACCTTGATGGCTTTTGGCTGCTGGGCCTGGTGAAAAGTTTTGATATTGCCATAGGCGCGGCGCATGGCCTTTTTGGCATCTTCATCCAGCGCCACCCAGGCGGCCTCAATGTCGCCCTCACTAACGCGCAGCTTTTCTGGCTCGCCACCATCAAAACGCCGGGTGAATTCAAACAAGGCTTCATCGCCTCTTTCACGCACCGCCATGATGATATCGCGCACCACGTCACGCACGGCGCAGGCATTGGCAAAAGGGCGCCTCAGGGCGGCCTTTTTACCGTCGTCATCTAGCTGCTCCCAATTGAGAATTTTCATCGCTCAGCCCATCATCTTTTCTATTGGCAGTACCAGAATGGCGTGGGCACCCCGGGCTTCGAGCTGTTCCAGCGTGTCCCAGAATATGGTTTCACGACAAACCGCATGTACCGCCATTTGGTCATTGCGCCCCACCAGGGGCATGATGGTCGGAGCATCGGCGCCGGGCAATAAAGCGGTAATGTCGTCTATGGCCTCTTTTGGCGCATTCAACATAATGTATTTGGTGGCCCGGCTGGCAATCACCCCGTCAATGCGGCGCAACAGACGCGCCAATAAGGCTTCGCGGGCATCATCCCAAACCGTGTTTGAACGGATCAGCAGGGCCTGGCTTTTCATCACGGTGGCAAAGTCGGTCAATCCATTGGCAGCCAGCGTGGCCCCCGAAGAAACCAGGTCACAAATCGCATCGGACAAACCCAGTGCCGGGGCGATTTCCACTGCGCCTTTTAAGGTCACACAATCCGCCCTGATGTTATTTTCTTTGAGGAATGCCTCCAGAATTTGCGGATAGGATGTGGCGATTTTGCACCCTTGCAAATCCTCAATGGTCTTTATATCGCCATCGCGTGGCGCGGCCAGCTTTAACGTACAGCGTGAAAACCCCAGTGGCCGCACGGTTAGCAATGCCTCCGCGTCCGGTCCTTCGAGCGCTTCTTCGCGCAATACGTTTTCACCGGCAATGCCCAGATCGCACACTCCCTTGGCCACCAAAGACGGGATGTCATCGTCGCGCACAAACAACAGCTCAATGGGCAAACCCTGCGCCCGGCAGGTCAGCGCCCCGGGGTTTAGCGATATGCTCAAACCCGCCTGTTCCAGCAATTTCATGCTGCCATTGGCCAGGCGTCCTTTTTTCTGGACGGCGATGCGCAATACCGGGTTCATTGTTCCTGCACCCGGTCCAGCGCAATGCGGTACCCCTGATAGGATTCTTCGTTCAAGAACCGCGCCACCCGCCCAACGGTCGTGGTGCTGGCTCCGGTTTTCTCGCTGATCTCCCGATACGACAGATCACCGGCGTCCAGCAACTTGGCCACCTGCCAGCGGGCCACCAGCGCTCGTAATTCCGCCGGAGTGCACAGGTCGGTTAAAAACCGCAACAGCTCGCCCCGGTTACGCAAAGACGTCAGCGCACAGAGTAAAGCCTCGGTATCGGCATCCGGTCCGGATGTGTCATTATGTGGTGTTTTTGCGAAATTAGTCATAGATGGCACCTTGATTTACTGTATTAGCATGCTAATACGCTATCATGATAATGCAAGCCTTCTTTGCAGTAAAATTTGGAGCCGCGCACTGGACACCCAAAAAAGTTCTGCCATGAAGGCCTAAGACTTAAGGATTGGAACATTTGATGACAGCCTCTGAGCACAGCACCCCCTGGGTGGTGATGAAATTTGGCGGAACCAGCGTGTCCACAAAGGAACGCTGGGAGACGATCGAAGCCCTCACCCGTACATGTCTGGCCAAGGACGAGCGGCCATTGATTGTGCATTCGGCGCTGTCACAGGTTTCCAATCTGTTGGAGCGCGCCATTAAGTCCGCGCTGGCGCAAGAAGATACAGGCATGCTGGACGATATTAAATCGCGTCATCTGGACCTTGCCCGGGATCTGGAACTGGATGGCCCGTGCCTGATTACCCCCTCTATTGCCCGTCTTGCCAAATGGCTGGACGGCATTACCCTTATTGGTGAGGCCAGCCCACGGGTGCGCGCCCGCATTCTGGCAGAGGGCGAGGTGATGGCCACCGCGCTGGGTGCGGCGCGTTTGAACGCCCGTGGTCTTGCCGTTTCTCTCTTTGACGCCCGCACCGGTTTGCACAGTCTAGGGCGTGAAAATACCAGCGAGACCACTCACTATTTATCGGCCATTTGTACCGACACCCCGGATCCGGACCTGCAACAACGCCTTGGTGCGCTTGGCGGCGACGCCGTGCTGACTCAGGGCTTTATTGCTGGCAATGAACGCGGCGAAACCGTGCTTCTGGGCCGTGGCGGCTCGGATGTGTCGGCCGCGCTGTTTGCCGCCAAGCTGCAAGCCCAAAGGCTGGAAATCTGGACCGACGTGCCCGGCATGTTCAGCACCGACCCGCGCCTGACCGCCTCGGCGCGCCTGCTTAAAGACCTCAGCTATGACGAAGCGCAGGAAATTGCCCTGATGGGGGCCAAGGTGATTCACCCCCGGGCCTTGCCCCCCGCACGGCGAGCGAAAATCCCAACCCTGGTCAAATGCACCCACCAGCCCGAGGCCAATGGCACCCGCATCAGCGCCCAGCCCGCCGACACCAGCGCCCGGGTAAAAGCCGTTACCGTTAAAACCGGCCTGGTGCTGGTTTCCATGACCTCGACCTCTATGTGGGGCGAAGCGGGGTTTCTGGCCAAAGCCTTTACTGCCTTTGCCAATAACGGATTGTCCATTGACCTGGTCTCCACCTCTGAAGCCAGCGTGACCGTATCGCTGGATCCTGGTCAAAATCTGGGAGCATCCGCACTGGACCAGTTACAGGCTGATCTCGCCCCGCTCTGCCGGGTCAATATTTTACGCAATTGCGCCTCGGTCAGCCTTGTGGGGCGGGGCATTCGCACCATTTTGCACAAGCTGACCCCGGCGCTGGAGCTGTTTCGGGAGCACCCGGTGCGGCTGGTCAGTCAGGCCGCCAATGATCTGAACTTCACCGTGGTGGTCGAAGAGGATCAGGCCCAGAAACTGGCCCGGCGTCTGCATGATGAAATGGTCGAGGTCGAACCCGAAGACAAAGTGTTTGGCGCCCCCTGGCAGGAAAGCAAGGCAGAGCCAACCGCGCTTAAAAATACCCTGTCTCCATGGTGGGCCAACAAGCGCGAGGCGTTGCTCGCGACCAAACCCAAAGGCGAAGCGGCCTTTATCTATGATCTGCAAACTGTGCAAATGCGCGCACGGTCGCTAAGGGGGCTTGGCTCATTATCGCAGGTTTTTTATGCCATGAAGGCCAATGCCCAGCCCGATGTGCTGCGCACCATTGCCGGGCAGGGCGTTGGCATGGAATGTGTTTCCCAGGCCGAAATTGAACACGCCTTTGCCAGCATTCCCGGTATTGAGCCGCAAAACATTCTCTTCACCCCCAATTTTGCCCCGCGATCCGAATACGAGGCGGCAATCAAACATGGTGTACGACTGACTCTGGATAATCTGCACCCGCWGGAACACTGGCCGGCAATCTTTGATGGCAGTGAAATTTTGTTGCGCGTTGATCCGGAACGGGGCCGGGGCCATCACCGCCATGTACAGACCGCCGGGGCGCGGGCCAAATTTGGCATTCCGATCCAGGATCTGGCCAAAGCCCGCGAACTGGCACGATCAGCCAATGTGAAAATCATTGGCCTGCATGCTCATGCTGGCAGCGGCATTCTGGACCCCGGGCACTGGCGCGACCTTGCCGAGCTGTTCGTCTCCCTTGCCGGGGCCTTTCCCGATGYGCGGATTTTTAATCTGGGCGGCGGCCTGGGCGTACCGGAAAATGCAGGGCTGGCAGCGCTGGACCTTGCCCGGCTGGACGAAAATCTAGCACTGGTGCGCAGCGCCTGCCCGGATATAGAGCTGTGGCTGGAACCGGGGCGCTTTATGGTGGCCGAGGCCGGGGTGTTGCTGGCCAGTGTTACCCAGACCAAAACCAAGGGCACCACCGCTTATGCCGGGCTGGAAACCGGCATGAACTCGCTTATCCGCCCGGCWCTTTATGGCGCACAYCATGACATGGTYAATCTTAGYCGYCTGYATGAAGAGGCAGGCATCGCYCCGATTTCYATCGTCGGRCCGATCTGCGAATCCGCTGATATCTTAGGCATAGACCGGCATTTGCCCCCCACCTATGAGGGCGATGTAATGCTGATCGCCAATGCCGGCGCGTACGGCGCGGTCATGGGCAGTCGTTATAATTTACGCGCCCCGGCGCAGGAACTCGTGCTTGAATCACCAGACTAAATTACACGATTTTACCCCCTTTTATTGGGGCGGGCACAGTTCCGGTTTATCCCCGCTAATCGCAGGGACGGTAAGGGGTAATCAGGGGTAATCGAGGGGCATATAAGGGGTGTTTTGTTCTTCTTTAGGGTCATTTTAGGGACACATTAAGGATGCCGCAGGGGTAAAAATGTCCCCTTACAGCCCCTTGGGTTTGCTATCCCGGGGATAAACTATCTTTGTCATCCCGGCCCCAACTTTGGTTAGGGAAACTGGCCGGGATCCAGACTTCATCTCAATGCAAACGAACCTGCACAATGGGCCCCGGATCAAATCCGGGATGACACAAGACACAAAAAACCCCGGGCGTAATGCCCGGGGTTTTTCAGAACTTAAAAATCAGAAGCAGCAAAGATCAGTCTTCTTCGGTTTTGATCTCTTCACCGGTTTCCTGATTGACAACTTTCATCGAGAGGCGAACCTTGCCCCGGTCATCAAAGCCAAGAACCTTGACCTTGACCTTGTCGCCTTCCTTGACCACGTCAGTGGTGTTGTTGACGCGCTCAGACGCAAGTTGGCTGATGTGCACCAGACCATCTTTGGGACCAAAGAAGTTCACAAAGGCACCAAAGTCCATGGTTTTAACCACGGTACCGTCATAAATTTCGCCCAGTTCCGGCTCAGTGGCAATGCCCTTGATCCAGTCCATAGCGGCCTTGATAGCGGCACCATCACTGGAGGCGATTTTGATCACGCCATCATCACTGATGTCGATCTTGGCGCCGGTTTCTTCGACAATCTGGCGAATAACCTTGCCGCCCGTCCCGATAACTTCGCGGATTTTGTCTTTGGCAACCGTGATGGTTTCAATGCGCGGCGCAAATTCACCAACTTCATCACGAGAGGCACTAAGGGCTTTGTTCATCTCGCCCAGAATGTGCATACGACCGGCTTTGGCTTGTTCCAGCGCGGCGTTCATGATGTCTTCGGTAATACCGGCAATTTTGATGTCCATTTGCAAAGAGGTGATACCCTTTTCAGTACCGGCCACTTTGAAATCCATATCGCCAAGATGATCTTCGTCGCCCAGAATGTCGGAAAGAACGGCAATACCGTCTTTTTCCTTGATCAGGCCCATGGCGATACCAGAGACCGGACGGCTGATCGGCACACCGGCATCCATAAGCGCCAAAGATGCACCGCAAACCGTGGCCATCGAGGATGAGCCATTGGATTCGGTGATTTCAGACACCAGACGTATGGTGTAAGGGAAATCTTCCTTTGAAGGGAGAACCGCACGCATGGCACGCCATGCCAGCTTGCCGTGGCCAATTTCCCGGCGGCCCGGAGGGCCCATGCGGCGGGCTTCACCAACCGAATATGGCGGGAAGTTATAATGCAGCAGGAAGTTTTCCTTGGTGGTGCCGGTCAGAGCGTCGATGAATTGCTCATCATCGCCTGTGCCCAGCGTAGCAATCACCAGTGCCTGGGTTTCACCGCGTGTAAACAGTGCTGAACCGTGGGTACGGGGCAGAACCGCCGTTTCGCCAATGATCGGGCGCACCTGATCCAGTTTACGACCATCAATCCGTTTGCCGGTTTTAATGATGTTGCCGCGAACCACATCGGCTTCCAATGATTTGAGCACACCGCCCAGAACATCTGAAGGGATGCCATCGGGCTTATCTTCTGATTGGGCAAGCGCCGCGCGCGCTTTGTCTTTGGCAGCACCAACGGCATCCTGACGTTCCAGCTTGTCAGTGATCTTGTAAGCTTTGGTCATAGCCGCGCCGACCAGTTTTTTGGCGGCAGCTTTTTCTGATGAATGGTCTGGCGAGGTAAATTCAAAAGCAGGCTTGGCCGCTTTTTTAGCCAGACGTTCGATCATTTCAATGACCGGCTGCATGGCCTCATGGCCAGCCATCACCGCGCCCAGCATATCGTCCTCAGACAATTCCTTGGCTTCGGATTCGACCATCATCACGGCCTCTTTGGTGCCGGCAACCAAAAGGTCCAGCTCGGTCTCGAGCATTTCTTCAATGGTCGGATTGACGACGTATTCGCCATCGATCAGCGCCACACGGGCACCGGCGATCGGGCCCATAAAGGGAGCGCCCGAAAGGCTGAGTGCTGCAGAAGCAGCAACCATGGCCAGTACATCCGGGTCATTTTCCTGATCGTGGCTGAGCACAGTCAGGATGACCTGCACTTCGTTTTTAAAGCCCTTGGCAAACAGCGGGCGGATCGGGCGGTCAATCAGGCGTGAGGTCAGGGTGTCTTTTTCGGTCGGACGGCCTTCACGCTTGAAAAAACCGCCGGGAATACGGCCAGCGGCATAATATTTTTCGGTATAGTTTACGGTCAGCGGAAAGAAATCCATGCCCGGTTTTGGTTCTTTGGCGTAAGTCACGGCGGCCAGAACACTGGTTTCGCCGTAAGTGGCCAGCACAGAGCCCTGTGCCTGGCGGGCAATACGCCCGGTCTCCAAGGTCAGGTCACGGCCTTCCCAGTCAATGGTTTCTTTTTGAATATCAAACATATGTGTTTTCCTCTATGGCCACGCGCCCCATGCGCATGGCCCTTACTTGAGCGTTGGAATTCGTCCTAGCGACGCAGGCCCAGCTCTTTAATCAGCGCCTGATAGCGAGAAAGGTTCTCGCGTTTCAGATAGTCAAGAAGGCGGCGGCGCTGGGAAACCATTTTCAACAATCCGCGACGCGAATGGTTATCCTTCTTGTGCATTTYGAAGTGTTCGGTGAGGGTCAGGATACGGTCTGACAGGATTGCGACCTGTACTTCCGGAGACCCGGTATCACCTTTGGTTTGTGCAAACTTTTTAATCAACTCAGCTTTGCGCTCAGTGGTAATCGACATCTTTTCTTCTCCACGGCGTCATTAACATGATGGCCTTGCCAAGACGCCGTCCAGCAAGGTCAGGTAATGCGAGGGGCTTATGGGCGAAAAATCTCGCAAATGCAAGGGATGTGGTGCTGCGAATACACAGTCAATTTCCTCAACTTGTCATTGCCCGACGGGTTGGGCAATGACGCTTTAGAGGGTTGGCCGTGTTTCAGTTCTCGCAAGCGCTCTTGTTAAAGACTCTCACGGGTTTGAAAACCACACCTTCCTGCCTGCCAATGGCAATTGGTTCTTCGTCCAGATGGGCATAACGCGGTGCATCCTCTGGTGCACCACGCGCCAAAACCGCCTGTTGTTGTTCCGGGCTCAGCAAAATTTCCCGGCCATGGCGCACATCCTGTGCCTGATCAATGCCAAGAGATAAACTGACCAGATCAGCCAAGGCGCTGTGCAACGGTTTTAGGGTCTCCAAAGCATCACCTTTTGTGGCCCGTTCTTCAAGCGCCTCAAGGCCAATGGCCTGCGCTGCCTCAAACGGCCCCACACGGGTACGGCGAAGGCGCACCACATGGCCATGGGCGCCAAGAGCAACCGCTATATCGCGCATGAGTGAGCGCACATAGGTACCCTTGCCACACTCAACTTGAAACACCGTTGATTTGCCCTCTTCGTGAGAGACAATCTCAAGGGTATAAATCTCGACAATACGAGAATCAATCTCTACCTCTTCGCCATCACGGGCTAGCTTATAAGCACGAACACCGTCGATTTTAATCGCGGAATAAGCCGGCGGGATTTGCTCCACATCGCCCATATAATCGGGCATGATCGCCACAATATCAGCTTCGCTTGGACGCGCTTCCGATTGATTGACGAACACGCCTTCCAGATCATCCGTGTTGGTTTCACCGCCCCAGGTGACCGTAAAGAGATAGGTCTTTTGTCCGTCCATCACAAAAGGAACCGTCTTGGTGGCTTCCCCAAGCGCAATCGGCAACATGCCTGAAGCGAGAGGATCAAGCGTTCCCGCATGACCTGCCTTGGCGGCTTTATAGAGCCATTTAATTTTGGAAACACATTGGGTTGAACCAATACCAACGGGTTTATCAAGTACCACCCAACCGGAAATCGGGCGACCTTTTTTCTTGCGC
>NVVU01000085.1 GCA_002733485.1 Robiginitomaculum sp.
GTGGTGCAATCGCCTACGGCCCATATCCCCGCTGCACCGGTTTTCCAATGCTCGGTTTCGATAAAGCCGCGTTTATCGGTTTTTACCCCGGCATCCTCCAGCCCCAGCCCCTGCGTATAGGGACGACGGCCAATGCACACCAGAACGGTTTCGGCCTCAAGGGTCTGTGCCTCGCCGCCTTTGGCCGGTTCCATGGTCAGTTTCAGTTTGGTTTTAAGTTTTTCTATGCCGGTGACTTTCATGCCCAGATGAAAATCAAAGCCCTGACGCTTGAAGGCGCGCTGTGCCTGTTTGGCAATTTCCCCATCGGCACCCGGCATAATGCGCGGCAGAAATTCCACCACGCTGACGTGTGCGCCCAGCCGCCGCCAGACCGAACCCAGCTCCAGCCCGATGACCCCTGCGCCAATCACCACCATGGATTTTGGTACCTTTGGCAGGCTCAGCGCCCCGGTGGAGGAGACGATACGTTCCTCGTCAATCTCAACACCCGGCAGTGGCGTGACCTCTGAGCCGGTGGCAATGACGATATTTTTTGTGTTCAGCGTGGTGGTTTTGCCCTTGGCGTCGGTAACCTCTACCTGCCCGGCCCCGGCAATACGCCCGGCGCCCTCGATATGTTCCACCTTGTTTTTCTTGAATAAAAACGCAATGCCCTTGGTCAGGCCGTCGACGGTCTCTGCCTTGGCGGCCATCATTTTATCAAGATCCAGAGATACACCGCTGACCTTAATCCCCATATCGGCATACGGCCCGGATACGCCCTCATAAATTTCCGAGGCATGCAGCAAAGCCTTGGAGGGAATACACCCCACATTCAGGCAGGTGCCGCCTAGGGTTTTACCTTTTTCAATGCAGACCACCTTTAGGCCCAATTGCCCGGCACGAATGGCGCAATTATAGCCCCCCGGTCCGCCGCCAATAATGATCAGGTCATACGTCTCTGCCATGGGAATCGCCGCTCCTTCGCCCAGAATTCCCTTTATAGGTGCGGGCTATGGCGCGCAAGGTCAACCGTCGCATGTTTCTATTCCAGCCCATGCCAGATTTGGCGCAGGCCAAGCAAATAGACCATACCTATGCCAAGACAAATCAGGGAACTCCAGATAAAAAATTGTGCCTTTGGCATATCTGGCAGCCAGAGTGCCGGTACCAGAACAAGTCCGCGCACAAGATAAACGATGGTAATGCCCACAAGAGCCAGTCGAAGCAGGGGCAAGGGTAGCCCTGGAAACATGCCAGCGCCCTTGAGTGCATAAAGCCCCCAAACCGCCAGAATCATAGCAATAAAAAGTGTTATAATATGAGGCCACAGCGCGCCTTTGGCTGCCGCAGAGGAAAACCGCTTTCCGGCACCAAAAAAATCGTACCAACCAGAACCACCCACAATAATCAATATATGTAAGGCCGCTGCTACAAGACTACTGAGGCCACCAATAAGCAAAAAGACATTATAATTTTGCACCATTGTCCAATACCTTCTTCTAGCGCTTAAACCGCCGGCCTCTTGCCGCGGCGCTGGCATGCCAGGCCAACAGGAAAGTCAGCGCCACCATGACGCTGGACGCGATAACGCCGGTCTGACCGTAATACTTCATCCCCTCGGCCATCATGAGGTCATGACCGACAAACGCCAGCAGCATCAAAAGGCTGGCCAGCCATAACAGTGTTGGAGCAATTTTTCGTTGCAGGATCAGGAACACGCCACCGGCGGTTYCCAACAACACGGTTAGCCCCCATACCGCTTTTCGCCATATTGGAAAGTCCTGTATCCAGGCAATCATCACCGGCGGGAAATCTTTCAGGTAAACTTCATTGCCACTCAAGGTCAGCACCATATCCAGCCCGGCATAAGCCCAGAATATCAGGGTGAAGAGGCTGAGCAGCCAAAAAAAGAGAGCTTTCATATCGCTATCACCTTCTGCCAATCATCCCCGGAAGCATAAAAGCATGAAAATGTCCCGAGGTCCAAACACAGACGAATGGTCGGTCGCAAAGGATTGTAAAATGCAGTTTTTTGGCCCTGAACCCATCCGGGTCTGGCGTACCGCTTAAAAACGCAATATGGGTTTGACAAATCATTGATCGCCGAGGCGACACAAGGAAAGGCCAAACCCATGAGCAACCCTCTTACCTTTGACTGGCAGGATCCGCTCCTGCTGGACCGGGAGCTGAACGAAGACGAACGCATGGTCCGTGATGCGGCGCGGGCCTATGCGCAAGACAAGCTGATGCCGCGCATCTTAACCGCCAATCGCGAAGAGCGCTTTGATCGCGAGATCCTGAATGAAATGGGTGAAATGGGCTTTTTGGGTTCAACCCTGCCTGAAAAATACGGCTGCGCCGACACTTCCCACGTCATATACGGGCTGATTGCCCGCGAAGTGGAACGGGTGGATTCGGGCTATCGATCAGTGATGAGCGTGCAATCATCCCTGGTGATGTATCCGATCCATGAATTTGGCAGTGAGGCCATGCGCGAAAAATGGCTGCCGGGTCTGGCCAGCGGTGACAAAGTGGGCTGTTTTGGCCTGACCGAGGCCGATGGAGGCTCGGATCCCGGTGCCATGCGCACCAACGCCAAAAAGGTTGACGGCGGCTATGTGCTGAACGGTTCCAAAATGTGGATTTCCAATGCCCCCATTGCCGATGTGGCGGTGGTCTGGGCCAAGCTGGACGGCGTCATTCGCGGCTTTGTGGTCGAACGCGGCATGGACGGTTTTACCACGCCAAAAATTGAAGGCAAAATGTCACTGCGTGCGTCAGTCACGGGCGAAATCGCGCTCGATGATGTGTTCGTGCCCGAAGAAAACCTGTTCCCGGATGTGAAGGGTCTGCGCGGGCCGTTCTCATGCCTGAACAAGGCGCGCTATGGCATTGCCTGGGGCGCCATGGGCGCGGCGGAATTTTGCTGGCACGGGGCGCGTTCCTACGCCATGGACCGGGTGGTGTTTGGCAAGCCGATTGCGCAAACGCAATTGGTGCAAAAGAAACTGGCCGACATGCAGACCGAGATTACGCTCGGCCTTTTGGGGGCGCTGCGCCTTGGCCGCCTGATTGATGAAGGGGCATTTATCCCTGAGGCTATCTCGCTGATGAAACGTAACAATTGCGGAAAAGCGCTGGATATTGCGAGACAATCCCGCGATATTCATGGCGGCAATGGCATTTCTGATGAATATCATGTGATGCGCCACATGGTGAATTTGGAAACCGTCAACACCTATGAAGGCACCCATGATGTGCATGCGCTAATCCTGGGTCGCGCCCAGACCGGCTTGCAGGCGTTTTACTGATGGCTAAGCAAATCTTCATGGTCACGGCGCTGGACCATGAAGACAGCACGCAAAAACGGGCGCATTTACGGCCCGATCATTTGCGCTGGATCGAGAAGGAGGCTGATGCCTTTTTGATGGCCGGCCCATTACGCGAAACGGCGGATGGCCCGGTAATCGGTTCACATTTGCTCATGCAGGCCCGCGACAAGGACGCATTGAAATCCATATTGGCCGAAGATCCTTACGCCCAGGGTGATCTATTTTCGTTGGTAACCATCGCGCATTTTCAGCCMGTCACGGGGGCGTGGCTAAAAACGTGAGCACGCCGGATATATCGCTGATCAAAAATGGTGCCATTGGCGAACTGGTRCTGAACCGGCCAAATGCCAAAAACGCCATTAGCCATGCCATGTGGCGGGCSATGCCRGGCCTGATTGGCGAGGCCGCCAACGATCCGGCGATCCGTGTGCTAATGGTGCATGGCGGGGATGAGGGCGCGTTTWGYGCCGGTGCCGACATTGCYGAACTGGCSACCATTGCCGATGMCCCCAAGGCRGCGGATCGCTTTCATGCSCAAATGCGCRTGGCRCTGGAWAYRYTGSYCARTTTTCCGGGGCCGGTAATTGCCCGCATTGATGGYCCSTGCATYGGYGCSGGGWTGGCGCTGGCGCTGGCCTGTGATCTGCGCTTTACCGCAGACACATCGCTCTTTGGAATTACCCCAGCSAAACNTGGGCNTGACCTATCCGCTGGCCGATACACGGGCATTGGTGGCGCTGATCGGCCCSGCGCGAGCCAAGGATCTGATTTTTTCATCACGCCTGATCCATGCAGACGAGGCCTTGCGCCTTGGCCTTGTGGAATGGGTTATGCCTGAAAATGAGCTGATTGATTACGCTCAAAACTATGCACAACAATTGTGCGAGCGTTCTGCCCACACCCAGCGCGCCATGAAAACCATGATCAAGGCGATGGGCGATCACGATCCCGTGCTGTCCCTTCAAAGCCAGGATATT
This sequence comes from Robiginitomaculum sp., assembly GCA_002733485.1. GTDB lineage: Bacteria > Pseudomonadota > Alphaproteobacteria > Caulobacterales > Maricaulaceae > Robiginitomaculum_B. The sequence goes on from NVVU01000085.1 coordinate 4,295, forward strand.
TTCATAGAGAGTTTTTCCGTTGCTGACTTCAAGGAAGGCGTTCTTGCATTCACGCAAAAACGCAAACCCGATTTTTCCTAACTGTAAGGACTTACGCTATGATCAAACTCTATAACTCTGCCCTTTCCCCGTTTGCCGCGCGCGTGCGCATGGCGCTGGCTTTCAAGGGCATTGACTGGGAAGACGTTTCCCCGCCGGGTGGTCTGAAATCCGAAGAATACCTGTCCATTAATCCCGCCGGGCGCATTCCGGTGCTGGAACTGGAAAACGGCTATCAATTGCCCGAATCCGAAGTGATTATGGAATACCTTGAAGACGCCTATCCAGGCCCGTCCCTGCGGCCAGAAGACCCTGAAATGCGTGCCCGGGCGCGGGTGCTGGCCCGCATTTCTGACTTTCATGTGGCCGAGCACATGCGGCCATTGTTTGGACAGCTCAGCGCCAAAGACAAGGATCAGGCGGTTATCAAGGCCAGCTTTGATAATATTGACGATGGTTTGCGCTATGTGGAAGCCCAGCTTTGCCCCGGTCCGTGGGCAATTGGCGCGGACATGAGCACCGCGGACTGTGCCTTAATACCGGTATTATTCTTTGTCGAAATGCTGGGCGGGGTTTATGGCATTGCAGACATTTTTGGCGCCCATGACAAGGTTTCAAACTATTGGGCAAAGGCCAAGACCCAGCCCTTGAGTGTGAAAATCCTTGACGAGATCCAAAAAGGACTGGCTGAATACATGGCTAGCCAACAATAAGGGAGTTTGATGACCCAGCCCCAGGGAGCTTTGCACGGCGTACGCATACTGGATCTTTCCCGTGTGCTGGCCGGGCCATGGGCGACGCAAACGCTGGCGGATCTGGGGGCCGAGGTTATCAAGGTAGAGCGCCCGGGCGTGGGGGATGATACCCGCGCCTGGGGCCCGCCATTCTATGATGACAAGGATGGCAGGCCCAGCGATTCGGCCTATTTTATGGTGGCCAATCGTAACAAGGCGTCCCTATGTGTGGATTTTTCTGCGGATGAAGGCCGCAAGATCCTGCTTGACCTCATCCCCAAATGCGACGTGCTGGTAGAAAATTTCAAAACCGGCCATCTGGCCAGATACGGTCTGGATTACAAAAGCGCCATCGCGTTGAACCCGGCGCTGGTGTATTGTTCAATCACCGGCTTTGGCCAGACGGGGCCGATGCAGACACGCGCCGGTTATGACTATCTTGTCCAGGCCATGAGCGGTCTGATGAGCGTCACCGGCGAGGCCGACGGTCCGCCCACAAAGGTGGGGCTGGCCATATCGGATCTGGTGTCGGGGCTTTATGCCTCGAATGCCATAATCGCGGCGCTATTTAGCGCGCGCCAAACCGGCAAGGGCCAGCATATTGATATCTCGCTTCTGGATTGCCAGATGGCAGTGATGACCAATCAGGCGGCCAATACGCTGCTGACCGGCGAAGATGCGTATCGCATGGGCACGCGCCATCCCTCGCTGGCCCCTTATCAGGTTTATCAGGCCGCCGATGCACCGGTAGTTATCGCCGTGGCCAATGACGGGCAGTTTGAACGCCTGTGTGATGCTATCGGCCTGCAAGGTCTGCACCATGATGCGCGCTTTACCACCAATGCGGCACGGATTGAAAACCGCGAGGCGCTTGACGATCTGATATCGCCGCTGATCCTGGCGCGGCCAATCATCTGCTGGATCGAGGCGCTGGCCGCTGTTGGCGTGCCGTGCAGCGCACTGAACACCGTCAAGCAAGCCCTTGGCGAGCCACAGGTGATCGCACGGGGTATGATCGACACCATGATGCGCGATGATCTGAAAAAGGAAGTGTCGGTCATGGCCTCGCCCTTGCGCCTTTCCGAAACCCCGGTCAGTGCCCCCAAGGCGCCACCTCAACTTGGCGCGGACACAGATGAGGTTCTGAAAACCCTGTTGAATTTTGATGATTTGAAAATCGCGCGTCTGCGCAAGGGCGGCATTATCTAGTGACGGATGCCCTATGAGCGCTTATACAGTCGCCCATTAACCGTAACACACAGGAATTGAAGCTCTGCATGGCTAAAGAAGAACTATTGGAATTTCCCGGCGAAGTGACCGAATTGCTGCCCAACGCAACCTTTCGTGTAAAGCTGGAAAATGATCACGAAATCATCGCCCACACCGCCGGCAAAATGCGCAAAAACCGCATTCGCGTTCTGGCAGGCGATAAAGTACTGGTGGAAATGACGCCTTATGATTTGAGCAAAGGGCGCATCACCTATCGCTATAAGTAAGCCGGTGGGCAAGGGTAAAAACCCGCGCCTCATTCTGGCCAGCCAAAGCCCCAGGCGGCTTGAATTGCTGGCCACAATCGGTATTACGCCGGACGCCGTGCGCGCCGCCGATATTGATGAAACCCCCAAACCCGATGAGACCCCGCGCCTGCTGGCCAAACGGCTCGGCATTGAAAAGGCACGGGCCGCTGCTAAAGGCGGGGAGGATGCCCTTTTTCTGGCCGCCGATACCGTGGTCGGCGTTGGTCGGCGTATCCTGGGCAAGCCAACAGACGCCGATGATGCCCGTTTTATGCTACGCCTGATGTCGGGCCGGGCACACCGGGTCTATACCGGCATTGCCCTGCACCAGCCGGATGGCACCCTGACCCACAGAACGGTCGAGGCGCGGATCAAATTCAAGCGCCTGACCAGCGCCGAGATTGAGGGCTATATCAACTCTGGCGAATGGGAAGGCAAAGCCGGTGCCTATGGCATTCAGGGGCTGGCCGGGGTGTTTGTGCTCTCTCTTTCTGGCTCTTATAGCGCCGTTGTGGGCCTGCCGCTTTATGAAACCGCCGCCCTTTTGGAGGGCGCAGGTTATCGCGCTTTTCCATCATCATGAGCAACACTCTCATCCTTGATCTGGCCCCCGGGGAGGTCCGCGCCGGGCTTTTTGACCAGAACGGCACGGCGCTGGCGCTGTATGTGGAACGGGCCTCAGAGGCGGCAAGTCACGCCCAGGCCGGGGCGCTTTTTTGCGGTCGCGTGCGTGCCGTGGAGACCAGTTTGAACGCCGCCTTTGTCGATCTGGGCGTGGGGCCGCCGGGATTTTTGCCGTTAGGAAAAGCACGCGGCAGTACCAGCATTTTTGAAGGGGCGGCCATTATCGTGCGCCTGCGCCGCGAGGCCTTTGCCGAAAAAGGCCCGCTATTGATGCTGGATACAGCGCCCGGTGATGATGCCAGACACCCCTGCCCATCGATGATCGCCCCGGCCCCGGATTTTGTGCATAGAATCAACGCCAAAGAGGCCAATGTACGCGAGGCCACACGGCAGGATCGCGAAACCCTGGACGAAGTGTTTGAGGCGGCGCTAAGTCCGCTGGTCCGGCTTCCCGGCGGCGGCGAGGTGATGATCGAGCCGACCCGCGCCATGGTCGCCGTGGATGTGGATACCGCGTCCGACACCCGCCGCGCGCTGGAGGTCAATATTGAGGCCATCGAAATGGTTTTTCGCCATCTGGCCATGCGCGGTCTGGCTGGCATTATCGCCATCGATTTTGCCCCCATGAAAGGCGCCAAAGAGCGCAAAAAACTGAGCACCGCGCTGAGTCAGGCCGTTGCCGCCCAGCATGGCCGCATAGAGGCCGAACCCCTGAACCGTTTTGGCGTGGCGGTTTTAACCATGCAGCGCCGCCATCGGCCCATTGCTGAGATTATGCTGGATGACAAGGGTAATCCGCTCACCGAAACCGTGGCACTGAACGCCCTGCGTTGCGCCCAGAACGAACACCGCGCCCAGCCCGCCAAAGCCATCACCGTCAACGCCCATGATACTGTCATTGGCTGGCTGAACGCCCACAAGGGTGATTGGGCCGAGCCTTTGCTTTCTCACCTGGGTGGGCGATTATCACTGGAAGCCAAACCCGCGCTTAATATTGATCAATTTGAGGTCATCGCCCAATGAGCACACTCACCTGTCCCCTTTGCAAGAAACCGGCGAATGAAAAACACACGCCGTTTTGCTCTAAACGCTGTGCCGATATTGATCTGGGGCGCTGGCTGAAAGGCAATTACGTGGTGCCGGGACCAGCCATTGACGAATCTGAAGGCTTGCCCGCCAATGACCCAAGCGAAGCTCAGGACTGAACTAAACTGCCGCCGACCTGCTCCTGCACAAGAAAAGCCATAGACAGGGGCGGCGCGCTTTCCTATAAACCCCGCTCCCCTGCCAAGGACCTGTCTTTGGCAAACCCGGCGCCCGGGTAGCTCAGGGGTAGAGCAGTGGACTGAAAATCCTCGTGTCGGTGGTTCAAATCCGCCCCCGGGCACCATTTTTCTCTTGTAAATGCGCACCCCTTTCATCCCGGGCTTGATCAGTGATCCAAGCGGCTTTGCACCACATACTGCCCTTCACCATGGATCCCCCGGTCAAGCCGGAGGATGACGAAATGAACGATTTCCTGCACTTTCTGGCAAGATCATCATCCCGTGAAAAATACCCGGTGGTTTAGCGAACAATCTTCTTTTTCCAGCAAATACTGATCGTCTTCGGGATAGTATTTTGCCTTTGCGGGATCATCACCGGCAAAGGCTTTGACCGCGTCCATATTGTTCCACACGGTGACCAGCAAAAAATGCGCAATATCGCCCTCATCACGGCGGGTGAAAAATAGCTGTTTCAAGCCCTTAACCGAGCCGTAATCCGGCCCGGCGCGCCGGGCCATAAAAGCTTCATAGGCGTCGGCATCCGCCAATTTTGTCCGGCCATGCCAGGTTCGCACAATCATCTTTCGCTCCCTTAACCGTAATAATCCCGATACCAGTCCACGAATTTTCTGGTGCCCTCGGCCAGGCTGGTTTGCGGCTTATAGCCAATGGCGGCCCAAAGCGCGCTGCTGTCGGACAAAGTCGCCACCACATCGCCAGTTTGCATGGGCATCATGTTCAGCGTGGCCGATACCCCCAGATTGTCTTCCAGCGTACGGATCAGGGTCATCAATTCCTCCTGATTGCCGCCGCCAATATTATAAAGTGCGATGGGGGCCACCGGGCTGTGCCCCGGGTCCATATGGCGGCTTGGATCGCTATTCTCTTGGGGCGCGGGTATGGTCTGCAATACCCGGGAAATGCCTTCTACCACATCATCAATATAGGTAAAATCGCGGCGCATCTGGCCCTGATTATAAACATCGATCGCTTGGCCTGCCAAAATGGCGCGGGTGAACTTGAAATACGCCATATCGGGCCGGCCCCACGGGCCATAAACGGTAAAAAACCGCAAGCCCGTACATGGCAAATCATAGGTGTGGGCATAGGCATGGGCCATGGCCTCGTTCGCCTGTTTGGTGGCGGCGTAAAAACTGACCGGATGGGAAACTCCGTCGCTTTCACGAAACGGCATTACCGGATTGGCCCCGTAAACCGAGCTGGAGGAGGCATAAACCAGATGCTTAACCTGTGCGTGGCGACAACCCTCCAGCACATTCAAAAAACCCTGCAGATTGCTGCTCAGATAGGCTTGCGGGTTTTCCAGCGAATAACGCACACCGGCCTGTGCCGCCAGATGGATCACTCGCTGGGGTGCAAAATCTGCAAACACCTTGCCAAGGGCTTGGCTATCGGCAAGGTCAAGACGCGCCTCGGTAAAGCCGTCCTGCCCGTTCAGTATGGCCAACCGGCTATCCTTGAGAGAAACATCGTAATAGTCATTGACCACATCCGCCCCGACAATTTCATGCCCGGCGGCCAGCAAGGCCCGCGCCGTATGAAAGCCGATAAACCCGGCGGTACCTGTGATCAGAATGCGCAAAAGTTTCTGCCCTCTCTTTTGGTGTACTGTGCCGGGGTTTTGGATTTATGGCAAACACAGAGATGGCTTTTACGGCTGGGTCGTTTATTTTCCTCCATCCCTCGAGGCCCTTCGTGGACGCCAAGCACCACCTCAGGACTCCTCAGGATGAGGTCCGTATTTTATTTTCCGCCTCATGCTGAGGTGCGAAGGCACAGCCGAGCCTCGAAGCAGAGATACTATCATACCCCACCCACACCGGTGTGGGATAAGGGCATACAATCCCCCGCATAGCGCACCCAAAGGTCAATGAGGGACAAGGCTTACCCCTCGCCCAGCCTTCATATGCCCCTCAATTACCCCTTAACTGTGTAAAACAGACCCAAAAGCATCCCTCAAATGACCCTTTTTACCCCTCATGGTCCCTCGGAAAAACGGGGATAATTCATGGTTATGCCCGCCCAAACGGGGGACGCTATAATGATCAATTTGAAAATATATGGTGTGCCGTTCAACCCGGCGAAATCATGTTTTCCGGGCGCACGATGGCGTCAAATTCTTCGCCGGTCACAAAGCCCATGGCCACGGCCTCTTCACGCAAAGTGGTGCCGTTTTTAAGGGCGGTTTTGGCAACTTTGGTGGCATTGTCATAGCCTATGGTCGGGGCCAGTGCAGTGACCAGCATCAGGGAACGGCGCATCAATTCGTCAATGCGTTCCCGGTCGGCCTCAATGCCGACCACGCAATGATCGGTGAACGAGCGCGACGCGTCGCCCAAAAGTCGTATGGATTGCAACATGTTAAGCGCCATAACCGGGCGAAACACGTTCAGTTCAAAATGGCCTTGCGATCCAGCTATGGAGATGGCGGTATGATTGCCCATCACCTGCACACAAACCATGGTCAGGGCTTCGGATTGAGTGGGGTTGACTTTGCCGGGCATGATGGAAGACCCCGGCTCGTTCGCCGGCAGGATCAGTTCGCCCAACCCGCCGCGCGGGCCGGAGCCTAAAAAGCGGATATCATTGGCGATTTTAAACAGCGACGCGGCCAGGGTGTTCAACGCCCCATGGGCGGCCACATAGCCATCGCTGGCGGCCAATGCCTCGAACTTGTTGGGGGCGGTGATAAAATCCAGCCCGGTGATAAGGCTGACCTTTTGGGCAAAAGCCTCCGCAAAACCGGGTTTGGCGTTTAATCCGGTGCCAACGGCGGTACCGCCCTGGGCCAATGGCAGCAACTCGCCAAGGGCCGCTTTGGCGCGGTGAATGCCCAGTGCCACTTGCGCCGCATAGCCGGAAAATTCCTGCCCCAGCGTCAGCGGCGTGGCATCCTGTGTATGGGTGCGGCCGTTTTTGATGATGTCGGCAAAGGCCTTGGCCTTGGCATCCAGCGCACCGTGCAAATGTTCCAGCGCCGGGATCAAATGGTCGTGGATCTGGGTGGCGGCGGCAATATGCATAGCGGTGGGGAAGGTGTCGTTGGATGACTGGCTGCGGTTGACGTGATCATTGGGGTGCACCGGGTCTTTGGAGCCAATGACGCCGCCCATGATCTCGATAGCGCGATTGGCGATCACTTCATTGGCGTTCATATTGCTTTGGGTGCCGGAGCCGGTYYRCCMGACNNRCWWKGKANRAATTATCGTCGAATTTACCGTCAATCACGTCCTGTGCGGCGGCTTCAATAGCTTTGGCAATCTCTGGTTCCAGATTATCCAGTTCCAGATTGGTTTGCGCGGCGGCCTGTTTGATGATGCCAAGAGCGCGAACCAGCGGCACCGGCATGGTTTCATGGCCAATGTCGAAATTTATCAGGGATCGTGCCGTTTGCGCGCCCCAATACTTGTCGGATGGCACCTCCAGAGGGCCAAAACTGTCAGTTTCCGTGCGCATACCTGCCATGGCGGTTCTCCCAAATACTGTCTAGGCGCGCCATAACACATTCAGTGCGCGATGAGCAGAGGGAAGATGAGGCAAAACTGTATTTTAARCGCCTTGGGTCAGKACCCCAGYCGGTTATTTACGACGAAAGGCGTCCAGACTGACCACTTCGCCGGCGGCAGTCGGCTCTTCGTTGTCGGCACCGGTTCCGTTTGTCGACAATTGCGTTTGTGGTGTTGCCGATTTGGCCTCAGGACCGCCCATATCAAATTTAAGGCCAAACCCCACGGCCGGGTCATGAAAACTGGTCACCGCCGCGTAAGGAACCTTGATGTACTTGGGAGCACCGCCAAAACTAAGCGTAACCTCGAAGGCATCATCCATGGAAGCCAGATCCCAGAACTGGTGTTCCAGTACAATGGTAATTTCTTCGGGATACTTTTCCAGCAATTGCTCGTCAACATCGGCACCGGGATAACGGGTGCGAAAGGTAATATAAAAATGGTGACTGCCGGGAAGGCCGTCCTCTGCTGCCCGCACAATGGCTGCCCGGACAACGCCGCGCAATGCTTCTTGTGCAAGCAGGTCATAGCGCATTAAATCTTTTGACACTGACTATGCTCCCCGTTTTATGAGCCTTTGAGTATCCTCATGAAACCCTCAGGTCAATCATACTCCCCATTTACGCACATAAGCCTCGCCCCATGCGAGCAAGGAAGGCATAAGCGTAAACATGGTGAAGGAGAAAATAAGTGGAGGCTTCTGTTGCCAGGTGCCTCCGAACCCCGCCCTGGCGCTCATAGTGCCAAGGAGTTAAAGCGAGATTACCCGCACTGCTTACGCAGCGAG
>NVVU01000086.1 GCA_002733485.1 Robiginitomaculum sp.
CTTTGTGGCATGTCCATATCACCGGGATGTTTAGACCTTGGGCAAACCCTGCTTCATAGTACACGCCGCCACGTGGTTTATCTGGTTCAGATGTAAAATACTCACCTCCTGCACGGGAAGAATTCACGTTTTTTCCATCGCGACTACCGGTGGTTATTGTGGCCGGCGTTTTCCAAATTGGGCATTTGTGTTTATTGCTCATATCAGACTCTCTGCGTGCATACCTTTTAACAAGCTATAGTGCCTTATTTTCACTGAGGCAGCAATTTCCAAGTTTTATCTTCCCCGGTGAACGCTGTTCACTTATAGTTTCCAAAACGGAGATCTATTGTGGCAAAAAACCAGGACGAGTTTGATTATGTGATAACCGGTGCGGGTTCGGCGGGGGCCTGTCTGGCCAGTCGCTTAACCGAAAACCCGGACGTGACGGTTTGCCTGCTGGAGGCAGGACCAGCGGATAAAAGCCAGGCCATTCATACCCCGGCGATGATTGTGGATGCCATTTATTCGGATGATCTGAACTGGCATTATGACACCGTTCCTCAAAAAGAGTTGAATAATCGCGAGCTTTACTGGCCGCGTGGCAAGACCCTGGGCGGGTCGTCCTCGATCAATGCCATGGTTTATATTCGTGGTGGTCATGTGGATTACGAAGCCTGGAAGGCGCTGGGCGCGGATAATTTTGGCTGGAACGATGTATTGCCATATTTTAGAAAATCAGAAGACCAGCAACGTATACAGGACCAGTTTCACGGCTCTGGCGGGCCATTATGTGTGTCCGATCTGCTTTATGTTAACCCGCTAAGCGAGGCCTTTGTACGCGCCGGAGTCGAGCGGGGGCTGGTTCATAACAAAGATTTTAATGGCGAAAATCGCCTGGGCGTGGGGCAATATCAGGTGACCCAGCGCGATGGCAAACGCTGCTCGGCCGCAGCGGGTTATCTGAGAGCGGACGTGAAGGCGCGGCCAAATCTGACCATTATGGTGGAAACCCTGGCCACCAAAATACTGATGGATGGCACCACGGCCACCGGGGTGCGGGTGCGCACCAAGGGGGATGAGCGCAACATCATTGCGCGGCGCGAAGTGATTGTCACCGGCGGGGCGATTAATTCGCCGCAAATCCTGATGTTATCGGGCATTGGCCCGGCGGAGCATTTGTGTGAGATGGGTATCAGTGTCGCCGTGGATCGCCCTGGCGTTGGCGAAAACCTGCAGGACCATCTGGATACCGGCATTGCCTTTACTGGCAAGACGGCGCGCTCCTATGCCTATAGCCTGCGCGCCCTGCCCAAACAAATCACCGAGGCGGTGCGCTATATCTTTACCAAAAAAGGCATGCTGACCTCCAATGCCGCTGAAACCGGCGGTTTTGCGAGCACACGCGGCGAAGACGAGCCGGACATCCAGTTCCATTTCGTYCCGGCCATTGTGGCCCCGCGMGGCGAACCACGCAGCAAAATYCAYGGSATMACSCTGCATTCYTATGTGCTCTATCCGGATTCGCGGGGCACCATTCGCCTGAACACCACCAACCCCGAAGATCACCCCCTGATCGACCCGCAATACCTGACCAAAGGCCATGATCTGCAAACCCAGATCTCCGGTGCCAAAATGGCGCTGGATATTCTGCAGGCCCCGGCCTTTGATGATGARCGCAARKCCYTGYWYGCGCCSGAARWSCGMCCSCRRAGCGATGCSGACTGGGARGCCTTTGTCCGYGAAAAGGCRGAAACCCTGTTTCAYCCCATYGGCACYTGTAAAATGGGCCATAAAGACGATGAGATGGCCGTGGTGGACCCTCATTGCCGCCTTTATGGGGCGACCAATTTACGGGTGGTAGATGCCTCGGTCATGCCACGTCTGGTTGGCGGCAACACCAATGCGCCGACCATTATGATTGCTGAAAAAATTGCCGATTTGATCAAAGCGGGCGGGTAATGCCCCCTGGGGCCTGCTCTGTTTTGGGGCCGGTCAAAGCATGCTGTGCGGCATGATAAGGAAAAATAAGAAAAAATTAAGTAAAGGTCATCCCGTTGTAGTTGAGTGTATGTGCTCTGATCGTTTCACCATATTGGTGAATTGAGTATCGCGGCATGAATTGTCCGTGCGATAAAGAAGATCAACGGGGACGTACACATTGCTTTTTTCATTGAAAACCTGCTCCCTGATGGTCCTGACTTTTAGTCTTTATGGCTGTGCGCACCCGTTATGGCGCACTAAAGGCGATCCACTGGAGCCCGTGAACCGCGTCATTTTTACGTTTAATACTGTTGCCGACAAGGCGGTGCTAAAGCCGGCCGCCAAAACATATCAGACAATAACACCAAAAACGGCACGCAAGGGTATTCGCAATTTTCTCGATAATTTGCAGGCCCCCGTCATTTTTGTGAGTGATGTTTTACAGGGAAAGCCAAAACGTGCCGCCAAAACCCTTGCACGTTTTGCGATAAACACAACCGTCGGGATTGGCGGTATTTTGGATGTTGCCAAGTCTGCCGGCATTGAAATGCATTATGAAGATCTGGGCCAGACCCTGGCGACCAAAGGGGTTCCGGCGGGGCCATATCTGGTTTTACCGCTTTTTGGGCCAACCAATGCACGCGATCTGGTTGGCCTGACGGCGGAGCTGGCGTTTTCTCCGCTCAGTTTTACACGCTTCAAAGGAAAGCAGACCTTTGGCCGTGCGCGGCTGGCAGTAAATACCATTGATCGCCGTGCGGAAACCTTGCAGCAGGTTGATTTAATACGCAAAAATACCCTGGATGAATATGTCAGCATTCGCAGTTATTACGAACAAATCCGCAAAGACGCGATTGCAGACGGGGTGGTGGATGTGCACGATCTCCCCGATTTTGATCTGGTCGAATGAAAATATGTGGGAAAGGTCAGCGCCGGTTTTGTGCGGTGGCCTGTGCAAAATGGAGGTTTTGTACCCGTTGTGACGTTAATATAGGGAAACCGGCCCGTTCAAAGGCCACAATAACATTTGCGTGAGAGGCTATATGCAAGGAAGCCATATTCAGCCAGCATTCATATTGAATCTGTTTAGGCTGGAATTGAATAGCGGTCTGGTTAATCTTACAGGAAAAAGAAAGGACGCGCACAAGTGAAATATCGTTTGCCAGTACTCATATTGCTTGTGTCAGGCACTGTTCTTGGCAGCTGTGCCAGCCGTGCCAATCGGGTTGCCGGAGATCCCCTTGAGCCAATGAACCGTGTGCTTTTTGACTTTAATACCGCTATGGATAAAACCATCCTGATCCCGGTTGCCAAAACCTATCAGACGATTACCCCCAAGCCAGCTCGAAACGGTATTCGTAATTTTTTGGGCAATCTTGGCAGCCCGGTTATCTTAGCCAATGATCTGTTGCAGGGAGAGTGGAAACGCGCCGGGGACACCATTGGCCGCTTTGCCATCAATACCACCGTAGGAGTGGGCGGCCTGTTTGATGTTGCCAAACGCAATGGTCTGGAACGGCATAATGAGGATTTTGGACAGACCATGGCCGTTGCTGGCATCGGCGCTGGCCCGTATCTGGTGCTGCCACTGCTTGGCCCCAGCAGTCTTCGTGATACGTTTGGCAGATTTCCGGATCATTACTTTGCTCCCCTGACTTACACACAGTTTAACGGCAAAAAAACCTATCTGACTACCAGCCGCGTCGTTGACCTTGTCGACAAGCGCGCCCGCGTCCTGAAGCTGGTTAAGAAGCTCAGGCAAACGGCCTTTGATGAATATAACAGCGTGCGTGATCTCTATTGGCAAACCCGCAAAGATGACATTGCCAATGGTCATACCCAAATTGAAAGCCTCCCCGAATTTGACATCAGCAGTACTGAGTAATTTTTGATGCGTTACCCAAGGAACGGAACCAGTCCATGAAAATCAAATCTATATTCGCTGCCTCTGTATTGACGATGACCGCTTTATTGAGCTCGCCGGTATTGGCTTCTGAACAGGCAGTGTCCTTTGTTCAGGATAAAGTTGCACAAATGCTCAGCATTCTTTCGGACTCTTCCCTGAATGAGGCGCAAAAGGAAGACAAATTCCAGCAGCAATTGTTGCAAACCGCAGACGTAAACGTAATTGCGCGCTTTGTGTTGGGTAAATATGCGGCCAAGGCTAATGCACAGGAATTAGAAAAATTCAGCTATGCATTTCAGCTTTACGCGCTCAGTGTTTATCAGTCTGAACTGAGCAATTTTGGCAGCGAAGTTTTTGAGGTAAAAAACTCTGAAGAGCGCAGACCCGGTGACAGTGTGGTTTTGACCACGATTTCCGGCGGGTCCATGGATGGTAAATCAGAAGAAATTAAATGGCGGGTTCTGGAAATTAAAGGCACCCCCCGGGTGGTTGATGTTGAAATATCCGGGGTATGGCTGAGCCAGCACCAACGCGCAGAAATTACCGGGATTATTACCAAAAATGGGGGCGATGTCAGTGCGGCCAGCAAAGTTTTGTGCGCACGGTCCTCACAATGTCATTATAACGGTTGATTTTAAGAGACCACCGCCGGTGAGGCTTTCGCCCCTACAGCTTGTATCCCGGTGGTAATGGCGGGGCCTCGCGCAGCAGGACAATGGAGATGCGCCGATTGCCAGGCATAAAGGGATCATCCGGGAATAAAGGTTCTGAACCGGCTTTGCCGGTTACCTGATAGAAACGGTTTTCCGGCACATGGCTTTCCTGCAATATCTGACGCGCGGCATTGGCCCGATTAAAGGATAGGTCCCAATTGGAATACCCGCTTGCCGCCGAGGGGGAGGCATCGGTGTGGCCATAAATGCTGATGCGGTTGGGCAGACGATTAATAATTTTGGCAACGGATCTGAGCAGTACAATGGTATGGGGCTTTAAATTTGCTGAGCCTGGCTCGAACATAGAGCGCCCTTCCTGATCGATAATCTGGATGCGCAGCCCTTCAGGGGTTTGATCCAGTAGCAGGTTTTTGGATAATTCAGCCAGTTCCGGTAAATCCTGCATGGCTTGGCGCAGAGATTCTGCGGCCTTTTCAAAGGACATATCCTCACGGCGGGACAGGGCTTGTTGCAAGGCATTTTCAGAGACGTCAGCGCCGGTATTATTGTTTTTTGACGACTTTGCTTTTTTGCTGTCTGGGGTTTTAGGGGCTTTGGGGGCCAGCTTGCTGACCAGCGCCGTGGTGCCGGAATTGCGCGCCCCATCCTCGCCAAGGGCGGTGCCTCCCAAAATGCCTCCGGCACCGGATCGTGACTCGCTGATACTGGCCGGGGCAAAATAATCGGCAACGCCGCGCTTTTGTTCTGGCGTGGTGGTGTTGATCAGCCACATCAGCAAAAAGAAAGCCATCATCGCGGTTACAAAATCCGCATAGGCAACTTTCCACGCGCCACCATGATGACCTGCCGCCTGTACCTTAATCACCTTCTTGATAATTGGACGTTCGTCTGACATTGTTTTCCCACCAAATTCTTTTGATCAAGAAAACACCAAAGCCGTTAATTTCAGGTGTAAATCGCCTCTTATTGCGGATTTAAGGTGAGAATTTGTGTGCCCTGCGGCGGCGAGGAAGGCGTCCAGTCATCCCTGATCTGGATATAGTCGCCATTAGACCAGCTTTTTGCCATATCCCGATAGTGTTTGGATAACACCTGGCCGGATTGTCCCGGTGCAGACATATAGAGAGAGGCATTCATATCGGAAAGATCGTAAATCGCCCGCATGCTGGGTCCCCAGGGGGCATCAAAATTACCGGCGCGATACGAATAATGCGCCACATTGGGGGTGGAGCCATCGCCGCCCACCGGTACGCGCACGGAAAAAAAGTTTTTCAATATGGGCACGCCGCCAAACAGCGGATGGGCAAAAACGGCCTCGTGTACCAAGCCCCAGCGCCATTTTTGCGGTTGATTGCCATAGGCCTTGGTTAGTGTAGATGCGGCCTGGTCAAAGGCGCGACCAGCCATAATTTGGCAGGTTTCGCTTTCCTCGGTGTTGATATCATCACACCAGCTTGCATTTTCGCCATTAATTACCCGCTCCATAAAGCCACGGCGCGGGGTCCAGAAGCGCTCAAAGTCATCACCCAGATCATCGGCATAAATCAGTTTTGAAAACGCCCGCAACCAACCCGAATAAATCAACCCTTCGGGTCGCCCGGGGGTAAGATTGCCATCCCACCTAACCACCATCTCGCGTAACTCTTTACCGTTTTTTGTTTTGGGCGTAGCGCTGGCCAACAAGGGCAGGATGCGGCGGGCCAGGTCTGAAACTGTGTCCATCTGCATGGCCTTGAAACTGTCTATGCTATGCTTGGGCGTAGCTTCGATATTCTCGACAATGCGGCGAATGCGGTGAAAGCCATACCAATGATTGGTAATGAAATAGGGATAGCTGTCCGGCACAATCTTGTTATTGGCGGTGGCCACATAATGGCGGCCTGGGTTTTTAGTGCGGGGCAGGGCCTCATAGGGGATTTCGCCAACCCAATTTCCATCCGCATCGCGCACCGGCACTCGTGCCGGGGCGACAAAGCCAATATTGCCGTTTATGTCAGCATAGACCATGTTTTGCTCTGGCATTTTAAAGCGGCTGAGCGCCTTGTCAAAATCCTCAAAACTGCGGGCATCAATGTTGGCCATGCCGATCGACGCGGTGGTGTCATCGTCATCATCAAGTGTGGTGTAGAGCAAAAGCGTCTCATCATCCTTGGCCATTCCCGGGAATTTGTACCATTTTGGGTCCAGCACCACGGCACCATTGGCAAAGGCAATGTCCAGTTTTACATCATCACCGCCCTTGACCTTGATGGTTTCGGTGATGGTTGTGGGGTTAAGGGTGCTGGTTTTGACGACTTTCAGGTCAGACGTATCCGGGCCGGTATTGGTGAATCCCCAGGCGATGGTGCGGTTGCGCCCCAGCGTGACAAATGGCGTGCCCGGCAGGGTGACGCCCAGCACCATCATGTCCGGGGCATTCAGCCGGGCGTAATACCAGATCCCGGGCGCGGTCAGCGCCAGATGCGGGTCATTGGCCAGAAGCGGCAGGCCACTTTTGCTTAAAGAGCCATCGACCACCCAATTGTTTGATCCCTTGATCTGCTCGCCCATTGCTGGGCCAATGGCCGGGGCCAACTCTTCTTCTACTGGTGATGCCGGGGCCGGGTAGACCGAGGTCATGTCTTCTTCGCGAAGCGCCACCGGGGCATTTTTGGGATAGGCTGGCAGAAATTGTTCCAGACGTTCCTGTCCCAGAATTTCCCGTAAACGTTTGCGCCCTGGCTCCTCCATGGCGTCCCCGGCCAGGCTATAGGCCATGACCTTGAAAACCGTCAGGGTATCGGCGGGCACCCAGGGTTCGGGCCGGGCACGCAAAAATACATATTCCGCCGGCGGGACATAATTTTTAGCGGTAATGATGGCGTTTACCCCATCGGCATAGGCGCTAATCGCGGCCTGTTCTTCGCTGGTCAAATGGCTCCACGAGCCTTCGGCGGCACGGCGCAGCCCCAAAATGCGCATTTGTGCGTCTGTGGAAAGCGCCCGCTTGCCCACCAGCTCAGAAAGACGTCCTGAACCAAAGCGTCGACTCATGTCCATCTGAAACATCCGGTCCTGGGCATGGGCAACGCCAAGGGCGTAAAAAGCATCATGACGGCTGGAGGCAAAAATATGCGCAATGCCCAGGCCGTCCCGGGCAATTTTCACCTGAGAGGCGAGGTTTGTTAAGGTTAATTCCCCCTTAACTTGTGGAAGTGCGCGATGAAGCCTCCAATAAAGGCCACCGGCTCCAATGAGCGTAATGGCGATCAGTCCGGCTAAAGTCCAGCTAGTCCAGCGCAAAACAGTTTTCATAATCAACACTTGTCCCTATGTGTACTCACACGATTTACACCAAGCTAGCAAAGTCGGCAGGAAGGGCAAGGAAAATGGCAAAATGCGCGTTTATCGGGCTGGGGGTGATGGGCTATCCCATGGCTGGGTTTTTACAACAAAACGGCCACGCGGTGCGGGTGTGGAACCGCACCGCCCAAAAGGCCAATGACTGGGCAAAGCAATATGGCGGTACCGCCACAGAATCCATAGAGGCCGCCGTAGCTGATTGTGAGCTGGTGTTTGCCTGTGTGGGCGATGATCCGGACGTACGCGCCATCACCACGCCAGCCTTTGCCACTATGAAAGCCGGGGCCGTCTTTGTGGACCACACCACCGCCTCGGCTTCGCTGGCTCGTGAGCTGGCCATTGAGGCAAAGGCGCGCCAGCTTGGCTTTGTGGATGCGCCGGTGTCCGGCGGTCAGGCCGGGGCCGAAGCCGGGCAGCTCACCATTATGTGCGGCGGCCACGAAGACGACTTTGACCGGGCCGAGCCAGCCATGGCCGTTTATGCCAAGGCGGTCACGTTAATGGGCGAGGCCGGGGCCGGGCAACTCACCAAAATGGTCAACCAGATCTGCATTGCCGGGGTGGTGCAGGGCCTGGCCGAAGGCCTGCACTTTGCCAGGCGCGCCGGGTTGGACGGAGAGCGGGTAATCGAGGCCATTTCCAAAGGCGCGGCGCAAAGTTGGCAAATGGAAAGCCGCTATAAAACCATGTTGCAGGGCGATTTTGATTTCGGCTTTGCGGTGGACTGGATGCGCAAGGATTTGCGCATCACGCTGGAGGAAGCTCGCCAAAATGGCGCGCGCCTGCCCGTAGCGGCGCTGGTGGACCAGTTTTACGCCGATGTGCAGGCCATGGGCGGGAAACGCTGGGATACCTCCAGCCTGATCGCCCGGCTTGAAAAGGATTAAGAGGTAAAAAACGCGCCGAGCTTGGTAAATTCATCATCACGGCCCGAGGTTTTGCGCCACAAAAGGCCAATATCGCGGGCATTGCTGTCCGGCTCAAGCGGCACTAAAGCCAGATCACTAAGGCGGGCCAGCCCGGCATCAATGGCCATTTGTGGCAATAGGGTCACCCCCAGGCCACCGGCTACCATTTGCGACAGCGTGAGAAGCGACGTGCCCTCCATGCCCCGCTGACCACTATGGCCTTTGTACGAACAGGCCGACAGCGCGTGCTCGCGCAGGCAATGTCCATCAGCGAGCAGCAAAAGCGGCTCGTCCGCAAAATCATCCGGGCAGACTTGTTTGTATTTCGCTAGCCAGTGATCCTTGGGGCAGGCCAACTGGAACGGATCAGCAAACAGCGTTGTGCTGGTAAATTCAGTGCTAGGCCAGGGCAGGGCCATTAAGACTAAATCTATGTGCCCATCGCGTAAGGTTTGCAATAACCGCTCGGTCTGGTCCTCGATCAGGATCAGGTCCAGATCAGGGTGTGCTGCCCGAATACGTGGCAATGCACGGGGCAGCAAATAGGGCGCAATGGTCGGGATAACGCCCAGGCGCAGCTCCCCGCAAAGAGGTTGGCGATAGCTGGCCGTCAGGGATTTTAAATCTTCGGCATCTCGCAATAAAGCCTTGGCACGTACAGAAACCTCCTGCCCAAGTGGGGTCAGTACTACGCTGCGTTTGGTRCGTTCTGCCAAACGTGCCCCCAGACTGTCCTCCAGTTCTTTAATGCCGGCGGATAGGGTTGACTGGGTCACAAAACAGCGCGCAGCCGCTTTGCCAAAATGCAAGGTCTCTGCCAGAACGGTAAAATAACGGAGTTGACGCAGGGAAAGGCTCATTAATCGATATGCTCACTTAAAGAGACATAAATATATCGTTTCACAAGGTTATTAGCAATCCCTATATTATGTACATAACGCTTCAGGAAAGGAGTATTATCATGAGCAATACCATTAATATCGGCATGAGCGAGGCCGATCGCACCGCCATTGCCAATGGCTTGGCCGGCCTTCTGGCCGACAGCTATACCCTGTATCTGAAAACCCATAATTTTCACTGGAACGTCAAGGGGCCGATGTTCAACAGTCTGCACCTGATGTTCGAGGCACAATATATGGAACTGGCTCTGGCGGTGGATGAAATTGCCGAGCGTATTCGCGCGCTGGGCATGCCGGCGCCGGGCTCTTACCGTGAGTTTGGCTCTATGACCAAATTATCTGAGGCCCAGGGCGGTGAAAAAGCCATGGATATGGTGGCTGCACTGGCCGCCGATCATGAGGCGGTTTCTGCTCGCGCCCGCAGCATTTTCGATGTTGTGGAAAAGGCCAATGACCAACCCAGCGCGGATCTCTTGACACGACGCATGGATRTACAYGAAAAGACCGCYTGGATGCTGCGTTCMACACTGGAAGACTANAGAKAANSCTYRTWACMWCTKANWCWANYCYGATYAANCAAAGGAGATCATCATGATCGATAACCAACTGCCCGACGTTACCTTTAAAACCCGCGTGCGTAATGACGCCCTGGATGGCGACAACCCGTTTGAGTGGAAAGACGTAACCACCGCTGACCTATTCAAAGGCAAAAAGGTTGTGGTGTTTGCCCTGCCGGGTGCCTTTACACCCACCTGTTCGTCCACCCATTTGCCGGGCTATGAAGCCGCCTTTGCAGAGTTTAAGGCCCAGGGCGTGGATGCAGTAATCTGCATATCAGTCAATGATGCTTTCTCCATGTATCAATGGGGCAAAAACCTGGGAGCGGAAAATGTCTTCCTGCTGCCCGACGGCAATGGTGAATTTAGCCGTAAAATGGGCATGCTGGTCGATAAATCCAATCTGGGTTTTGGCTATCGCAGCTGGCGTTATTCCTTCTATGCCGAAGATGGCGAAGTGAAAAAACTGTTTGCCGAAGAAGGCTTTTCCGATAATTGCGGATCAGACCCGTTTGAAGTGTCCGATGCTGGCACCATGCTGAATTATCTGAAAAACCGCTAAGCACGTTTGTTGGATTTGCAATATGAAGGCTCCGGGTTTGCGCCCGGGGCCTTTTTTTATTTTGGCCTATCCTATCCTTCGACAAGCTCAGGATGAAGTAAGGTATCTTCTGTGCCGACAATCGCACCATGAGGGGATGGCCAGCAAAACCTGAGACTTTGCGCCTTTGTCGCATTGCGAGGCGGGCGCGGGCGCGCTAGAGCTTAAGCCAACGATTCCTCTAACTGGAGACCATTATGGCTCGCAACAAAATTGCCCTTATCGGCGCCGGAATGATCGGCGGCACCCTTGCTCACATTTGTGCTCGCGAAGAATTGGGCGATGTTGTCCTGTTTGATATTGCGCAAGGCGTGCCGCAAGGTAAAGCGCTGGATCTATGCGAGGCCAGCACCGTCTTTGGCCGCGATAGTCATGTCACCGGCTCACAGGATTATGCCGACATTGCCGGTGCCGATGTGTGCATCGTCACCGCTGGTGTGGCGCGCAAACCGGGCATGAGCCGCGATGATTTGCTGGGCATCAATCTGAAAGTGATGAAATCGGTCGGTGAAGGCATTGCCAAACACGCCCCCGATGCGTTTGTCATCTGTATTACCAACCCGCTGGACGCCATGGTCTGGGCCTTGCGCGAATTTTCCGGTCTGCCCACCCATAAAGTGGTCGGTATGGCCGGTGTGCTCGATTCGGCGCGCTTTCGCTGGTTTCTGGCCGAAGAGTTCGGCGTTTCCGTCGAAGATGTCACCGCCTTTGTGATGGGCGGACATGGCGACACCATGGTGCCGCTGACCCGGTATTCCACCGTCGCCGGTATTCCGATCCCCGATCTGGCCAAAATGGGCTGGACTACGGACGAGAAAATCGAGGCCATCGTGCAACGCACCCGCATGGGCGGCGGCGAGATTGTCAAATTGCTGGGCACCGGCTCGGCCTATTATGCCCCGGCAGAAAGCGCCGTGGACATGGCTGCGTCATATTTGAAAGACAAAAAACGGGTTCTGCCCTGCGCCGCCTATTGCGATGGCCAGTTTGGCGTAAAGGGCCGTTATGTAGGCGTGCCCACGGTGATTGGCGCCGGTGGCGTGGAGCGTATTCTCGAAATTTCGCTGAATGCCGATGAGCAAGCCATGTTTGACAATTCACTGGCCGCCGTTGAAGGCCTGATCGAGGATTGCATCAAGCTTGACCCAAGTTTGGGGTAGAGTTTTCCTCTCTCTGGGCAGAAGGGGTAAACCTACCTCATCGCCTTGACGCTTTCATAGCAATGGCAGTCGGTGGTGTGGTCATTGACCATGCCGACCGCCTGCATGAAGGCGTAAACGATGACGGGGCCGCAGAATTTAAAGCCGCGTTTTTTCAAATCCCTGGCGATGGTTTCTGAAAGCTCTGTTTTGGCGGGCACATCGCTGTCCTGCTCCCAAATATTCTGGATCGGTTTGCCGCCGACAAAATTCCACAAATAATCGGAAAAATCTTCGCCGCGCTCTTTCATATCAAGAAACAGTTTTGCGCCATCAATCGCGGCCTTGCATTTTAAGCGACTGCGAATAATGCCTGCATTGTTAAGAAGACGCTCCATATCGGCTTCGCCATAAGCTGCGACCTTGGTGGGGTCAAAACCATCAAAAGCGTCGCGAATGCTGTCGCGTTTTCGCAATATGGTAATCCACGACAGCCCGGCCTGCATGCCATCCAGCACCAGTTTTTCCCAAAGTGCGCGGCTGTCATATTCGGGAACGCCCCATTCGGTGTCGTGATAATTGCAATAAAGGGCATCACTGGGTGGCACCCAATCGCATCGGATAGGAGTCATGATTGAATTTCCGGTAGGGTCAGGGTCAGTGGCACGCCATCGGCGGTGATCAGGGCACAGGTATCCAG
>NVVU01000087.1 GCA_002733485.1 Robiginitomaculum sp.
AAACGATAAGTTTGGTAATGTTGGTGTGGTTAATGGATTGAAAACATGACATTTTCAACATTACCAACAATACCTGAAATAATGCAGTTTTTGGGTGGGCCTAGCGCTTACAGAGCTGCAAACAGGGATTCCAGCTCGGCAATCTGGTCACAGCTGCGCTCCAGACCCACGGAAAGGCGCAATAGTGAATCGCTGATTCCCGCCGTTTGGCGTGCCTCTTCTTTCATCGCCCGGTGGGTCATGCTGGCCGGATGGCAAATCAGGCTTTCGGTGCCGCCCAGGCTCTCGGCCAGCTGAAACAATTGAGTGTCCGCGACAAACCGGCCCACACCGTCGCGATTACTAGCCAGCTCGAAACTTAAGATCGCGCCGGGTCCGCTTTGTTGCGATTTGGCCAGAGCATAGCCCGGATCCTCTGGCAGGCCGGGATAATAAACCCGGGCAACCTGGGGGTGGTGCTGTAAAAAGTGTGCAATCTCAATGGCATTGGCTTCCTGAATGTCCAGACGGGCATGCAAGGTGCGCAGGCCCCGCAAGGTCAGATAGCTGTCAAAGGGGGCGCCGGTAACGCCAATGCAATTGGCCCACCAGCACAGCTTTTCGGCCATTGCTGCTTCTTTGGCGATGGTGACACCGCCGACCACATCGCTGTGACCGTTTAAAAACTTGGTGGTGGAATGCACCACTATATCGGCCCCCAGCGCCAGGGGGGTTTGGCGGGCGGGTGATAAAAAGGTGTTATCACAGACCACCAGCGCCCCGGCGTTTTTAGCGGCTAGGCTTAGTGCCTTGATGTCAACAAGCCGCATAAGCGGGTTGCTGGGGGTCTCGATAAAAAACAAAGCTGGTTTGGCCAACAGCGCCGCCTCAACCGCGTCTGGATCGTTCTGGTCGATAAAGCGGACCCGCAAACGGCCCTGCTCCTGTCGGCTGTTCAGCAGGCGATGAGTGCCGCCATAGGCATCATGGGGTGCGATCACCAATTGGTCCGCCTTGATCAGGTTCAGAACCAGATCAATGGCCGCCATGCCAGATGCGGTCACTACGCCTCCAGCGCCGCCTTCCAGCGTCGCAATGGTTTCGGCCAGAGCATCGCGATTGGGGTTGCCACCCCGGCCATAATCATAGGGCCCCATCTGGTCCAACCCATTAAATTTATAGGTACTGGAGAGATAAAGCGGTGGGATCACCGCGCCATAGCCCGGATCCCTGCCGATCTGGGCGCTAACACAATGGGTGACGGATTTTGAGGGCTTATCAGACATGGCATTTCTCGTTGATGAAGGCAGAAAGAAGAGACCCCAGGGCCTCGGTTTCTTTCAAAAAGGCGTCATGACCATAGGGCGAATCAAGAGTGATCAGGTCAGATGGTCCGGCCAGCCGGGAATGGAGTTCCTGCATTTCCCCGGGCGGAGCAAGCTGGTCCGTACGCGAGGCAATCAGCAAAGCCGGGGTTTTGATGTCTTCGGGGTCCACCCGGTGCAAGTCAATGGATTCAGAAAGCGCCAGAAAACGCGCCGCCGACATGGTGCCGGAGAATTTAGCGCCGCGTGCCAACAGATAATCGCAGACATCAAACCGGGTCGGGTTTGCGCCGGTTGGCACCGCATCAAAGCGTTCGGTAAATTCTTCTGCCGAACGATAGGTGGTCATGGCCAGCTCTCGCGCCAGAGCCAGGCCGTCTTCGGGATGGCCAGCATCCATAGCCAAGCGGACGATACGCCGCTGTATGCCACGCCACGCCACCCCCAGCGGCAAAGGACGATGGCTGGCGCTGATCACGCAAAGCGCGCCCACCCGCGCTGGCGTATCTTTGGCAAAGGCCAGCGCCACCATACCGCCATAGCTGGCCCCGATAATGGCGGCGGCTTTGACAACACCCAAATGGTCAAGCACAGCGCGCAACCGGTTGGCCTGTTCCTGAGTGGAAAGGGCAATGGCGGGGCCGTCACCATGAGATTGCGGGGCAAAGTCCAGTCCCAGCACCTGCATTTTACACAGATCAACCGGGCAGCCCATCCCAACCATGGCTGGCCACCAACCGGCGGGTTGGCCAGCTTCATCGGTGATAAAACGGGTGGCGGATATGCCTCCCAGCACGATAATCAACGGCGCATCTTTCTTGCCATAAAGGCGAGCACGAATGTGATCACCCATCAGGGTATCGCCGCCTTGCAAAGCGGGATGGTCAAGAAAAACGTCTACGTCTTGCGCCATGGCCTTTGTCCTTATGGGGACTAATTCCACCGGCACCAACAAAAAAGAAGAAAAGGGGGTACCCTTCGCCCCTCATCTGTCGTTCGCCAAAAGCGAGCGAGGAATTAGCACCTTTCCGGCGCCGCAAAGCGACCGGGGGTTGCTCCAGCGTCAAAGGGCCTTTCCCTCAGCTGGTCTTGATGAGTAGGTTTTCTTTGATGGGTATTTACCAAGACGTCAAGACAATTATCACTGACCCTGCCTCMAGCACGTCTCAGGACATGCTATTGGGGCAGGGTCGCGTAATATAAATGTACTTCAAATGCAGCTTAACGGCGGCACAGCACATCAATCAGGCGTTGCTGACCAGGCTGGTTTGAGGTGCGGCGCGCGCCCAGAAGATAGGGGGCGCGATAGCTGCTTGCCTGATCATAATAGACCGCACGGCCCAGGCCGGCATCGCGGCAAAAGRCGTTGGCGGCAACGTTGCCGCACTGGCTGTTGTTGTAAAGGCAATTGCCCACCGGCTCGCCGCGAGCACTGGGTTCCGCAAAAAACACCGTGCGCTGGCCCTCAAACCCGCGCGCATTATCACCGCGCTGTCCACCACTGCCGCCGCCATAACCACCACTGGCAATGGGGCGCACAGACGTGATCACACTGTCCAGCCCGATTGTGCCAAGATTATTCTCATCGCGTTCGACTACACGGCAGGTTTTGGTAAAACCTGAGCCGTCGCAAAGCTCCCACGATCCGGCGTTGATGCGAACCGAGCTGGCACGGTTGGAAAACCCTGAACCAAGCAAACTGGAGGTCTCGCGGTCTATGCTGATCTGAGGTCCGGAAAAGTTATAACCTTCAAAAAGTGTGATTTGCGGCGGACGATTATCATAGCGGCGGCCACCACCATTGCGATAACCATCAGATCCATAACGAGAGCCCGAACCGGAACCGGCGCCGTAACCACCGCCATAGCCTGCGCCATAACTGTYACCATAACCGCTATCTTCGCGGCCATTATTCCAGTCAGAATCGCGATARACAGACGAAACCGCACCGGCCAAACCAATGGTACGCAAGGCCGGGACATCATGGTTGATGGCTTCGCAGGTACCTTTGCCGTTACTGTCCTTGCAGAGCACCCAACTGCCACCATTGACTTTAGCCGATTGGGCAAAATCATTAACGGCGAAATCCTTGATACGTGCCACGCTGGCGGCATAAGTGTGGTGCTCGCCTTTCATGTTTTCGCGCCCATACAAGGTTATGGTATTGGTGCCCGTGCGCAGACGGCGCACGGATTTTATTTTATTGCCCCAGTTGAAAAYCCCAAAGGTATATTTCCCCGGCCCAAACACCTCACAGGTGCCATTATAACGATTGCCATCACAAACCTCCCACTTCCCGCCTGAGACTTTCATGCTCATGGCATTGGCAGCAAAGCCCAGTTTTTTCAGCTTTGGCGTATCCCGGTTCAACAGCACATTGCGGCCGCTATAATTGGGAAAGGAATAGAGCGTTACGGCGGGGGCGCCCGTGGGACCCCCTGCGTGTTCAACTTCATCGGCACTGGTGGATATGGCGCTTAAGGAAAGCGCCAGAGCGCCCCCTGTCAGGATAGGTATAAGTTTCATTTTAGTCCCCTTTGACTGTTTCCCAATTGTATCCTGATGCAGTTGAACCAAACCTGAACGAGTAGGTCCATAATTTTAACATGGATTACGCGCATGACGGCATGATCAAAATCCACATTCTTTACAAAGTAGGGATAATATGTATAATGCTGATAATAATAATTGTGCGGAATATTCTGATGAAAACGATCACTGCGAGAGAAGCCCATAAAAAACTGGGACTCGTTTTGGATGAGGCGCAGTATGAACCCGTATCCATCTCAAAAAATGGACGGCCATACTCAGTTGTGGTTTCCGCACGCTGGTATGAAGAGATTAAGGCATTGGAGGCATTGCATGTTGATGCCAAATGGGACCGCCTGTTTGCAACACAAGAGTCTGAATCCCTGTTGGGCAAAATGGCCCAGCAAGCCAGGCAGGATCTCTCCACTGATGATGTTTTGCCCTATGACCCGGCGACACAAGACAAGGCATGATTTCAAATACCACGCCCGCTTTTTGGCGTTGCTATAATCGCCTGCCGCAAAATATCCAGCTACGGGCACAAAAAGCCTATGCGATGTGGCTCTCTGATTCAAAGCACCCTGGATTAAAGTTTAAACGCGTCAGCCGGTCTGAACCTGTATATTCAGTAAGGATCAGCCTGAATTACCGTGCACTTGGTGTGCTGGAAAATAACGCTATGCTTTGGTTCTGGATCGGGTCTCATGATGATTATGAACGATTGTTGAAGGGATGAAGACGCATTTATGCGATGAAATTATTTTTCTGTATCGAATTTTTCTTTTAGAGCAATAGCAATTTTTGAAATGCGTTTGTTTACAGGAAGGCTGCCCTGCCTGCTCCTTGCATAGCCAAGCGCGGCTCGGCACGACTCTAACCCGTCATAAGCATCAATGAGGTTTTGCAAAATTTCTTCAAGTTTTTTGACGGAAGTATCGGTAATTATTTTATCAATATTCCCATCTTTAAAGTCGTAGTTAACCGCAATAGGTGTTTCTTTTTCGATTGCAACAAATGTAGAGTGTGCAAGTATCCCTCGGTTTTTTAGTGCTGTCTTTGCTGCGCCAGCAGAGTGACAAAATTCATCAGTAAGGTCACCCAGTTCAGCTTTTCTGGCTTCTTTTTTAAGGTTTTTGAACAAATCATTCCAACTAGGCCTATTTTCGAACTCCCAGTATTTTTCACCGTAATAACCATGTTTGATATACGCTGGCATTTCACGAAGGCTACTCTCAAGAAGTCCGGACATAGCCGTGATTTGACCAATCAGTTTCCAAGCTTCATCCGATAGATGCGTTCTTTCCAACCAAAACTTACCAATAGAAAAATCTTTTTCGTTTGGCACGCCCTGGTTAATATCCGATGGCCGCGCCATCTTTGCGCATTTCGCTGGCGGCGGAATAAACCCCGGTTTGGGAATTAACCCGAATGGCCTGATAGCCCCCAAAGCCACCATCAGATTTACCCAGCACATAGCCCATGGCGGTCAGCTGATCACGCACATCCAGTGGCACGCCGTTTTCCAGATTGACCACGCCCATGCCCTGGCGTTTCGCGCCGGTAGGTTGGGCCGAGCCATTATGACGCCAACGCGCCGCATCACCGGCGGCCTGCACATTCAGGCCATAATCAATCATGTTGACGATGATCTGCACATGCCCCTGAGGCTGCATGGCCCCGCCCATCAGGCCAAATGACATCCACGGCTGTCCATCTTTGGTGACAAAGGCGGGAATGATGGTGTGAAAYGGGCGCTTGGCGGGGGCATAAACATTGGCATGACCTTYGGTCAGCGCAAATAATTGGCCACGGTTTTGCAACATAAAGCCCAGYCCGTCCGGCACCAGACCGGASCCCATGCCGCGATAATTGGACTGGATCAGCGAAACCATCATGCCATCCTTGTCGGCCACSGTCAGRTAGGTGGTRTCACCRTTTTCRATGGCYTTRGGRTCACCYGGSCCRACRTCTKTCATGGCCRTRTCCGGCTTGATCAGGGCCCGGCGTTKATCGGCATAGGCATCGGACAAAAGCGCCGCTACCGGCGCGGGGCTGAAATCCGGGTCCGCATAAAAYTTGGCCCGRTCCTCAAAGRCCAGCCGCTTGGCCTCGATCTGGTAATGCAGGCTTTTGGCRCTCATRAARCCSGCYGCCTTCATATCAAAACCTTTGAGGATATTCAGCATTTGCAGAGCCGCAATACCTTGCCCATTAGGGGGCAGTTCCCACACATCATAGCCGCGATAATTCACCGATTGCGGCTCGACCCACTCACTTTTATGGCTGGCAAAATCCTCATAGCGCAATGGCCCGCCAATGCGCTTCATATAGGCATCAATGGTTTTGGCAATTTTGCCTTTGTAAAATCCGTCGCGCCCTTTTTTAGCCAGCAAAGACAAAGTATTGGCCAAGTCCGGGTTTTTGAAAATTTCACCCTCTTTTGGGGTATGGCCATTCACCAGATAGGTGGCGCGGGCATTATCAAATTCTTCGATCAAACCGGCGTCGGCGGCCTGTTCCAGGCGAGCCATATTATAGTTCCAGTAATAGTCGATAACCTCGGTAACCGGAAAGCCGCCATTGGCATAGGCAATAGCCGGGGCGAGAATATCGGCCATAGGCAATTGGCCAAAACGGTCATGCATTTCAAACCAGCCATCAACCGCGCCGGGCACCGAGACCGGCAACACCCCGACGGGCGGGATCTCTTGCGCACCCTTAAGGCGGGCCTTCAGGTCGGTCAGACTCATGCCCCTGGGCGAACGGCCCGACGCGTTCAGGCCATATAGTTTTTTAGTTTTGGGATCCCAGATAATGGCAAAGAGATCACCGCCCAGTCCGTTGGCTACAGGCTCCATCAGGCCAAGAGCCGCATTGGCCGCGATGGCCGCGTCCACCGCATTGCCACCTTTTTTAAGGATATCAATGGCAATTTGCGAGGCCAGAGGCTGTGCCGTGGCGGCAACGCCATGTTGGGCCACCACCGGGCTACGGGTTCCAAAATAGGCCCCGCTGATTCGGTCCCCGGCAATGGGGTTGGCGGGTGGCTGGGCACTTGCATCCAGGTTCAATGACATGACAGCAAATAGCGCAGTGACGGCAACGAGTTTCAACCCCTGGCGCATGGCGCTTCTCCTCCGGTTATGATGAAGGCACTGTGCCCAAAACGTCGGATTTGTGCAAGCAAAAGCTGAGTCATGGCCTCATAAACAGGATCGTTATGGATTGTTATTATTTTTCTTTTTCTTTTTCTTCTTTTTGAACAAGCCAATCAGGGCATCCACGGCCTGTTCTTCATCGGTTTTTTGTTGGGGTTCGCCATTATACGCATTTGGCGACGTATCAGGCGTGGTTTCTTGAAGGCCCAGCATGGACTTTAATGCCGATCCGGTATCGCCGCTCAGATTGTTGTCAATAAAGCGGCCAATTTCTTTTTTGGCGCGCTTTTTGGCCTTCTTCTTAATTAGTTTGGTGTCCAGCCCGGCCTTGACCGCATTCCATGGTCCGTGAATGCGAAACGGCGCCTTGATTCCCATCAGGTCTGCTTTGCCGCCCTGCCCTTCCAGCGAAGCCACGGCGCGCGGAGTCAGGCGAAAATCGATCATTTGATTGCCGATATCCAGCATACCTTCGCCAGGCACCCGGATCAGCGGGCTGAGCATGAGAAAGTCATTGGTTTGCGCCACGCCATCAGCAATTTTAAAGCTGGCGGTCAGGTCGGTAAAATCCGTAGCTTTTTCTTCATTCAGGCTGGCGGGCATGGTGCCGGTGCTCAAAAAGCTTTGCGCTTTGCGCAAAACGGCAGCCAGATTAACGCCAATGATTTTACCGTCCTGCAATCGCAGATCACCCGATCCCGACAGCCCGTGCATGATATCTGCCTGTGATGATCCCGCCCCCGACAAAGAAAAACTGGCCGCCCCCGTGCCGGCAAGACGACGAAATTTGATGGCGTCTGTCAGCAGCGGCTGAAACGCCACCTTGGCAATATTGGCAGCCAGAGAAAAAGACGGCGCCTTGCCACGGGCATTGACCACCATGGTGGCGCTGCCCCGGCCATCATAAAGGGTCATCTCGCTTAAATCGGCCTGCAAACGCCCATTTTCCAGTCTGGCTTCCAGCGTGCTTTTACCTATTTTTATTTCGCGCATGCGCAAGGCATTCAGCGACAGCGTAAAACGTGCATCCACCGCTTTGAGGGCTGCCAGATCAAACGTGGTGGTACTCCAGGCAGGGATGCCCTGCGTGGTTTTGACCGTTGGCGGCAAATAGCGGGTCACATCCAGTTCCGGTATGGCCAACTCACCAGAAAGGACCGGTTTTGATCCAGCAAACACAACGCCGAACCGACCCGTACCGGTAATGTCGTCAAAGGCCAGTTTGGCATCATCAAAGGCAAAGCGTTTGATGTTAGCCCGGGCGGTTCCCGATACGGAAAATGCCCCATAGGCATCCGGATTATCAGCCAGCTCAGTGCCCGCAAAGGCCGCCAATTTGCGCACAGAGGGCACGTTTAATGATAGTTGCCCCTGGGCTGAAATTTTTTCGCTTTGATCAAACGCGCCATCAAAGGCAATGCTGAACAGATCGTTTTCCAGGTTTAGGGAAATCGGCGTGCGCGCCCCATCCATGAATTGCTGGATCCCCCCCAGCATGGCGTTCAGGGCATAGGGCTGACCATCCAGAACGAGACTGCCTTTGACACTCATAGGGGCGTTAAGTGCCGGCATGTTCAGGTCCAGATTAACCTTCGATAATTGGGTTTCACTGTCTTCTATATGGTCAATATAGCGCACATCTGCTTCGATCAGGCGGATATCGCCCAGTGAGGCCTCCAGCGGCAATGCCCCCGGTTTGCGTTTGAATTTTGTGGAAGTGGAGGGAGGTACACTGGCCTTGCCTTTGGTCCCCATGATCCAGTTGACGGCCCCATTAGCGCGCCGTTCCAGCACGATTTTTGGCTCCACCAGTACAAATTCCTTAATCTCTATGCGGCGGGAGAATAGCGGCACAATGGCAACGCTGGCGCGCATGGCCTTCATGGTGGCAAAATGAGGCTCCGAAAACCCGGGCGGGTTGGCCAAGGTCACGTTTTGAGCGCGGGCCTGCAGCGTTGGCCACAGACGCAAGGTGACCTGCCCTTTAATGCGTAATTCCCGGCCCAGCATGGCGCTGGCCTGTTCCTCAATCTTTTGTTTGTAAAATTCCGGCGGCACCAGATAGACAATGGCCGCCATGGCACCGCCCATAATCAGGACCAACAGGGTCAAAAAAAGACTGAGCTTGCGCATATTATTCTCCGGCGAGTCCTGACCCGACACTTTTATATTTGCTTTTGCGGGTATAGGCTATGGCTAATTATGCAGCAGAATTGTGGCAGCAGGAAAAAGGAGCTGGTYATGGAANNNRWAMTGNTMRMGHCRRRMACTYATWCGCGGWCTGGCMGCSGGTACGGTKGTKCCRWTKGCCGCCAGTGGMTGYGCYACAAAYCCGGAAACCGGGCGRTCRCARTTYATGYTGGTCTCSCAGGGGCAATTGGCCAAACTATCGGCCAGCGCCTGGTCGGATGTAAAGGCGGAAACCCCGGTTTCCATGGACGCGGGTCTGAACAACCAATTGCGCCGGGTGGGCGGACGCATTGCCAGCGCCGCCAACCGCGCCAATCAAAACTGGGAATATGCGGTTTTTGATACCGACGAAAAAAATGCGTTTGTCATGCCCGGCGGCAAGGTCGGCTTTTATCGCGGYATTATGGAATTTAGCGAAAATGACGACCAGATCGCAGCCATTATGGGCCACGAAACCGGCCATGTGGCTGCACGCCACGCTGCCGAGCGCTACAGCCAGCAACTGGCCGCCGGGGTTGGCCTGCAGGTGGCCAATGTGGCCCTTTCTCAACAGGACAGCCGCTATAAAGGGGAAATCGCCGCGATCCTGGGGGTCGGGGTGCAATTTGGCATTATTTTGCCGTTTTCTCGCAAGCACGAGCTGGAGGCCGACAAGCTGGGCGTCGATTATATGCATCGCGCCGGGTATGATCCACGTCAGGCCGTGCGTCTATGGGAGCGTATGGGCGCAGCCAGCAAGAGCCGTCAGCCAGAGATATTGTCCACCCACCCCTCACCGCAAACCCGGGTGCGCGCGCTGGACGCCTACATTCGACAGCGTGGCTATGTCTGATCCTTGATGAAATTTCGGATTAGAGATTGTGCCAAATCCGGGTTTTCCATCGGCAGGAAATGGCTGCTGCTGTCCACGTGGCGGGTTTGAATTTGTGTATTAAGGGCGCCAAGTCGTAACAGGGTCTTGTTTCGCAAGACCACGCCCGGGCCATCTCCACCAATCAACAGAGTCGGAGTTTTCAAGCGGCGCAATGCCCCCCAAATATCATGCCCGTGGGCGGTGTAATTATGGGCTTCCCACGCCGGGTGGCAACTCAATACAACTTGCTCGCCATGTTGCTGCAACCCATCGGCCAGATAATTTTGCAAAAAGCCATCTTGCCAGCTGATGAATGGTCGGCGCCCTGCATATCGCTGAAAGGCGGCTTCGCGGCTGTCAAATTCGCGGCGGCGGCTTAAGGCACCGCGCACCAATGGGTGTTTTGCGCGGCTCCGCATTGGAATCAAACCAAAGCGCATGCCCCATTGCAACAGGCGTGGCAGGATTGGGGGATCAAAGGCAATCACACGGCTTATCAGGTCCGGACGTTTGGCGGCAGCCAACACGCTGGCAGTACCGCCCATTGAATGTCCAATGAGAACTGGCGGCGTAGAAAACCCGGACAAAACCTTGATTAAGTCCTCTCGAAATACATACCAGTTTTTGCCCCGTTCCTGTGTTGGCAAATCGGTTCGGCCATGGCCGCGCATATCCAATGACATCACGTCATATGTACTGGCCAAAGGTTGCAAAAGCGGCAAATAGGTCCGCGCGTTAAACCCGTTGGCATGGACGAATACGATGGCCGGATCGGCCTCACGATCACCGCTCACTATGGCGTGCATAATGCCGTCTGGTAATGACAGGGATCGCCGTTGAAACGGGGCCGGTAGAGAATCAGAACTTTGTTTAAGCATTCGTTTTTCTAGGATGCGTCACCACAATTGGCCAGAGCCGGAGGTAGAAGGTTAGGGTCTGGACCCTGGGGGCCATAAAAAGCAGAACATGTCTGTATCTGGTTAAATGATGGGCGCAAATAATCCGGTGCCACAAAATTCTTGTCAGACCTTTGCCGGATAACATTGATCCACTCAGTCATATAGGCAGACGTTAAACGATCCGCCCCATAGCCCCCCAGATCACTGATCAGCGTATAGTCGCCCATTAACGCCCAAGGCGCGGCGGCGTCACCAAGGACAAATAATGGCCGGTCTATCGACTTCACATTTTCACCAACGGGTATTTCTATGTGTAACGCAAGCTGCGCCGCCTCGCCCGAGTTCAATAATGGTTGAGCCTCATAATCACCATATGTCTCAAGGGTGCTGCCTTTGAGCTGAACCCGTACTGCTCGTTTTTGGTTATTTGCTGGCTCAGACTCATCAGCGTTTTCGACGGCTGGCGCGGACAGATTTGCGCTTTCCTGAACCATTTCTTCTGCATTGTCGTTTGCAGGCGTAGTGTTCGGCAGAATTTCGGTGGCCAAAGACAACGGTGCGACAGGCGCATCATATTCCAGCGCAACATAACTGGTCAGTTCACTGCCAAGTCTGGCATAAAAAGGTTCCAGCTCATCTGCTTTTCGTATTCTGGCAAAGAAGCCATCAGTTTTTTGAGCAATTCTTTGCAAAAGCTTGGCATCTGAATCTGCGCCCAGCGCCAGTGCAAAAACCCGAATATTGCGCGCTTTCAAGGCCTTGATGATTGCATCCTCATTGCCGCCAACATTATCAAAGCCATCGGACAGCAGGATCACGACCCCGTTATCGAGCCCCTTTGTGTTCGCCGCAAAGTCCAGTCCCGCATAAATCCCGGTATAGTCTCGTGTCGTGAGTTGCCGGGCCGCCTTTGCCAAGGCTGTGCCATCGCCTAAAGGAGATAATGGCACATCTTTGCGGGCTGCTCGGGCAAAACTGGTCAAAGCCACAGGCGTCGCTGGCGAAAGGTGGCTGGCGAGGCTTATGATGGCTTCCTTGCTGATCTCAAACGCACCAATGTCTTTCATGCTGCCGCTCACATCGGTCAGCACCATGATCGGCTTGGCACTCTGTTCAAGGTTTAGCAGGCGCGGATGCACTAATTGTCCGTTGTCGGTAATGGAAAAATGGGCCGGGACCCAACTGCCATCGCCCTCAGAAATCAGTTCGAGAGAAAGCCTGACGGTCTTGGCATCCGGCGTTTCAATGCGCGCAACCTTCAGCTCAGTAGCGCTGGATGGGTCTGCCAGTTTAAATTGTGACAGATCGAGGATTGGAGGCGTGGTGCGCAAACCCGCCGTTTTTCCTGATGGTGAAAACGCTTTGCCGGTAACAAGCTCGCCATTCACGCTCAATACGGGCATCCACAGGGAAACGCTGGCCGGGTCTGCTGGGCCGGCAAGTGTTTTTGCCGTTTCAATCGCCGGCAAGAAGTGCAAATTAATCGACCGACCTGCAACGGGGCCGGACCAGTGCAACAATGCCTGCTCCATACCGCTGCCATCGGCCAGGCGCAATTCTATAAGGGGAGTCCCGAGTACAGGCATGGAAAATTCCGACATGGAGTCTGGAAAAGGAACCTGATAATAAACGGGATCAAAGCGTTGTTTTCGCCCCTTTAAGCTTGCGTCCACAACGATGCGTTTATGCAAAGGATTACCCGTGGTTGTGGCATACTCAGGATTATATCCTGTTTTATCGACCAGA
>NVVU01000088.1 GCA_002733485.1 Robiginitomaculum sp.
CCACTCGCTACGACAAAAACGCCACCAACTTTATGGCCGCATTATGCCTTGCCGCCCTGATCTGCTACTGGATTTGAATGAGTCTGGACCCTAAAACTCTTAAAGGCATGTTCTTGCTCCAAACCGGCGTTCTGAATATGTAACTTCTTTTGGAAGGTTGATGTGCCCCTATGTGTCCGTCTTCATATGAAGTGGGCCACGCCTAGGCTGTAGCGACCATTACAACCCCCGCTAAACAATGGGGTCGGTACCTTCATCTAAAACTTCTAAATACTTGGTATAAGCGTAGACTCGTCCTCGTTCTTTGCCTGTGATTTCGTGAACAATGCCAAGTTTCTCAAAATTCCCAAGTGCATTTGTGGCGGTCGGCACGGTAGTTTCGCAAAGCTTTGTAATGAGCGCTATTGTGACGATTGGCCTCTGGCGCATGACTTCGTGAACCTTACGCGCCATTGTTGCCGCTCTCTTCAAACTAGAGATTTTCTGCGCATCGACTTCAAAGATATTTGAAATTCGCCGCGCCGCCGCATTCGCCTGTTCGGCTACTTCTTTCACGCCAACCAAGAAGAATTCAAGCCAAACTTCCCACCGTCCATGATCTCGAACTTCATTGAGCAGTTGATAATATGTCTTACGGTGTGTCTTGAGATAAAGGCTGAGATATAAAAGTGGTTCTTCTAAAATGCCTTCTGAGCATAGATAGAGCGTGATGAGTAATCGGCCAAGGCGACCATTCCCGTCCAGGAATGGATGGATAGTTTCAAACTGAAGGTGAGCAATGCCTGCCTTTACAATTGTCGGCAAATCATCTTCCGCATGAAGGAAGCTTTCCAGATTGGTCATAAGGTCGAGAACTGACCCCGGAGGCGGCGGTACAAATAATGCGTTGCCGGGACGTGTGCCGCCAATCCAGTTTTGCGACTGTCGGAACTCTCCCGGCAATTTCGTACTGCCTCGACCCGTTGACAAAAGGATGCCGTGCATCTCTCGCATAAGACGCATCGAAAGAGGGAAACCACCTTTCATGCGTTTCAAGCCGTGATCCAACGCCGCCACATAAGTTGACACCTCTTCAACATCATCGACGGGTGCCCCGGGCGCTTGCTCATTCTCGTAGAGTAGCAAGTCGGATAGAGTGGATTGTGTGCCTTCAATTTGTGAAGAGAGAAGCGCCTCCTTACGGACATACATATACAAGAATAACGACGTGTCCGGCGCGACTGACCTGACACCATCCAAGCGCCCTAACGCGAGCATTGCATCACTCACAAGGTTGGACAGCGATTGCATATCAATCGGAGGCACTAGCGGTAGATCACGCGGGATATAAGCGCGTACTGGCTCACCAACCACAGTCGTTGTGACATACTCACCAATACGGGGCGTAAGGTCTGTATCTGCCATAGCGCGCTATACCTTTTAATAACGATCTTTGTTATTAAAGGATAATACACCAAACATTATTAGTGTCACGTCTTATTAAAGGATAGCCAAACCAGCATTGTGTCCGTTGTCCGTCTTCATATGAAATAAGAAGCGCACCTGATTGCACATACCTTGCGTTATGTAAAATTACAGATCCGGTTAGCCTTTTGGTACGCTCGCAAACAACCCAAACAAGTCAGCGACAGGCATACGAACATTGCGATTGAAATCAATAACAAAGCACCATCTGCCAGTTCGCAGTTTTATCGCTTTTGGTGCACCATTTCTCTCTATAATAACAATGCGTTAAACGAAGCGCTTACTAACGTCCGATTCTTCCAATTTTAAATTTGAAGCATATTGGAAACGCGCGAATAGGCCTCTTACGTACTTTTAGGCATTAACAATCGCCAATATTAAACCTAACGCTCTGCTTCAATTATTGGGATAGAGACTTGAATCACAATGTGAGCTTCTGAAGTTGGCTTGTTTTTCCGCGCAGGTGATGTGCCCCTAGATTTGCAGATGCCTTGCCTGGTAAAATATGGCAAGGGGATTTTCCTTTCTGCGTCGATACGTGCTGAAAATTTCATCCGCTCGTCCTCAGGCATACCAATTATGCTGGGTACCCTTCATGAATGCCGCCCTGCACGAAGAATAGGATCCGGATCAAATTTGTGATTTACTTGGGCAATCAGTGAATCACATTTTGGCAAGGATACACGCATGCAGGGCTCGGTTTATCACCTTAACAAGGCAGACATCCGCAAAGCGGAAATCATCAATACGGATATTGCAGAGACAATGGCGGCGGGCGAAATTCTGCTGTCCATTGATAAGTTCGCGCTGACCGCCAACAACATTACCTATGCGGCCACTGGCGATATTATCGGTTATTGGCAGTTTTATCCCGCCCCTTCCCCCTGGGGTATTGTGCCGGTCTGGGGGGTTGCGACAGTGATCGCCTCGACCTGCGATGAAATTAAAGAGGGCGAGCGTCTTTATGGATTTTTGCCCTTTGCCAGCCACATCACCATGCGCCCGGGCAAGATCAAACCCGGCAGCTTTATTGATGCCGCCGAACACCGTTCCAAACTGCCGCCCATATACAATGACTACTTACGCCTTGGGTCAGACGCTCCGGCCGATCCGCGCACCGAAGACATTCAAATGCTGTTCCAGCCCTTGTTCGCCACCTCGTTTTTGCTGCATGACTTTTTCATGGGCAAGAACTGTTTTGGGGCGCAAAACATCATTCTGGGCAGCGCTTCCAGCAAGACCGCCATGGGGCTCGCCCGCCTGTTTGCGCGCTATGCATCCCCGGATCGCACCATCATTGGTCTTACTTCGACTAGCAATAAAGCATTTGTGGCCGGCCTTGGGGATTACAACCGAACCCTTGGCTATGACGAAATCAGCGCCCTGCCCACTGACACCCCATCGCTCTATATCGATATGTCTGGGAATGCGCAGGTGAAACGCGCGCTACACGGCCATCTGGGGGATGCTCTGGTTTATTCCTGCGCTGTGGGCATCAGCCATTGGGAACAGTTTGAAGAGCCTGGCGACATGCCGGGGGCCAAGCCGGTCTTTTTCTTTGCCCCTGACCATGCCCTAAGACGGCGTAAGGACTGGGGCGGTCAGGTCCTGCAACAAAAAATCGGCACAGAACTGATGGACTGGGCCAAAGAGGGCATGGACTGGTTACAGATCGAGCCAACCAGCGGTATGGAAAACGCCGCTCAGGTTTTTTCCGATATTCGCGATGGCAAGGTGAACCCAAAGATTGGTCATGTGGTTGCCCTGACCGAGTAAACAAAAAAATGGGCCGGTGGTAATACCGGCCCATCTCATTTAATTTCAACAAGATTGCTTATTGCATAGCCACATAGTCATTTGCCAGACGGTTCATCTTGAACAGGATCAGGGTATTGAAAATGATATCCATCAGGACCACCATGGCGGCAATGGCCAGCCCGAAAATCTGAAACATCGACAATGGCAATTTACCGACAATGTCCAGCACCACAATCACCAACAGTGTGAAGAGCGGGATCAGCGACAAAAACAGGTCGACCACCGGCCCGTCCTTGCCCACCCGGGCAAAGGCGGAAAGGCCCATTTGTATGCCCATATAGCCAATCGAAAAGGCCGCCGCTACAAACATCCCAAAAGAACTATCCGGCAGCGAAAGCATTGGAATGTTCTGCAAGGAAAACAGCACTAAAAAAACAGAAAACACGAAGGGAGACCCTTCCCGAAATAAAAACCGCACAAATGACATGATAGCCCCCGACACATTTACACACTTGCCCGGCTTGGCTTTCACCGGGTCAGGGCATGATGCCCATGCCCCTTATACCGCATTTTTGGGTGAAGACGCAAGAAATTGCGATTAAATTGGTATTAACGCTTTAAAATTACGGATCGACCTGCACTTCCTGCCTTGCCCTGCCCCCTTTACCCTTGGCATGATCCGCAAACAGAATTGCAACCGATAACCAGAGGCAGACCCATGGGCGCGAGTGACGTAATCATCGAAAAAAACTATTGTAACGGAGCATGGGTCGAGGGTACGGGGGTGCGTATCGCCGTCATCAACCCCAGCACGGAACATCCCATCGGCCATTTTAACGAGGCCAGCGCCGAGCTGGTGGATGATGCGGTTCGCGCTGCCAACGCGGCCTTCCCGGCTTGGAGCGCCCTTAGTGGTTCTGAACGCGCCGCCTATATGCGCAAGATGACCGCCGCCATTCGCGATCATTTCGATGACCTGGTAAGCATGCAAATGTCCAATTGCGGCAAGCCGCGTAGTGAGGCCGAAGCCGACATTAACGGCAGTGTTGATTGCATTGATTATTTTGCCGACCGCGCCGATGAGCTGGACGCACGCCGCCAAACCCCGATTGAATACGATATTCCGGGCTATCGCTCTTCCACGCGACTGGAACCCATGGGGTCGGTTGGCTTTATCCTGCCATGGAACTTCCCTATGAAAATCTGCTCGTGGAAGCTGGGCCCGGCGCTGGCTGCGGGCTGTACCGTTGTGATCAAACCATCCGAAGTGACCCCCTTTACTGATACTTTCTGGGGCAAAGCGGCTGAACTGGCGGGCCTGCCCGCCGGGGTTATAAATGTGGTCAATGGCACCGGGGCCATTACCGGCTCCGCCCTTTCCGAGCATCCGGGCCTGCGCAAAATTTCCTTCACCGGCTCTACCCGTACCGGCAAGTCGATCATGAAGGCCGCCGCTGAGGATGTGAAAAATATCGGGCTGGAACTTGGCGGAAAATCGCCAACCCTGGTGTTTGAAGATGCCGACCTTGATCTGGCTGCACGTCTGGCCGTCGAGGGCGTGTTTTATAATTCCGGCCAATGCTGTAACGCCACCTGCCGTCTGTTGGTCCATGAGAGCATCAAGGATGCGCTGACCGAAAAACTGATCCAGGAATATAAGGCCGTGGTGCTGGGCACACCTGATACTGACGGCATGACCATGGGGCCGCTGGCCTCCAATGCGCAATATGACAAGGTCACCGGTTATCAGGATATTGCCCGCGAAGAGGGCCTGAACTGCCTCATTGGCGGCGGWMGKGCAGCGGCSTTTAACACCGGCTATTTTGTCGAACCAACGCTYTATGACGATGTGCCCAAATCCTCRCGCCTSTGGCAGGAGGAAATYTTTGGCCCCGTCATGTGTATGCGCACSTTTAGCACCGAAGACGAAGCCATTGYCGAGGCCAATGAYACCGAATAYGGCCTWGCCGCCAGCATCRTCACCGAAGATGACGCGCGCGCCGARCGRGTSGCCGCRCAATTGGAGGCCGGGCAYATYTATAAYAATGTYTCGGTGGCCATTCCSCCGCAAACCAGTTGGGGCGGGTTCAAGCAATCSGGTATCGGGCGCGARCTTGGCCCSTGGGGTCTTGCYGGCTTTYTAGAGGTAAARACCGTCACCTCGCGNNNRYARWARMKSYSCYTARAGGCARTGCACCAGWATTTTCATRCGYTGCTGGTTAAACGCGSYCCAGGTGCGCARRATTTCMTCTTCGCGCGCYKSGSTYTTRTCYYCGTGKGMAWAGGCGTAWARCGCCTCCATRAARGGGMYYAGCGCYTCTTTCAGCTCGCCWGTRCGYAAATCGCCYTKGGTCCAGCCSACATAAAGACCRTCCTTGTGAAAGCGYKCCAGCGTCTCGCAYKCWTCGGCAATSGTGCAKAGYTTTTCCAGCCKTTGCRCRTCTTCRCGCAGYAAAGCGGCCTGAAAATAGCTYTCTTCYYKGCYKGCSCGTTYKYGCATCATGGATAAGAGTTTCATTTTCATTTCCCTTCATTGCAGCCGCCTTCAAACGCACTATATAAGCTTTATCTAATAAATGCACGCCAACTGATGCCCTAAGGGAGACAATTATGAGTTATTATTTTTCCAAAACCCTGGACCTGCCGTTTGATAAAGCGGCGGATCGCGCCCGCGCCGTCATTACCGAACATGGCTTTGGGGTGCTGACCGAAATTGATGTGTCGGCCACGTTAAAGAAGAAAATCGGTGCGGACCTGCCGCCCTATCTGATCCTGGGGGCGTGCAATCCAAAAATGGCCTACCAGGCGATCCAGGCTGAGGACAAGATCGGCCTGATGTTGCCCTGCAATGTCATTGTCCAACAAAAAGAAGATGGCAAAGTGGAGGTTTCCGGTGTTGACCCGATTGCCTCCATGCAAACGGTGGAAAATGCGGCGCTGGAAGAAACCGCCACCAAGGTACGCGCCATGATGAAAAATATTATCGAGGCTATGTAGTAAACCGCCCTACCCGCTCACCAAAGCGCTGGCCTTGATCTGGGCGTACACGGTATCGCCCGCATCAAGGTTCAGGGCACGAGCAGATTTTTCGGTAATGCGCACCAATACAGGGCCTCCATTTAACGCCAGTGTGACGTTCACTGACCCCGGGGTCAGTGCACTTTGCCCGTTGGCGTGTTCTACTGTTATCACCAGCGCAGACAGGATATTCAGCACGCTGCTGTCCTCATGGCGAGTACGGCTAAGGCTGATATCGCCGCCGCGCAGGCGCAGACGCACCGAAATACCTATGGGCAGCGCGGCCCCCGGAACCACCAGTTGCGCACTGCCTATGGATAACCGGTTTAGGCCATGCTCTGCATCATACCCTTGAACCAAGGCATTCATCACCACACAGGCCTCTTCGCGATAACGATAAGGCAGGCTTTTATCCAGCAAACAGGCATTTAATGGGGCCTGCGCAATCACGCGGCCTTCTTCCATATAGAGCATAAAGTCCGCCAGCCGGGTCAGGGTATCAAAATCATGGCTGACAAACAAAACCGGCAAGTTTTGCGCCGTGCAATAGCTGTGCAGCAAGCCCAGCAAGTCATGACGGGCCTCGGCATCCAGCGCCCCAAATGGCTCGTCCAGCGCCAGCAGGCGCGGGTGAGACATCAGCGCCCGGGCCAGAATCAAACGCTGTTTCTGACCACCCGATAGCGTTCCGGCATTTTGACCCAAATGCGAGGAAAGACCAAAGCGTTCAGCCATATCCACCAGCACTGGGCCACCCGGCGCAGCAAAGCGTGTCGCAAAAGCTAGGTTTTCAGACACGCTGAGGTGCATAAACACATCGTCATGCTGGCTGACCCAGGCGATTTGCCTTTGATGCACGGGCATAAAATGTTCCGCGCCCTGTATCAGCTTCCCGGCAAACTCAATTTGGCCCGTGGCGCACTCCAGCCCCAAAACGGCGCGCAAAAAACTGGTTTTTCCGGCCCCTGATGGTCCGGCAATCACCGTCATGCCCCTATCCGGCCATTCAGCCTTCGCGTTCAACGTAAACCCGCCCTTGGCATGTTCCAGCACCGCCTTCACAATACTGCCCGCCGTGTGTTCAACAATGAAAGCAGCAGCAAGACCGCAAAGGAAAAGGCCAACAAACCAAAAGACAGCATATGGGCGGTGCCATAATCCAGCCGCTCGACCGCATCNAAAATCGCCACCGACAGCACCCGGGTTTTCCCGGCGATATTGCCCCCGACCATCAGCACCACACCAAATTCGCCCAGGGTGTGGGCAAATCCCAATATGGCGGCGCTGATAATGCCGCGTCGCGCCATAGGTACCGCCAATTGCGCAAAGCGTTGCCACGGCCCCGCCCCCAGGCTGGCCGCACTGTCCAGAAGACTGTCCGGAATGGCCTCAAAGGCGCTCTGAATGGGCCTGAGCACAAAGGGCAGGGAAAACACTACCGATCCTACCACCAGCCCCCAAAAGGAAAACACCAGATGCAGAGATGCAAACGGTCCCTTTGGCCCCAACAGCAATAGAAGATAAAACCCCAGCACCGTGGGCGGCAATACCAACGGCAGCGTTAAAAACGCCTCCGCCACGGGCCGCCAGCGTCCTTTGGTCCGCGCCAGCAGCCAGCCCAGCGGCACGCACAGCACCAGAAGGATGATTGTGGTCATTCCCGCCAGCCGCAGGCTCAGCCATAAGGGTGCTGCCAGATCCGCACTCATGGAACCTTGAACCCTGCCGCCACCATTTTAGTTCTTACCGGTGACGTTTCCAGCAAAGTCAGCACACAGTCAGCCGCCGCTGATGGATGCAGTACCACAACATCCTGATGGATGGGGGCATACCAGTTGGTGGACACCATGACATATTTGTCTKCAGCGATACCCGCCGCCCGCACCAGAGAGAGCGGCACGAGGCCTGCTCCGGCTGCACCGCTTTGCACAAACTGAAAGGCCTGGGCGGCATTGCGTCCCATCACTTGTTTTGTTGGAATTACATAGTGTTGCCGCAATTTTTTCAGACTTTCTCTGGCCGCCACGCCATAAGGTGCCAGGGCCGGATCAGCCAGCGCCAAAGGGCGCGCATCGGGGCTTTGCGGGGATGGCTGCCAATAGACCAGTTGGCCCAGCGCATAGGTGCGCGTTTTCACACCCTTGCCCGCCTTCATGAGGGCCTGTGGCCGCTTCGCATCGGCGGAAAAGAAAAGATCAAACGGCGCGCCGTTCAGGATTTGTGTGGCCAGCGTGCCGCTGGCCCCRGTGCTGATACGCGCTTCTATTTGGCAGGTACGCTGTATTTGAGGTGCCATGCTTTGCAGAAACGGCGCAAAACTACTGGCGCTGGCRATCTGTAGGCCCGCCTGTTCACGGCCCCAAAACGCCGGCACAATAATGGCGATCATGACCAGCGCCAGCGCGATGACACCCAGCGCYTTCATAGGCTATCCGGATTTGGCTTTTTCTTGGGCGCAAAGTCTTTGACATTCACCTCTATCGAGAAATAACCCTGCTCAAATGCGCCTTCTATGCCCTTTTTCAAAGGCTCGCTCGCCAGCCGTTTGGCATCCTCGGTGGAGATATAAAACACAAAGTTTGGCCCCGTATGGTCAAAAGCAAACTGTGGGGCGGGCAGGTCGTCCATAGTGCCGATGGCCAGCACATAACCGGTCCCACCTGGTAGCGTGATGGTTTCATTGATCGCCCCGTCATCGCACAGGGTTTGCGCTTCTTCGCGGCTGATACGGCACTGCACCAAACCCATTTCCAATTTAAGTTTCATTGGCTTGCTCCAGTGTTTTCACATCATCCGGGGTATTCAAATTGGTCAGCTCGAGAACGCTGAGMCCCCTGACATCCAGTTTGTGCGCGCTCAGCCCGCAAACAAAACTACGGATCGACCAGTCCCCGCCGTCTTGCGATAATATCGCCTCCAGCCTTTGTCGGATATGAGGTACATTGGCCAGTTTTAGCGGCAAGGACTGCCCCGCATARAACACCGCCTCGCCATCCGTTTCGGCGAGCACTTTCAGGCTGTCTGGGCTAAGCGCTGGCATATCCACCGGCACAATCAGCAGGGCCTCGGCCTTGCCCAAATGATCAAAGGCGGCATGGATACCGGCCAGCGGCCCCTGCCCCAAAAACACGTCCTTAATGTCATTCGGGCCGCTGATCAGCACCGGATCACAACCGGCGGCGCGCAGGGTATCTGCCATAATTTTGCCAAGCGCCTTGCCTTTGWTGGGCAGGCGCGCCTTATCGCGCCCCATACGCCGCGAGGCACCGCCCGCCAGTACCAGACCCGCCAGCCTAGCCATGGGCATGCTCATGCTTGTGTGATTGATCACCGTGCTGGCACAGGGCATGGCCCTGCACCCATTCGCTATCGCCGTCGGTATAGTGCTCTTGTTTCCACACCGGCGAGCGGTTTTTGATCTCTTCGATCACATAACGGCAGGCCCGAAACGCCTCGTCCCGGTGCGGCGATCCGGCGGCGATAACAATGCTGAGGCCACCCACATCAAGACGACCTTTGCCGTGCACCACAAAGAGGCGCAAATCCGGCCCCCATTTGTCCTGCGCCTCGGCGCAGATTTCTGTGAAACTTTGCTCGGCCAGCGGGGCAAAAACGTCATAGCTGACGCCCTTCACATCGCGGCCCTGATTGCGGTTTCGAACCGCGCCCAGAAACAGCGCGCCGGCCCCATGACCAGCAGATTCGACAAAACCCAGTGCCTCAGACGGGTCCAGCGGATTGGCCTCTACATCACGCACTTCTACATGTATATTCATCTCTAACCTCCTGAAACTGGTGGCAATACTGCCAGTTTTGAATTCTCGACAACAATGGCATTTTCGGCCAGCACCGCCCGTTCATCGGCAAAGCGGCTGACCTCCAAAAGATCATGCAGATCCTTTGGCAGATTATCCGCAAAGGCGGCGCGTACATCATGCACACTGGCCCCCTTGGGCACCTGCAAAGCCATGGTGGCGCCCAGCGGGCGAAAGGCCCCAAACAGCTGTATGGTTATGTCCTGCATAACATCCCTCTTTCAAACGGCAAAAAGTCCACTTCATCACCGGCCTTAACCCCATCGACACCAGCCGGGATTACCGCCCAGCCATTGGCCGCCAATAGTGGTGCGAGGCGAAAGGATTGCTGGCCCGGCAAAATCTCGATACCGCTCGCGCCAAGACGCGCCTTGGTGAACATGGTGAAGCCCTGTTTCTTCGTAAAATCATTGACCAGTGGCGCATGGATGGCGGGCGCTTTTGTGCGCCCCAACAGGGCATCCAACAGCGGCATTACAAAAAATGCCAAGCCCACCGCCGCCGACACCGGATTGCCCGGCAGGCCAAAAAAGTATGTACCATCCGGCAGGCGCGCAAAAAATATCGGCTTGCCGGGGCGAATGGTGCATTTGTGAAACACAGTGCGGGCGCCCAATTGTGCCAAAGCTTCGGGTACAAAATCTC
The DNA here is from genome assembly GCA_002733485.1 of Robiginitomaculum sp. Classification (GTDB taxonomy): domain Bacteria; phylum Pseudomonadota; class Alphaproteobacteria; order Caulobacterales; family Maricaulaceae; genus Robiginitomaculum_B. Next base: position 10,701 of record NVVU01000088.1, read on the forward strand.
GCCGCCCCATGCTGACCGCACCGGTAGAGATGATGATCCTAACCCCTTCGGCGGCGGCTATGGCGGCCAGAAAGCCCGCCGTATCATCTGGCGATCCGGGGATCACTTCCGCTTCAAAGCCGTCACGCTTCAGGGCGGCACGTAAATAGGGCGTATTGCTATCATAAATCTGGCCGCCTTTCAGGTCCGTTGCCGGATCGCGCACCAGCTCGGCCCCGGTGCCAATCAGCGCGATACGCGGACGCACCGCCGCCAATACATGCYGAATGCCCAGCGCCGTCAGGATGGCCAGGCTTTGCGGTGTCAGCGTCCCCCCCGCCGCCAGCAAGGCTTTCCCGGCCTGCACATCCTCGCCTGCGCGGCGAATATGCGCGCCTTTCAAGATGGGGGCTTTGACAGTKATGCGGGTTGGTACTCCCGCAACATCTCGCACCACATCGACATTTTCCACCGGCACAACGCCATCGCACCAGTCTGGCACCGGCGCACCGGTCATAATTTCAACGGCCCCTGCCTGTTCGGCCATATCGGGCACATCTCCGGCGGCCACACTGCCCAAAACCGGCAAATCACACGGGGCGTTCTGGCTGTCTTTGGCCCTCAGGGCAAAGCCATCCATGGCGGTATTGTCAAAAGGGGGCAGTGACCGCGTGGCCACCACATCAGAGGCCAGCACCCGGCCCAGCGCCTCGGCAGGGGCGACGGCCTCTGTATCCAATGGTGCCGCCTCATCGGCGATCAGGGCCAGAGCCTCGTCATAGGAGATCATGACGCGCCCCCCGAATGCCCATCAGGTCGAGGGTTGCAATTATGTTTACCACCTTTGGCCAGACGCACCGCATGGCGCAAAAAGGGCTTGAGGACATCCATGCTTTCATCAATAGCCTTGGGCGAACCCGGCAGGGCCACAATCAGGGTTTTGGCACGCACAGCCGCGAGGGAACGCGACAGCCACGCCGTCGGCAAATGCCGCCCGCCAGCGGCGCGCAAYGCCTCGCCAATGCCGGGCGCGGTTTTTACACAAATCCGCGCAATGGCTTCGGGAGCCACATCACGCGGGGTCAGGCCCGTACCGCCCGTAGTGATGATCAGATCCACCTCACCGCCATCGGCAAGCGCACTAAGGCGCGCTGCAATGGCATCCTCATCATCGGGCAGAATATCGGCGGATAATACCTCGGCACCCAGAAACTCCAGCGCCGCACGCAGTTTTGGCCCGGATTTATCTTCATACTCACCGGACGAGGCCCGGTCTGACAGCGTGACAATGGCCGCCTTCACCTCTTCCAGCGGGCGGTCTTGGGTGTCGGGCATAATGCCTGCCACCCGTTCTGGCACCCCTTCGGGGCAGACCCAGCGGCCCTTTTTGCCGCCTTCTTTGACCAGCAAACGGATATCCTGAATGGTCAGGGCCGGTTCTACCGGCTTGGTCAGATCATAAAGCGTGAGAAGCGCGCCATTCACCCCGGCCAGCGCCTCCATCTCCACCCCGGTTTTCGCATAGGCCGCCGCAACACAATAAACCGCCACCGAGACAGTATCTTGCTCCAGATCAATATACACCGCCACATGGTCCAGCGGCAAAGGATGGCAAAGCGGTATAAGGTTGGCCGTGGCCTTGGCCCCGGTAATACCGGCGATTTCCGCAATTTTCAGCACATCTCCCTTGGGCAGGGTACCGTTTTTGATGTGATCAAAGGCGTGCGCGCCCACATGGATGCGGCCCATGGCCAGCGCCCGGCGAAAACTGGGGCTTTTACCGCCCACATCGGCCATGTGAAAGGCAGCAGGTAGAGGTTCAGTCATCTCAGCCTCCAATGTCGGCAAAGCGGTGATTGCCACCGGTTATGCCATCATCCAGAAAATGGCTGACGGCTTTGGATTGCAGGGATTTTCTCAAAAAGGCTTTCAGCTCATCCAATTGATCATCGGCCTGCAAAAGAGGGCGTAAATCCATACCAAATTCGGTAAAGAG
>NVVU01000005.1 GCA_002733485.1 Robiginitomaculum sp.
GAATTTATCAAGCCCGAAGCGTTAATTTTTAAACTTCACATCGTGCTGGGACTGACGATCTTCCTCATTTTTCCCTTCACCCGGCTGGTCCATATGATCAGCGTACCGGTGAAATATCTGTTCCGTTCCGGTTATCAGATTGTCCGCAGGCGTGGATGAGGCGGTAAGGTATCAGGTGGAGTATTTACCTGAGAAAAGGGGGGCATTGCCCCCCTTTTAGTGCGTATTTGAAAACAATATCAGGCAGGCATTTTATGTTCCTGCTCTTCCTACATAGCTTCTAGCAATAGCTCCCATTTCGTAATGTCTTTTCGAACATGTGGCACTGCCCTGATGATACGATACCCAACATAAAAAATTGAAGCAGCAACAAAGCCAGTCAAGAAACGATAAAAAAGTACAAATATAGAAAATAGTATATTTTTCGGATTGTTCTGAATATCGGTCAGCGCGTAATCGAAAACCTCCAAAGTGTCGCTTAAACTGCCTCTTAGGGCTTGATCCGTAACAAATAACAGAAAATCAGTTCTGGCAAATTCTAGGCTGTCTGTTGGTGTGCCATCCAATTCAAGCGCATAGGTGCCTGGCAGTAGCCAGGTTTGTTTAGCGGCAATCGAACCTAAAAGAACGCCAGGCATAATTATGCCAACAATAATAAGCACCAGAGAATTACGTACCAGTGTGAGACGGACGGAGGATGTGAAGGCTTTTAGGCGCTTTATACGCCTGACAATTGAGCGCTTTCTTTGAGGGGCTGGCCCCCTGATTCTTTCAATTAAGTCAGAATTTTTGAAATTTCTGATACGGTAGAGGAGGTAAAATGCAATAATAATAGAAGTAGCCGTGAGAATAATAATAAGACTCCAGATATATATGTAAATCGCTGCTTCTGTTTTTGCTATTTCAATAAAATATAAGGTGGTATTGACCACCATTTTACGAAATTCTTCCATGACGTGGCCCCGCATTTTAGTATTTATAGGGATGGACCTTATCTATTAACCATGAATGGCACAAGAATATTGTAATGTGAAGTAAGGGTTGAGCTCGCGGGCATGGTTGAGCAATTAATATTTGTCTGATCTGATTTGACACGTACAACGCAATTCTCAAGCCGCATCTTCCATGGCGATGAGCGCCGGGATGAGGGGGATCCGGCACCAGAATGTACTGCCTTGCCCGGCAACACTGTCCACGCCTACATCGCCGCCCATGGCCTGCGCAAGTTGTCTGCTGATAAAGAGGCCCAGCCCGGTGCCCCCGTATTGGCGCGTAATCGAGGCATCAGCCTGAGTAAAGCGATCAAAAATTATTTTGAGGGCATTCCCGCTAATCCCAATTCCAGTGTCGATGACCTTGAAAACGATCCAGTCTTGTGCCGGTGATGCCTGCACATTTTCCAATCGCGTGATTGTGAGAGTGATAGAGCCTGTGTGGGTGAATTTGACCGCATTGGAGATAAAGTTATTCAGCACCTGCTGCAGGCGTTTTTTGTCGCCGCCAATATATTCGGGCAGGTTATCGCAGAGCCGGGCGTGAAAATGCAATTGTTTTTCTTCAACCAGTGACGCGAAGGCAGTGCGGGTTTCGTCAAGAAGCTCCTGCATATTGATCGGCAGATTTTCCAGCGTCATGGCGCTGTGCGTCAACTTGGTTGTGTCCAGAATATCATTGATTATGGACAGTAAAAGGTCTGAAGAACTAAGCGCCAGATCAACATACTCACGCTGTTCCTCATCAAGATTTCCCATATTCAGGGCATGTAACATGCCGACAATGCCGTTCATCGGGGTGCGTAATTCGTGGCTCATAGTGGATAGAAAGCTGCTCTTTGCCTGCTCGGCATGCTGGGCTCTTAACAGGGCCTCTTCCGCCAAATTGGCGGCGGCGCGGGCTTTTTGCTCTTTGGCGACCAGCTCTTCTTCGCGCTGTTTAAACCCGATCAATACCCCCATGGCATGGGCAAATTCGCTCAGAAACTTCTCGTGTTTGCGGTTTTTCTCTGTGCTTCGATGGAGATAAATCACCAGCACGCCCACCAGTTTTTCCCCGATCATAATGGGTATGCTGTATTGACCGCGCAGGCCATTGCCATCGGTGGTCACTTCGTACCGGGAACTGATACAGGAGCCAAGGACGATTTTACGCGCAATTGCCGCCTGTCCACACAGACACTCACCCAATTTGATTTTGGTGCACTGTCCTTCTATTTGTGGCCGAAGGCCATTAGAGCAAACCAGCACCAAGTGATTGTCATCTTCCGGGTCCCGTAAATACACTCCCCCTTTGGGAATAATATCCAGACAGGGGACCGCAAACAGCACCTCCAGAGCGCGTGCCAGCACGGCCTGCAAAGTTAAATCCTTGCGGCTGATGGCGTAAACGGCGTTAACGGCGCGCACATATTCACGCAGACGCGTGTCCCGGGTTTTGTCATTCTCTTCTGTCGTGGAATTTGACATGATACTATGCCCTAATTACGCGCTTAAGGTATTTTAATACCACTTAAATTTTGGCTAATATGACCCTGMGACAAAGACGCTCTGGCGCGACAGATCGACGCAGGTCTGATACTGTTAACTTATAAAGAGGGGGTGTAGGCGCAGGTAGTTAGCTACCATCTGGCACCAGAGTTCAAAGCATTCAGGCGTTACCGGGTGTAGGCACGACACGGGGTATGTTATGAACTTTATTCGCAATATGAAACTATCACATATGATTATGATTTTGGCACTGGTGCCGATCATAACCACAATATCATTTTCCACTCAACTGGTGCTGCAAAGTACAAGGCAAAAAGCAGAGATCGGTAAATTGGCTGACCTGACGTCTTTGGCCGTCAAGATGAGCCATCTGGTCCATGAACAGCAAAAAGAGCGCGGTGCCACGGCGGTTTTTCTTGGCAGTAAAGGCTCCAAATTTTCTGCCGAACTGGCACGACAACGGCAACAGACRAATTCCAAAAAAAATGCGTTAGAGARCTACCTTRGTGACTTTGACCAACATAAATACGGGCAGGAATTCACCAACAGCCTTCAGGCCATCCAGAGTGCCCTGCAAAAAATGGACGGCATTCGCAATCGCGTGGATGCGCTTTCCATTTCAGCGCCTCAGGCCATTGGCTATTATACCGGATTAAATGCGAAAGTATTATCGCTGATCGGCTCGATGAGCACACTTAGCCCGGACCCTGTCGTGGTTTCACGGATCATTGGCTATACCAGTTTTTTGCAGGCCAAGGAGCGCGCCGGCATTGAACGGGCCGTAGGGGCCAATGGGTTTTCACAGGGTAAGTTTACGCCCGAGGCGATGAAAAAATTTGAAGCGCTGGCCGCCGTCCAGAAAACCTATAATCAGGTTTTCCTTGCCCATGCTACGGATAATCAGGAAAAATCCTTTCAAACGATGATGACGTCGTCCGTCGTCAAAGATGTACAGCGTATGCGCGAAATTGCCTATAATGGCGGTGTTAACGGCGAGCTTGATAACATCAGTGTGGATCAATGGTTTGGCACTATTACCAAAAAAATCAATGCCTTAAAAGAAATGGAAAATCGGCTTAGCCAGGACCTTTTGAGTGAGTTGAAAACCCTGCGCACCAATGCGGCGCATGCGCAAATGCAAACCCTGCTGATCACCCTGATGGCTTTGGCTTTTGTATTTGCACTGGCCTATATAATTATCCGCAGCATCACCACTTCGCTATCTAATGTCACCAATGCCATGACCGAGCTTGCGGACGGTAATCTGGACGTCGAGCTGCCACCTTTAAGCAAGAATGAAATTGGGAAAATGATCAGTGCCGTACTGATCTTTAAGGATAATGCGATCAGGAAGATTGAGCTGGAAGCCGAGCAGAGCGCGCAAAAGCAGCGTGCCGAAGAAGAGCGGCGCGCCTTGATGGATCAAATGGCCGACGAGTTTGATGCCAGCGTCGGCAGCATAGTTCAAAGCGTGTCATCGGCCTCAACCGAGCTGCAATCCACCGCCCAGTCCATGAGTGGAATTGCGCAAAACACCAGCAATATGTCAGCCGCAGTTTCAGCAGCCTCTGAAGAAGCGGCAGCCAATGTACAAACCGTTGCCGCCGCCGCCGAGGAAATGTCTCATTCCATTGCCGAAATCAATACGCAGGTAGGTCAGGCCTCAACCGTGGCCCGTCGGGCCGTGGAAGAGGTGGAAGAAACCAGTGCACAGATGGAACGTCTGGCCGCTACCGCCGACAGTATTGGCGAAGTGGTGCAGCTCATTTCAGACATTGCCGAGCAAACCAATCTGCTGGCGCTGAACGCCACCATTGAATCGGCGCGCGCCGGCGAGGCCGGGCGCGGCTTTGCGGTAGTGGCCTCCGAGGTGAAGGAATTGGCCAGTCAAACTGGCAAGGCCACCGAGGGGATCAGCGCCCAGGTTGAGGAAATTCAGCGTGCCACCAAAGAGGCGGTTATTGCCATGGGCGATATCGGCAAATCCATTCGCACGGTTGATGAAACCTCGGCGGCGATTGCCGCRGCGATGGAGGAACAGGGCGCGGCCACGCAGGARATYGCCCGCAATGTACARGAGGCCGCCACCGGTACCGAAGAGGTCAGTCGCAATATWGTCGGGGTTAAYCAGGCCTCCGAAGAATCCGGGGCGGCGGCGGGCGAAGTGACTTCGGCGGCGGGCGAGTTATCCCAGCAGGCTGAATTGCTTAAAGGCGAGGTTGGCAAGTTCATCAAACAGGTGCGCGCAGGGTAAATGGGGGGCACCTGCGACCTTTTGTCTACAGTGATTTGATCCAGATCAAATTCCCGTGATCAGGTCGCGGATAAAATGCTGGCAATATCAATTCACAAACAGGAAACACTGTTATGCGCACCTCCCTTTTTGCCAGCATTGCAACCCTCGCACTGATTGCCGCCGCCAGCCCCTCATACGCCGAAGAAGCGGATACGCTGGCCGAAGCCATCACCCAGGGCAAGGCGACCATTACCTTTCGCTATCGCGCGGAAAATGTTGACCAGACCGGCTTTGCCAATGATGCCTTTGCCTCCACCTTGCGTACCCGGCTGAAATATGAAACCGGCGTGTTCAAGGGATTTTCCGGCGTGCTGGAATTTGACAATGTGTCCACGGTCGGGGCCACGGCCTTTAACAGCACGGTAAATGGCAAGTCTCGTTTTCCTGTGATTGCCGATCCGAAAATTACTGAGGTCAATCAGGCCTATCTGGCCTATACCGGCTTTGACAAAACCACCTTGCTGGCGGGCCGTGTGGCGCTGAACCTGAATAACCAGCGCTTTGTCGGCACCGTGGGCTGGCGCCAGAATGACCAGACCTGGGACATGGCCGGCATGATCAATAAATCCATACCGGACCTGACCCTGACCACCGCCTATGTGTGGAATGTGAACCGTATTTTCGGCTCTAATCACCCGTTTGGCGATCTGAATACCGACACCGTTATTCTGGATGCCAAATATACTGGCCTGCCCTTTGGCACGCTGACCGGCTATGGCCTGATCATCGACCTGAATGATGCGCCGGTCTTTGGTCTTTCCAGCAAGACCTTTGGCGTCCGGTTTGATGGCAAGCAAAAATTGGGTGATGGTAATCTCAGCTTCCTGTATGAGGCCGAATTTGCCAATCAGACCGACAATGCCAGTAATCCGAATAATTACAGCGCCAATTATCTGCATCTGTCCGCCGGGCTTTCCGCCAATGGCCTGACCGGCAAGATCGGCTTTGAAAAACTGGGTTCAGACAATAACGGCACCGTGTCCTTCCAGACCCCGTTGGCCACCTTGCACAAATTCAATGGCTGGGCCGATAAATTTCTAAAAACCCCGGGCGGCGGGCTGGAAGATTTTTATGGCAGCCTGTCTTACAAGGTCCAGGCTGATGGTCCGATGAAAGGGTTGAAGTTTGATGCCATTTACCATGAATTTTCGGCGGCTACTGGCGGCTCCTATGGTAATGAAATTGATTTGCAGGTCTCCAAAAAAATCAGCAAACATTATTATGCTGGCCTGAAACTTGCTGATTACAATGCCAAGGGGTTTGCCTCTGATACACAGAAAATCTGGTTTACGTTGGGCGCTAATTTCTAGACAAGGCGTATCTTAACCACTCATACCTGATTTTATTTACTGGTCCAGGCACGCGTGTATAGCGTGCCTGGACTTTTTAGTGTTCAGGTCTTGATCTGGCTGCACGTTTTGGCACGGTCATGGCTGCAGGCCTGCAAAGCCCATTGCATCGGGTGGCGGTCACGCTCATGATCGGCGCTTAACAACGCGCGAGAATTTCATGGCCATTGCACGACCCCTAACCCCCGACAGTCATCTGGTTCTGGTGGATGGCTCTGGCTATATTTTTCGGGCCTATCACGCACTGCCGCCTTTGACGCGCAAATCCGATGGCATGCCTGTGGGGGCGGTATCTGGCTATTGCAACATGTTGTGGAAGCTGATCGCGGATATGCGCGATGAGGAAAAAGCCACCCATCTGGCAGTGATTTTCGACGCAAAGGGGCCGACCTTTCGTAATGATATTTATGGCCAGTACAAGGCGCACCGTCCGCCAGCACCTGAAGATCTGGTGCCGCAATTCTCACTGGTGCGCGAGGCGACGCGGGCCTTTGGCCTGCCCTCGGTCGAGCTGGCGGGCTTTGAGGCCGATGACCTGATCGCCACCTATGCCCGCCATGCCGAAGGGGTGGGAGCCAACACCACCATTATTTCGTCTGACAAGGATTTGATGCAATTGGTATCCGACCGCATCAGCCTTTATGACACCATGAAATCGCGCCGCCTTGGCCCCGCCGAAGTGATGGAAAAATTTGGCGTCGGTCCGGACAAGGTGATCGAAGTGCAGGCGCTGGCGGGCGACAGCGCCGATAATGTGCCTGGCGTGCCGGGCATTGGGGTGAAAACAGCCGCGTTGCTGATCAATGAATATGGATCGCTGGACACGCTTTTGGAGCGCGCCGGTGAGATCAAACAGAACAAGCGCCGCGAAAACCTGATCGAATTTGCCGATCTGGCCCGTGTCAGCCGTGAACTGGTCACATTGCGCACCGATGTGCCCATGCCCGATGACCCGGAGGACTTTGGCAGCGTAGATCCGGAACCGGGACCGCTGATTTCCTTTTTAGAGGAAATGGAATTTGCCACTTTCACGCGAAAAGTGCGCCAGATGCTGTGCACCGACGATGCTTTGGCAGAAGATAGCCCTCCTGACTCCAGTGAAATTGATCGTTCCGCCTATGTCTGTGTACAGGATATAGACACTTTGAAAGATTGGGTGGCACGCGCCCAGGCCGCCCGCGTGGTGGCGGTGGATACCGAAACCGATGCGCTGTCGGCCAGTGCAGCGGGTCTGGTGGGCGTATCGCTGGCCATAACGCCGGGCGAGGCGTGCTATATTCCGCTGGCTCACGGCGCGGCGGGTGATTTGCTCAGCACCACGCCGGAGCAAATCCCCATGGATGAGGCGATCGCCATTCTCAAGCCTTTGTTGGAGGATCCGGCGGTTCTCAAAATCGGTCAGAATATCAAATATGATCTGGGCGTACTGCACCGCTATGGCATTGATGTTACGCCATTTGATGACACCATGTTGCTGTCCTATGTCGAGGCCGGCACCGTGCACGGTCATGGCATGGACGAGCTATCCAAGCTGCATCTTGGCCATGCCCCGGTGCCGTTCAAAGAGGTGGCCGGTATTGGCAAGGCACAGATCAGCTTTGACCAGATTGATCTGAAGCCGGCCACCGAATATGCCGCCGAAGATGCCGATGTCACCTTGCGGCTCTGGCAAATCCTCAAACCCCGCCTGACCAGTACCAAAATGCACACGGTTTATGAGACACTTGAGAGGCCCATGCCTCAGGTGCTCTCCACTATGGAGCTTCATGGCGTCAAGGTGGATCGCACGGCGCTCAGCACACTGTCGGGAGACTTTGGCCAGCGTATGGCGCAATTCGAGGGCGAGGCCAAGCGCCTGGCCGGGCGTTCGTTTAATCTCTCTTCGCCCAAGCAATTGGGGGAAATTCTGTTTGATGAACAGGGGCTGCCCGGCGGCAAGAAAACCAAAACCGGGGCCTGGAAAACCGACGCCAAAGTGTTGGACGAGCTGGCCGCAGCCGGGCATGAATTGCCACAGGTTTTGCTGAAATGGCGGCAATTACAAAAGCTTAAATCCACCTATACTGATGCGCTGGGCAAGGCCATCAACCCCAAAACCGGCCGTGTGCATACCTCCTTTATGCTGGCTTCCACCTCGACGGGTAGGCTTTCCTCGTCTGATCCCAATCTGATGAATATCCCGATCCGCACCGAAGAAGGGCGCAAAATCCGCTCTGCCTTTATTGCTGAACCGGGCTATTTACTGCTCAGCGCCGATTACTCACAGATCGAACTGCGCGTATTGGCCCACATCGCCAGGGTTGATGCCCTGCAAGAGGCCTTTGCCAATGGCGTGGACATTCATGCGCTGACCGCGTCCGAAATGTTTGGCGTGCCGGTCGAGGGCATGGACCCCATGGTTCGACGACAGGCCAAGGCGATTAATTTTGGCATTATTTACGGCATTTCCGCCTTTGGCCTGGCTAACCAGTTGGGCATTGGGCGCGGCGAGGCGGCGGATTATATCAAGGCCTATTTCGAAAAATTCCCTGGCATTGCCGATTATATGGAGGCCGCCAAGGAAGAGGCCCGCGAAGCCGGGTTTGTCAAAACCCTGTTTGGCCGCCATTGCACTGTGCCCGGCATTAACGACAAAAACCCCGCCCGGCGTGCCTTTTCTGAACGTCAGGCCATTAATGCGCCCATTCAAGGCAGTGCTGCCGACATTATGCGCCGCGCTATGATCCGCATGCCAGCCGCGCTGGCAAACTCCGGCCTTGATGCGCGTATGTTATTGCAGGTGCATGATGAACTGGTGTTTGAGGTGCGCGAGGATCAGGCCGATGCTCTGGCCGCACTGGCCGGCGATATTATGGAAAACGCCTGCGCGCCGACTCTGGAACTTTCCGTACCCTTGGTGGTGGATTCTGGTGCCGGTCTAAACTGGGACATCGCGCATTAGAATGAAAATGATCATGAAAGCAATAACCTGTCGGCGCTATGGGCCGCCAGAGGTGTTGCAGATGGAAGACGTTGAAAAACCAATTCCTGCTGATGACGAGGTGTTGATCAAGCTACATGCCGCCACAGTGTTTACTGGCGATTGTGAAATGCGGGGGTTCAAATTTCCGATATCGTTTTGGCTGCCTTTGCGCCTGTTTATCGGCATTTTGCGGCCAAAACGGCCCATTTTGGGGCAGGAATTTTCCGGCGTGGTGGAGGCCATCGGCAAGGATGTGACACGTTTTGCTGTTGGTGATGCGGTCTTTGCGGCCTCTGGCGGCTGGGGCGCCTATGCGCAATATATTTGCCTTTCAGAAGACAAACCAATGGTCCACAAGCCTGAAAATATCACCCATGAGGCGGCGGCCACGGTGCCAACCGGTGGGTTGAACGCCTTGCACTTTGTCCGAAAAGCCGACCTGAAGCCGGGTCAGAAAATCCTCATCAATGGGGCTGGCAGCAGTATTGGCACGATGGCAGTGCAATTGGCCAAAGCCGCTGGGGCAGAGGTCTGGGCGGTGGACTGCGCCATAAAACTGGACATGCTGCGCGCCATTAGCGCCGATCATGTGATTGATTACACCCGTGAGGATTTTACCAAAAACGATGTGACCTTTGACGCGATTTTGGACGTCGTGGGCAAAAGTCATTTTTCGCGCTGCCTGCGCGCTTTAACCCCCGATGGGCGTTATCTGCTGGCCAACCCACGCATAATCCCCATGTTGCGCGGGGTGTGGACCAATAAAACTAGCACCCAAAAGGTCATGTTTGCTCTTGCCGGAGAAAAACTGGAGGACGTGCAACATCTTGCCGACCTTCTGGCAGACGGGACGTTAAAACCGGTGATTGACCGGCATTTCGCCCTCGAAGATATGGTTGCCGCCCATCGGTATGTCGAAACCGGGCAAAAAATCGGTAATGTGGTTATCACCTTTTAGGTCAACATAAATTTGACTACAATCCGTCTTAGTAGCGCAAAGCCATTGTGATGTTTGCTGAATTGGACGGGATATGACCGCTTACCTTGTGTTGGATTTCACCGTGCTCAATCTGGGGGCGTTTCGCGAATATATCGAGGCCGTTCCGGCCTTTATCGCCAAGCATGGCGGGCGCTATATTGTTCAAGGCGCTGAGCCCGAAGTGATGGAAGGGGACTGGTCGCCCGAACGGTTGGTTATTCTGGAATTTCCGGCCAAGGAAAACGCCCGCGCCTTTCTGGATGATCCCGATTTTCAGGACCTGATCGCGGTGCGCAAGGCCAACACTATCAGTAAGCTCATTCTGGTTGAGGGCTGCGTTTAGGAGCGTGGGCTTTTTATCTTTCGTCATACCGGCGAAAGCCGGTATCCAGAACAGAGTTACAACTGGATTCCGGCTCGGGGGCCGGGATGACGATTGCGGGTATGTTGGGCGTCATCTTCACTCCCCCTGTTTCGACAGGCTCAACATGAGGGACTCTTTTTTGCTTGTGCTAACGCGACGCTAAAGCTCGCTATATGAGCACGAACCCGTTAGGGTTCGCGCGCAGCGGAAACAAAATAAAAAAGGCCAGATGACGTGTAAGCCGGGTTCTGTATCCTTTGGCGCAAGCGTCAAAGGCGACGATCATTCCTCTGGGATGCCTGTTACCAGACACCTCGCGCGACCGACCCGGATGGCGGCGCAAAGACATGCCGTGTGCCATCCCTATTTGGTCTTGCTTCGGGTGGGGCTTGCCGTGCCCTTCACATTACTGCGAAGGCGGTGCGCTCTTACCGCACCCTTTCATCCTTACCAAATCTGTGAAGACTTGGCGGTTTGCTTTCTGTGGCGCTTTCCCTGAAATCGCTTTCGCCGGGCGTTACCCGGCACCCTGTCTTCGTGAAGCCCGGACTTTCCTCGATGCGTTGCCGCACCGCGATCGCCCTGTCATCTGGCCCAGGGCGTAGAAAGGCGTTTTTAACCGCGCCGTCAAGGGGAGGGGATCATCTGCGCCAAGGCATGGGCAAGGGCGCGGGTTTGCGCATCGGCTTTGCCGCTAGGGTTTTGCGGGCAATAGCGGCGCTGAAAAGCGGTAATGATCTCGGTTTCGCTTGCCAGATCAAGGCCATAGCCAATATGGGCCAGATCATCGAAAAGGTTTGTTTCTGGCGGCGGCTCTGTTGGCGTCGGCCACAGGCCGATGCCTTCGCGAGCCAGTCTGTCCCAGGCAAAACGCTCACCGGGATCCTGCTTTCGCCCGGGCGCAATATCACTATGGCCAACAATATTGTGGGCCGCGATATTATGGCGCGCGATGATCCCCTGACATAGCGGAACAAGCGCCTGCATCAGTACTTCGGGGAAAGCCGGCAGGCCAAAGTCATGGCCGCCATTGACGATCTCTATGCCGATGGATGCGCTGTTTATATCGGTAATGCTGCGCCAAAAGCTGACCCCGGCATGCCAGGCGCGTTGGTTCTCATCCACCAGTTGGAAAATGCGCCCGTCTTCTTCGAGTACATAATGCGCGGAAACTTTGGCTGCGGGGTCACGCAGGCGTTCTATTGCGGCAGCACCGCTTTTCATGCCGGTATAGTGCAGGACCAGCATGGTGACCGGCAAATCGCGTTCATTGTGATTGGGCGAGGGGGCGTCGATCATCATCAACGGTACAGGGCGACCTTAGCGCGAGCCAAAAGGCCCAATGCCGTCCACGGTCCAGCCATGGGGGCCGCGACGCGCGTTCAGGGTATTTCCATCGCCGGGTGCGCCCTTGCGAGCACTCCGCGATCCGGCAATGCGAAAAATCAGCCAGACCAGCGCCAACGTGCCGACAATGATAAAGGTGCCTGCCAATGCCGCCAGCGCAAAGAAAAATGCAGCCAAGGCCGCCAGCGCTGCCAAGGCAACCGCGCCTAGCCAAACCGCACTATTGCGCAGGGTCCCCATTAACCGGGACAGAAAGCCGGAAGGCCCGTGGTTTTCAAGTTTTGCCGTGGTCATGGCACTCTCCACTCATCAATGCCCCCCAAGGCAAGACGATATCTATATCTTGGCATGAAACGCGCCAAGGTCAATGCACAGTGTTGTGACTAATTGCAGAGGCGGGCTTAGGCGGTCAGGCCCCGCTCAGCGCGGATTTTCTCATAGGCCAGATTGATCATGGCCATTTTCTTGCCGGCCAGCCCCTGCATTTCGGCGGGCAGGCCCCGAGCCATGATGCGATCCGGGTGGTTGGCCGAGGCCATGCGCCGATAGGCCTTTTTAATGTCCTCGTCGCGAATGGTCTCATCAATGCCCAAAATCAGATACGGGTCATCGGGTTCGCGGCCAAGGCGGCTGGCGCGAATGCGGCGGTATTCTCGGTCTGAAAAGCCAAATATATCTGAGACATGGCGTAAAAAGGCCTCTTCATTATCGGTTACCCGGCCATCGGCGCGGGCAATGTGGAACAGGCCATCCAGAATGTCCTCCAATATGCACGGGCAACAGCGAAACTTGCGGGCAATGCGCTTGGCGTAAGAATCATACCCTAATGTGGTCTGGCGGAAGAGATTAAACAGCCGGGCTACATCGTTCTGGGCGCTTTTGGGGGCGGAAAACACCTCGCGAAAGGCGGCGATTTCTTCGGCGGTGACCAGACCGTCGGCTTTGGCCAACTTGGCCCCCAGCGCGATCAGGGCGGTGGCAAAGCCCGCATCATCCACCCGGCGGCCGGGTTTTTGCTCGTGCTCATGCTCGACAAAAAAGGCGGCAGCCCCGGCGGCAATATCGGTAAATTTTTGCCATATTCCCATAATGCGTTATCGCTCCTGTCTATGTTTGAGCAAATGCATGAGGGCGTGGCAATGAGAAATGGAAGTCCATATGCAGGCTGGTCTTGCCTATGGACTTCCCTTTATCGCCAAAGTGCGCTCAATACCTGATAGAGAAAAAATCGAGCCGGCATATGCAGAAACAGGAAAAATGGTCATTCTGGATTGATCGCGGCGGTACGTTTACCGACGTGATTGGCCTGCGTGCGGACGGGCATTTTCAAACCATTAAAGTTTTGTCAGAAAACCCGGATCAATACACCGATGCGGCGGTCGAGGGCATTTCGCGCATCTTGGGCGTGCCGGGCGGCAAAACCCTGCCAGTTTCTTGTATCGCCAGCGTTAAAATGGGCACCACGGTGGCGACCAATGCCTTGCTGGAGCGCAAGGGCGCGAAAACCCTCTTTGTTACCACCAAAGGCTTTGGTGATGCGTTGATCATTGGTGATCAAACCCGGGCCGATATCTTTGCCATGGATGTGCGCCGCCCGGCCCCGCTTTATGAGGATGTGCTGGAGGTGGAGGAACGGATCGGTGCTGATGGGGAAACTGTTACCCCCCTTGACGAGGCGGCGGCCAAGGCAGGCATGCAGGCGGCCTATGATCGTGGCTGTCGCGCGGTGGCCATCTGCCTGATGCACGGATTTTCCAACCCGGCGCACGAACAATGCCTGCACCGTATGGCCCGTAAAATTGGCTTTGCGGCGATCAGCACCAGTGCGGTGGATCCTTTGCAAAAACTGATCCCCCGGGCCTCGACGCTTTTGGCTGATGCCTATCTGTCGCCGGTGCTGGATGATTATGTGGACCGGGTACGCGGGGCGCTAGGCAAGGCGCCCTTGTATTTTATGAAGTCCTCCGGCGGCCTTGCTCCAACCGAGACCTTTCGCGCTCGCGATGCGGTACTGTCCGGCCCGGCGGGGGGCGTGGTCGGCATGGCCAAAACCGCGTTAAGCGCCGGTTTTGACAAGGTGATCGGCTTTGACATGGGGGGCACCTCCACCGATGTATCGCGCTCTGAGAATGGCGATGTGGAGCGCATGGACGGCATGGCCTTGCAGGGGGTGGTTTTACGTGCCCCCATGGTGGCTGTGCACACCATTGCGGCGGGGGGCGGGTCGGTTCTCAAATTTGAGGGCGGGCGTGCTCAGGTGGGGCCACAAAGCGCCGGGGCAGCACCGGGCCCGGCGGGCTATGGCCGGGGCGGTCCGGCCACCCTGACCGATGCCAATCTGGTGCTGGGGCGACTGGACCCGGCATTTTTCCCCAAAACCTTTGGACCGCACAGCAATACCGCCCCGGATGTGGCAGCGGCGCATTCGGCGCTGGACGATCTGGCCGCGCCCATGGGGGCAAGGCATGCCCGCGAGGCGGCGCTGGGGTTTGTTGATATTGGCGTTGAAAATATCGCCCAGGCCATCCGCTCGATTTCCTTGACCAAGGGTATTGATCCGGCGGGTTATGCCCTGGCTTCATTTGGCGGGGCGGGGGGGCAATTGGCCTGTGCGGTGGCCGGGGCGCTGGGCATGAAAACCGTGCTGGCGCACCCCTTTGCCGGGGTGCTGTCGGCCTTTGGGATCGGGCTGGCCGATYTRCGGGCCGAGCGGCGWYGYGCSCTRTTATTGCCGCTGGATGSSGCGGGGTTAAAGGCGGCGCAGGCCCAAGCCGAGGCGCTTTATGAGGAGGCACAGGCCGAATTGTTGCGCCACGATATTGAACCCGCCAACATCAAACGTCGCGATGCGGTCTATCTGAAATATGCAGGCTCGGATTCAGTATTGCCGGTGCCGTTGGACACCATTGCGATCATGCGGACACGCTTTGAGGCCGATCACCAGCGCCTCTATGGGTTTGCCCGCCCGGAGGCCGCCATCAAKATGGAATCCCTGACCGTGGCGCTGGAGGCCGCGCCCAAAGACGCCATCGCCCTGGCCATGGRTAAGGCYAAAACCGGGGGAGCGTTGGCACCCTTAAAAACCGGCGTGCTGCACACCCGTACCGGCGAATTGCCCCTGCCGGTGTATGCGCTGGCCAAAATGGGGGCGGGGCAAAGTCTGAACGGCCCGGCCTTGCTGGTGGATGATCTATCGCAAATCCTGCTGGAGCCGGGTTGGCAGGCCCGTATGCGCGATGATGGCATGCTGGTCATGACCGGCGGGGCAAAAACGGCGGCGCGTGATGAGGGTGCGGCTGTCAATCCGGTGCAGCTTGAGCTGTATAACCGGCGCTTTATGGGGGTGGCGGTGCAAATGGGTCAGGTGCTGGAGCGCACGGCTCTTTCCGTGAACATGAAAGAGCGGCTGGATTTCTCCTGTGCGGTGTTCGAGGCCGATGGGGCGCTGGTGGCCAATGCGCCGCACATGCCGGTGCATCTGGGCTCCATGTCGGCCAGCGTGCGCGAAGTGCTGGCCCGGGTGCCGGATTTGCGCCCCGGCGAGGCGGTGGCGCTGAACTCGCCCTATGCCGGGGGCACCCATGTGCCCGATATTACGGTGGTGATGCCGGTAGCAGATAAGGCGGGCACACGGCTTTTCTGGGTGGCGGCGCGGGGCCATCATGCGGATGTGGGCGGCACAAGGCCGGGTTCCATGCCGCCGTTTTCAACCTCGATCGAGGAAGAGGGCGTCATTTTTGACTGCCTGCCGATTTTGCGTAAAGGCGTGTTTCAGGAGGCCGCTGTGCGTGACGTCCTGGCCAGTACAAATTGGCCCGCGCGCAATCCGGATCAGAACATTGGTGATCTGCAGGCGCAGATCGCTGCCTGTACGTGCGGTGCGCAGGCGTTGATACGCATGGTCGATGAACACGGGCAAGGGGTGGTGCAGGCCTATATGGGCCATGTGCGCGCCAATGCCGAGGCCGCCGTGCGCGGCGTGATTGATCGTCTGCAATCGGGTGCGGCCGAAGTGCCCATGGATGGCGGCGCAGTGATCAAAGTGCGCATTGATGTGGACCACAAAACGCGCAGTGCCGTGGTGGATTTTACCGGTACATCGGTGCAAATGCCGGGTAATTTCAACGCCCCGGCGGCGGTGGCCCGGGCGGCGGTGCTTTATGTGTTTCGCTGTCTGGCAGATGCGGATATTCCGCTGAATGAGGGCTGTTTGCAGCCGTTAAAAATTATCATTCCCAAAGGCTCGCTGCTGGATCCAAACCCACCGGCCGCCGTGGTGGCGGGTAATGTGGAAACCAGCCAGCACGTGGTGGATGCCTTGTTTCTGGCCACGGGTACCATGGCGGCGGCGCAAGGCACCATGAACAATCTGACCTTTGGAAATGACCACCAGCAATATTACGAAACCATTTGCGGCGGGGCCGGGGCGGGCATGGGATATGATGGGGAAAATGCCATCCACACCCACATGACCAATTCACGTCTGACCGACCCGGAGGTGCTGGAACGCCGATTTGCCGTGCGTGTCGAAGGCCATCATGTGCGTTATGGCTCTGGCGGTGCCGGGCAATGGCACGGCGGCAATGGCAGTGTGCGTCGTTTGCGGTTTTTGGCCCCCATGAGCGTGGCGCTACTCTCTTCCCGCCGCGAAACCACGCCGCCCGGCCTGCAAGGTGGTAAGGCCGCCCAAAGTGGCCAGCAAGTCCTGATCCGTGCCGATGGCCGCATTGAGACGCAAAATGGCTGTTTTCAAGCCGATATGGCCCCCGGTGATTGCCTGGAAATTCATACCCCCGGCGGCGGCGGGTTTGGCAGAAAATCTTAAACATTTTTCTTTAAATTCTGAAGGTGGGCGGTTCGTCTGTAGTGTACTGGACCGCTACCCGTGCGATGTTCATGGATCGTTCCGATTTAGGGTTAATAATTCACAAAAAACATTCGAAAAACCTAAAGATTTTCTTAATAGTTATTGTTTCCCATAATTTCCCATGCTATCCCATAGGTATTCGCAAGGGGGTTCGGATAAGGGCGGGGTAGCTGTTCTGAACCAGAATTAGGGAGCAGAACGCGCGTGTTTTTATCGACGTCAGAACATACCGCTGATGCGAAGAACCGGGTTTCTGTGCCGGCGGGTTATCGTGAGGCGCTGCGCGACGATCCCTATGATGCGATTTATGTTTTGCCGCATTTTGACGGCCCGTATCTGGAATGCGGCGGGGAACAATTTGTGCAGCAATACCGCATGGATATTGCCAATCTGCCGCGCTACGACCAGCTTAGGAAAGACCTGGAGGTGGCCATTCTTGGCTCCATCCGCCGCCTTGATTTTGACAGCACCGGGCGGGTGACCCTGCCAAAGGAATTCATTACTCATGCAGGTATAGAGGGGCGTTGCGCTTTTGTGGGGTGTGATGCGCATTTTCAAATCTGGAACGCGCAGACCCATGCAGACCGGCTGGGCGATATTCGTGGCCGCTTGGCGGCTCGCCTTGCCGATCCGGCCGAAGCCGAGCGCATGGGCGGCGGGGCCGACCTTGGTTCTTTATTGCGCGACAGCGAGTCTTTGCAGGCTCTCCTTAAGGGAGAGAAATTGTGATTCACGACCCGGTCATGCTGAATGAGGTTTGCACGGCGCTGGACCTGAAGGCGGGCGCGCGCCTTGTTGACTGCACCTTTGGGGCCGGGGGCTATTCCCGCGCGCTACTTGAGCGTGAAAACATCTCTCTGCTGGCGCTGGATCGGGATCCCACGGTCAGGCCCAATGCGGATGCGCTGGCCGCTGAGTTTGGTGATCGCTTTGCCTTCACGCAGACGCCGTTTTCCGGTCTTGAAGCCGCCATTGCGGGGCAGGGATGGGATGGCGTTGAGGGCGTAGTGCTGGATATTGGGGTCTCCTCCATGCAGATTGATAATGCGGAGCGCGGCTTTTCCTTTATGCGCGACGGACCGCTGGACATGCGCATGGGCGATACGGGGCCGACGGCGGCCGATGCGGTTAATTTTCTAAGTGCGGACGCGTTAATCGCCATTTTTCGCACCTTTGGCGAAGAGCGCGGCGCGCGCCGCGCTGCCGCCGCCATTGTGCAGGCCCGGGCCGAGGCCCCC
This sequence comes from Robiginitomaculum sp., assembly GCA_002733485.1. Classification (GTDB taxonomy): domain Bacteria; phylum Pseudomonadota; class Alphaproteobacteria; order Caulobacterales; family Maricaulaceae; genus Robiginitomaculum_B. Next base: position 17,886 of record NVVU01000005.1, read on the forward strand.
CTGCAAACCACCGGGGCGCTGGCGGAATTGATGGCGCAGGTGCTGGGTGGCGGCTGGCAGAAAATTCACCCGGCGACAAGGGTGTTTCAGGCCTTGCGCATTTATATCAATGACGAGCTGGGCGAGTTGCACCGGGCGTTGCTGGCCGCAGAGCGGATGCTGGTGCCGGCCGGGCGGCTGGTGGTGGTGGCGTTTCATTCGCTTGAAGATCGCATTGTGAAGCAGTTCTTCCGGATGCGTTCAGAATTGCCGCCCCAGGGCTCGCGCCATATCCCTGTGGGCGAAAAAGTGGATTTCACGCCTTCCTTTTCCATGCTTGGCCGTAAGGCCCAAAAGCCCGGTGCCGAGGAGGTTTCAGCCAATCCGCGGGCGCGTTCGGCACGTTTGCGCGCCGGTGTTCGCCAAAATGCGGCACCCATGACGGCGGGACCGCTGGTTTTTCGCGATATTCCTGATCTTGATACTTTGGAGGCCCTGATATGATCCGTGCATTTTATGTTCTGGCCAGTGTGGTGACGGCATTGTTGGCTTTGGCGCTTTATGTCGCCAAAACCGAGGCGCAAAGCGCCCAGCAACGTATTGCCCGCATGGAAAATGGTATCATCAGCGAATTATCACAAATCTCCCAACTGGAAAATGAACTGGCCTATCTGGAGCGGCCGGAAAGGCTGGAGGCGCTGTCGCGGGTGCATTTGCAATTGCGGCCCCTGTCGCCGGAACAGGATATGACCTTTGCCCAGCTTAGCGGCCAGCACCTTGGCTCCAATGGAGCGGTATTGGCAGGTAAGGCCCGTCCATAATGGCCAAAGCGGGGCGCTATACCATCCCGCTGGCGGACGTGGAGCGTATTGATGCCGCCGAGTTGTTCTCCATTTCGGGCGAACAAAGAAAAGCGGTGCGGGCCGCTCGGCCAAGATTGATGCTGATGGCGTTGATCTTTGCATTTGGTTATAGCGTGTTGATGGTACGCTCGATCAGCCTAACCATATTTGATCATCAAAGCGTATCGGTAAAAAGCCGCGTTGTAGCCGCAATTCGGGTGCCACGGGCAAAGTTGACGGATCGAAATGGCGGGTTGCTGGCATCCAGTATAGAGACCTATTCAGCCTATATTACTCGCGCCAATATCCGTAATGCCGAAAGACTTGCCAACCAATTGTCTGCCATTAAAGGTCTGGCCAGCGAGGAAATTTTACGTGCGCGTCTGGAAGGCAAAAAGGGGCGCGCCAGGATCGGGCATCGTCTCACCCCGGCGATACGGGATGCGATTTTCTCGCTGGGGCTGCCCGGCATGAAGTTTGTGCCAGAACTGACCCGCTATTACCCACGCGGGCAATTTGCCGCCCATGTCCTTGGCTGGGTCAATGCCGATGGCAAGGGGCCCGCCGGGGCTGAGCGCGCCTTTGAAGAGAAATTACTGGATAAAAACACTAAAACCCTGGCACTGTCGCTGGATACCCGGGTGCAATTTGCACTGGAAAGTGAATTACAAACCGCTATGGAGGAATTTCGCCCGGAAGCAGCGCTAGGCATTATCACCAATATTAAAACCGGCGAAGTGCTGGCTATGGCCGGCAGGCCGACATTCAGCCCCAATGCCCCTGGCAAGGCTTCGCCGCGTGAGAGAAGAAACCGGGCGGCTACGGACCGGTACGAGCTGGGCTCGGTATTCAAGCCGTTGACCTTGGCCATGGGCTTTGATCAGGGGTTGATCGAACCCGATGAGTTGTTTGATGTGGTGCGACCTTTGGTGGTGAGCACGAAACAGATCAACGATATGCACCGCAGTCGCCATAAAATGAGTGTGCGTGAAATATTGGTTAAATCCTCCAACAAGGGGGCGGCCCTGATCGCGCTGAAAGTAGGCGGCAAAAAACAGCGCCAGTATCTGGCCGATTTTGGATTGCTGGATGCGGCCAAAATCGAGCTGAAAGAAAGTGCACGTCCGTACATGTCAACACGGCAATGGCGGGCAGTGAAAACCGCCACCATTGGTTATGGTCATGGCATTACCGTGACGCCGCTGGCTTTTGTACAGGCCATGGGGGCGGTGGCCAATGGCGGCCATCTGGTGCCGCTAACCTTGCTGGCGCGGCCCCCGGGTTATCGGCCCGAGGGACGGGACGTCATCTCGCCAAAGGCGGCCAAAACGGTGGTTGGGATCATGCGCGAAGTGGTGACCAGAGGCACGGGCAAAAACGCTAATGTCGAGGGCTATGACGTTGCCGGTAAAACCGGTTCGGCAGAAAAGCTGGACCCCAAAACCGGGCGGTATGCCAAGGATCGTAACATCTCGTCTTTTGTGGCCATTTTTCCGGCATACAATCCGCAATATCTGGTGTTTATCCTGCTTGATGAACCCAAAGGCGATGTCCATACCAGCGGCTGGGAAACCGCAGGGTGGAATGCGGCACCGGTGGCGGGGCGCGTGATCAGTCGTATTGGTCCAGTATTGCTGCCACTGGCCAAGCGCACAAACCTGATGGCCAGCAATGTGGAGAAAAATCCGTGAAGCTAGCGCAATTAACGGATAAAATTTCCGACCCCGACGGGACGGTTGAGATCAGCGGCCTGACCGCCGACAGCCGCGAAGTACAGCCCGGATTTTTGTTTGCGGCCCTGCCCGGGGTGAATATGGATGGCCACACCTTTATCCCGGGTGCCATAGAAAAAGGCGCTAGCGCCATACTGGTCCCCACGGGAACGCCGGACGTCGGGGTGCCCATGGTACAGAGCGAAAATCCGCGTCATGAGCTGGCCCTGATGGCGGCGCGTTTTTTTGAAGGCCAGCCCAGAACCATAGTGGCGGTGACCGGCACCAATGGGAAAAGTTCAACCGTGGAGTTTCTACGCCAGATCTGGTCCTTTGCCGACAAAAAAGCGGCCTGTCTTGGCACATTGGGGGTAACCACCGATGACGGTCTGTCTCCAATGCATCATACCACGCCGGACCCGGTTAGCCTGCACCGGGCCATCCATAAGCTAAGCGAAGATGGCATTGACTATCTGGCGCTGGAGGCCTCCAGCCACGGGCTGGTGCAAAGCCGTCTGGACGGGGTCGCTATTACCCATACCGGCTTTACCAATTTATCTCAGGATCATTTTGACTATCATGACGGGTTTGAGAGCTATTTTGTCGCCAAGGCGCGTTTGTTTTCGGAACTGGCCAAAGCGGGATCCCCGGCGGCCATTATGGTGGATGGCCCCTGGGGGCGGCGCATGGCAGATCTGGCCCGTGATCATAATCTTGAGGTGATGAGCGTGGGCTGGGAAGGCGAGGATGTGCGTTTGCAAGAGCTGCATCCGCTGGCTAAAAGCCAAACCCTGACACTGGACATTCATGGGCAATTGCACAGCGTCGAGCTGCCACTGGCCGGTGAGTTTCAGGCGCTAAACGCGGTGCTGGCGCTGGCGCTGGCATTACAAAGCGGCGTGCCGGAGAGGCTCGCGCTGGAAGCGTTAAAAACGTTGCACGGCGTGCGTGGCCGTATGGAGGCGGTGGGAACAACCCGCTCCGGTGCCCCGGTATTTGTGGATTTCGCCCACACCCCTGATGGTCTGGATAAATTGCTCAGGGCACTGCGGCCCCATACCATGGGCGATATTCATCTGGTATTTGGCTGCGGCGGGGACCGGGACCCGTTAAAGCGCCCCAAAATGGGTGAAATCGCCACCAGGCTGGCCGATCATGTGATCGTCACCGATGATAATCCGCGTTATGAAGAGGCCGCAAAAATCCGCGCCGCCGTGATGGCGACCTGTGATGGTGCCACCGAGATCGTCAATCGAAAAGAGGCCATCATAACCGCCATTGGCGCGCTAAAGGCTGGCGATGCGCTGGTGATTGCGGGCAAGGGCCATGAAAGCGGCCAGATTGTCGGCGATCAATGCATTCCCTTTGATGATGCGCAGGTGGCGCGCACGGCGCTTGGCGCTGCTGGAGGCTCCCATGACTGAACCCCTATGGACAGCCAGAGAGGTGGCGCTGGCAACCGGTGCGGCGCTGATTGATGGTGATGACTGGCAGGCCACTGGCCTGTCCATTGATACCCGCACGCTGGCCCCCGGCGATCTTTTTATTGCCTTGCATGCCGAGCGCGATGGTCATGAGTTTGTAGGTAAGGCCTATGAGGCCGGGGCGGTGGCGGCCCTGGTTGATTATCGCATGGGCAGCGGCGCGCAGGCGCTGGTCGATGACAGTCTGGTCGGGCTGCAGGGCATGGGTGTTTTTGCGCGCCAGCGCTCAAATGCTTATCGGGTGGCGGTGACCGGATCGGTCGGTAAATCCAGCGTCAAGGAGGCTATCGCCACCATTTTTCGCGCGGTGGGACCGGCCCATGCCTCGGAAAAATCATACAACAATCATTGGGGTGTACCATTATCATTGGCAAAAATGCCAAAAGTAACAAAACGTTCCGTTTTCGAATTAGGCATGAACCATGCGGGCGAGATTGCCCCGCTTTGCCAAATGGTGCGCCCTCATGTGGGGCTGATCACCCGCATCGCTCCGGCCCATATCGAGGCGCTGGGCACGCTGGATGCCATCGCCCATGAAAAGGCGCAAGTCTGGTCATCAATGGCCGATAACGGGGTGGCCATCATACCGGCGGATGATCCGCTGAGTGATAAACTGGCCGCCTTGGCAACATCACATGGCGTTTCGCGTATCGTCACCTTTGGCACTGACAGGGGGGGCGATGTCCGGGTGAGCGCGTTTGATACTGGCCCCAATGGATCACGCGGCCAGATGATGGTGTTTGGCGAGCCACATGATTTTTCCCTGAAAGTCAGCGGTGCGCATTGGGCGGGTAATGTCGCGGCCGCAGTGGCGTCGGCATTATTTTGCGGGGTGGAATGCGCCGATGCGGTGGCAGCGCTGGCGGCGATGGACCCCTTGCCCGGCAGAGGCGGGGCCGTACAGATCGAGGTTTCGGGTGGTCAGGCTACGCTGCTGGATGATGCCTATAACGCCAATCCGGTTTCCATGGCGGCGGCGCTGGCAACCCTGGGGGCCTGGCCGGCGAAGCGCCGCATTGCAGTGCTGGGTGATATGCTGGAACTGGGTGGCGGGGCGCGTCAATATCACGAGGCATTGGCCTGGAACCTGCAACAGGCGGGCATTGATCAGGTCTATTGCACCGGGCCGTTCATGAAGGGGTTGTTCCACAGCCTGCCTAAAAAACGCCAGGGTGGCTGGTTTGAAAATATCGAAGATTTGCAGGATAGTCTTCACAAGATCGTAATACCCGGTGATGTCCTGTTGCTGAAAGGTTCAAACGGATCTCGCATTCACCAGATTGCCCGTGCGTTCACGCGCGGCACCAGCTAAGAGGCCTATATGCTCCATTATTTTCTATATCCGCTGTCTGATCAGTTTCAGCTCTTTAATGTGTTGAAATATATTAGCTTTAGATCAGGCGGGGCGATGATGACCTCGATGGTTTTGGCCTTTATGTTTGGCAAACCAATCATTGACTGGTTGCGGATCAAACAAAAACACGGCCAGCCTATTCGTGAGGATGGTCCGGCTAGCCACATCATAGAAAAGGCCGGCACCCCCACCATGGGCGGGGTGCTGATTCTGTTTCCGGCGGTGCTCAGCACGCTATTGTGGACAGATATTGGAAACCTCTATGTCTGGATTGTGCTGGGTATTATGATCAGTTTTGGCCTGATCGGCTTTGCCGATGATTATACCAAAGTGACCAAGCGTTCTCATGCCGGGGTTTCAGGACGGTTGAGGCTTTTTCTAGAGTTCATTATTGCCGGGATTGCGGTCTATTTTATGGTGAAAATGACGGCCAGCTCCGTCACTTCTCCAGCCATGTTTTCAACCGCAGTGGCGATACCTTTTTTCAAGGATGTGTTGATTAATCTGGGGCCGTTTTATCTGCTCTTTGGGGCTTTTGTCATAGTTGGCGCCTCCAATGCAGTTAATCTGACCGATGGCCTGGATGGGCTGGCCATTGTACCGGTGATGATTGCGGCGGGCAGTCTGGGGCTGATCGCCTATATTGTCGGGCGGGTGGATTATACCGATTATCTGCAATTGCCCTATGTGCCGGGAACGTCGGAACTGGCGGTGCTGGTGGCGGCGCTTTTGGGCGGCGGGCTGGGTTTTTTGTGGTGGAATGCGCCGCCTGCAATGATTTTCATGGGTGATACCGGGTCTTTGTCGCTCGGGGCTGCCATTGGGGCCATTGCCGTTTCGGTCAAGCACGAGGTCGTCCTGGCGATTATCGGTGGGCTGTTTGTGCTGGAGGCGGTATCGGTCATCATTCAGGTCGTCTCGTTCAAGCTGACGGGCAAACGGGTGTTCCGCATGGCCCCCATACACCATCATTTTGAGAAACTGGGCTGGGCTGAGCCAACCATTGTGATCCGGTTCTGGATTATTGCGGTAGTGCTGGCGTTGCTGGGTTTGGCAACTCTGAAACTGAGATAGGAAAAGATCGTGATTGCCGCCGTTGGGTTTAAAGATAAAACAATTGCCGTTATGGGGCTTGGCCGCACGGGGCTAAGCGCAGCAAAGGCATTGCTCGCGGGCGGCGCAAAGGTCATTGTCTGGGACGATAACGATAAAAATCGTGAGGCGGCGATCAAAACCGGCTTGACCTGTCAGGATCTGAGCAAACGCGATTGGTCAGATATTGCAGCATTGGTATTGTCGCCGGGCATTCCCCACACGCACCCAAAACCCCATCATGTAGCCAAGCTGGCAAAGGCGGTGGGGGTGCCGATACTTGGCGATACAGAGCTTTTTGCCATGGCCATCAATGCCATCGCGCCAAAAGACCGCCCCGTAATATACGGAATTACCGGCACTAATGGTAAGTCCACCACGACAGTTTTGCTGACCCATATTTTGCGCGAAGGTGGCCATGATGCCCATGCGGGGGGCAATATCGGCACCGCCTGTCTGGATTTGCCTGAACCGCATCCGGGTATGATCTATGTACTGGAGTTGTCATCTTATCAGTTGGAATTGACCCAAAGCCTGCATTGCAACGGGGCAATTTTGCTAAACCTTTCGCCGGACCACCTTGATCGTCATGGCGGCTTTGCGGGCTATGAGGCCGCCAAGCGCAAAATTTTTGCCCATCAGGAGATCGGCGATATCGCCATTATTTCAATGGATGATACCCATTCACAAAGTCTGTGCATGAACGCCATGGTACAAGGTAAAGCCAATGTGGTGCCCATTTCCGCGCAAGGCATGTTGAGCCATGGTATATCCAGTGTTGCAGGGAAACTTTACGAATCGTCGGCCACCGAAACCAAAATGCGTGTGGATCTGGTCAATGCCCCGGCTCTGAAAGGCCAGCACAATGGCCAGAACGCAGCGGCTGCGTTTGCGGCGGCGCGTCATGCAGGGCTGAGTGTGGATGCCATTGCCACCGCGATGATAACTTTTCCAGGGCTGGCCCATCGCATGGAGACCATTGGCAGCTTCCAGGGCGTGCGTTTTATCAATGATTCCAAAGCCACTAATGCTGATGCGGTGCGCCAGGCGCTGGGCACCTTCGTAAACATTTTCTGGATTGTCGGCGGGCAGGCCAAATCCGGTGGTCTGGATGGCTTGCAAGACCAGTTTGGGGCGGTAGAGAAAGCCTTCCTGATCGGCGAGGCCCAAGACGCCTTCGCCCGCCAGCTCAAGGGCAAAGTCAAAGCCAAAAAATGCGGCACGCTGGATAATGCGGTTTCCCAGGCGTTTGAAGCGGCGCGAGGCTCAGGCCTGCCTGATCCGGTTATATTGCTTTCACCGGCCTGTGCCTCGTTTGACCAGTTTGCAGACTTCAAGGCACGTGGCGAAGGCTTTCGCGCACTGGTTGGCGGGCTTGAGGACTCACAAAAACAAAAGAGACCTGCGTGAGCATACTCTATCGAATTTTAATGCAGTTTTCCGGGGCATTGCGCGACTGGTGGTGGAGCGTAGACCGGGTTCTGGTATTTACCTTTTGCACTCTGATGGCGGTTGGGCTGGTGCTGTCGCTGGCAGCCAGCCCCGGCGCGGCGGCCAGTAATCACATTGCTGATCCCTTCTATTTCTTTTTCCGCCACAGCGTCTTTGCTGCCGCCGGCCTGGTCATCATGGTGCTGGTATCATTGGCCGATCCGGTGAATGCGCGCCGTTTTGCCAATCTGGTGCTGATCGGTTCCATACTGGTGATGATCTACATGATTTTTGCCGGCCATGAGGCCAAGGGAGCACAGCGCTGGGTGCGGTTCGGCTCGTTTTCCCTGCAACCATCGGAATTTTTGAAACCGGGCTTTGTGGTCACGGTGGCGTGGTTGTTTTCTCGGGCCAAAGCCAAAGGTTCCCCTAGTATGGTTTTGGCCTTTCTTGTCCTGATTGCCTCCATTTCCCTGTTGATGAAACAACCCGATCTCGGCCAGACCGTGTTAATCATGGCCAGTTTTGGGGCGGTATTTTTCCTCTCCGGCATGTCATGGGTATGGATAATCAGTCTTGGCTCGTTTAGCATTGCCGGGCTTTATTCCGCCTATACTTTCTTTCCATATGTTGCGGCGCGGATACAGCATTTCCTGGAGCCGTCCGGCGATGGTAATTCGCAGACCGATCGCGCGCTGGCGGCGCTTACCGGCGGTGGTATATTTGGCCGTGGCCCAGGCGAAGGGGTGATTAAATGGATTTTGCCCGAAGCCCATACCGATTATATTTTCTCGGTGGCGGTGGAGGAGTTTGGCACGTTGGCGGCGCTCTTTATTATCACCCTTTTTTCCATCATTTTGTTTCGCGGGTTTTCCAGCTCACTGCGCTTGACCGACCAGACCGAACAACTGGCCGTGGCCGGTCTTTCGGTGATGATCGGGCTGCAGGCGGCCATTAATATTGCGGTGAATTTGCATATTTCCCCGCCAGAGGGCATGACCTTGCCATTCCTGTCATATGGAGGCTCTTCAATGCTGGGAATGTCTATTACCGCAGGGCTGTTGCTGGCATTTACCCGCCGCAGACCCGGTGCCTTTGAATGAGCAAGACCATCATACTGGCCGCAGGCGGTACAGGGGGGCATATGTTTCCGGCCCGGGCGCTTGCCGAAGTTCTGCGTGATCGTGGCTGGCGCATTGTATTGATCACCGACCGGCGCGGCGCGGCGCTTAGCGATGGTTTTAGTGAGGCAGAGCGCCATGTCATCCCGGCGGCGAGCCTGAGCGGTAAAAACCCGATCCGCCTGATGATGGGCGTGTTCAGCCTGTTGGCAGGTATCGTCAAAAGCCTGTGGTTGATCCTGAGGACCCGTCCGGCGCTGGTGGCGGGCTTTGGCGGCTATCCTTCGTTTCCGGCGCTGGCGGCGGCACGGCTGAGCTTTCGCCCCATCGTTCTTCACGAACAAAACTGTGTGCTGGGGCGCACCAACCGGGTGTTTGCCAATCGCGCCGTGCTGATCGCCAGTGGTTTTGATATGCTGGAAAAACTGCCCTTTGCTGCCATGGACCGCCATGTGGTGACGGGCAATCCCCTGCGCGCCAGTATTCTTGCCAGCATGGATAAGGCGCCCGCGAGCACGGGAGAGCGATTAAATTTGCTGGTGCTGGGTGGTTCTTTGGGGGCGCGTATATTGGGCGAAGCCGTGCCGGCGGCGGTTAAACTTCTCCCACAATCGCTGCAAAACCGCCTTGATGTGGTCCAACAAACCCGCGAAGAGCAATTGGACACCCTTAGAACCCTCTATGCCGAGGCCGGTATGAACGCAGAGCTTGCGCCCTTTTTTGATGATGTTGCCGACCGGCTGGCCCGGGCCGATCTGGTTATTGCGCGCGCCGGGGCCTCCAGCATCGCCGAGATCGCTGCCATGGGCAAGCCGAGTATTCTGATCCCGCTGGCCATCGCCATGGATGACCACCAGAGTCGCAATGCGCAAACCCTGGCCGGGCATGGGGCAGCGGATGTTATTGCCGAGGAGAAACTCACTCCGGAACGGTTGGCCGCCTTGATGAAGGTTCGCCTTGAGGATCAGACTGATTTGGCAAGGCGCGGCGATGCGGCGCGGGCGCTGGCTCGTCCGGAGGCCGCCAAGGATCTGGCTGATAAAATTGAAGATTTGGGATAAAATCAATGCGTAAAGACCTACCCTTTGATATTGGCATTGTGCACTTTGTTGGCATTGGCGGCATTGGCATGAGCGGCATTGCCGAGGTGATGATTAATCTGGGCTATAAAGTGCGCGGCTCGGATATATCCGATAATGCCAATGTGAAGCGCCTGCGTAAAATTGGTGCGGATATTCGCATTGGCCATGGGCCGGAAAACATTCAGGGCGTCGGCACTGTGGTAACCTCGACCGCCATTAAAGGCGGCAATCCAGAGGTGGACGCCGCCCGCGCCCTTGGCATTCCCATTGTGCGCCGCGCCGAAATGCTGGCCGAATTAATGCGCCTGAAATGGTCGGTTGCCATTGCCGGCACCCATGGCAAGACCACCACCACCTCGCTGGTGGCGGCATTGCTGGACGGGGCCGGGCTGGACCCCACGGTGATCAATGGCGGGGTAATTTCCGCCTATGGATCGAACGCCAAGCTTGGCGGTGGCGAATGGATGGTGGTCGAGGCGGATGAATCCGATGGATCCTTCCTCAAACTGCGCGGTGCCGTGGCAGTTGTAACCAATATCGACGCCGAACATATGGAACATTATGGCAGCTTTGATGCCTTGCGCGCCGCCTTTGATCAATTTGTCGAGGCCATCCCGTTTTACGGCTTTGCAGTTTTGTGCCTGGACCATCCCGAAGTGCAGGCTTTGGTCGCCCGTGTGCGTGACCGCAAAGTGCTGACCTATGGCTTCACCCCACAGGCCGGCGCGCGTATTGAAAATGCTCGTACCGAAGACAGTAATGCAATTTTTGATGCCATTTTTATGAGTCAGGATGACCAGGTCGAAGAGCGCTGGAATCATATGGTCCTGCCCATGGCGGGGGATCACAATGTACAAAATGCCATGGCCGCCATTACCGTGGCGCGTGAGCTGGGGGCCAGCGAGCAAAGTATACGTAAATCCCTGGCCGGCTTTACCGGCGTAAAGCGTCGCTTTACCGGGGTTGGCAATTGGAACGGCGCCGCCATCATTGATGATTATGGCCATCACCCGGTGGAAATCGCAGCCGTTCTAAAGGCTGCGCGCAGCATTACCAAAGGCAGGGTATTGGCGGTGGTCCAGCCCCATCGCTATTCCCGGCTCAGCGCCTTGTTTGAGGAATTTTGTACCTGTTTTAATGATGCGGACATGGTGTTTGTGACTCCGGTCTTTAGGGCCGGTGAAACCCCCATTGAGGGGATGAACGCGAAGGGGCTGGTTGATGGCCTGCGCACCCACGGCCATCGCCATGCAGAACTGATAACACGAGAAACCATGGCAAAACAAATCAGCGAACATGCCACCAATGGCGACACGATATTATTTATGGGCGCGGGCGATATAACTTATTGGGCGAAAGATCTGCAAGCCGAGCTGGAGGCGCTGGGTTGAGCGTAACGGCCATTTCAGATCGGCTGCCCGAAGTCCGGGGCAAACTGCTCTTTGATGTACCTTTGGCCCCCTATACCTGGCTTCGGGTGGGCGGCGTTGCAGAAGCGCTTTTTATTCCTGCCGATGAGGCGGATCTTTCCCTGTTTTTGGCAGCATGCCCCAAAGGCATTGCTGTTTTCCCCATGGGGGTGGCGTCCAATTTGCTGGTACGTGATGGCGGGGTTCGCGGCGTGGTGGTGCGCCTTGGCCCTGCCTTTGCCAAAGTTTCCATTCATGGAAATCAAGTCCGGGCCGGGGCGGCGACTTTGGATAAATCCGTGGCCAGGGCTGCAGCCAAAGCCGGGTTGGCGGGATTGGAATTTTATGCCGGCATTCCGGGCACCATTGGCGGGGCGCTGCGTATGAATGCAGGCTGTTATGGTGCCGAGACCAAAGATCGTTTGCGCCAGGCCATTGCTATTGACCGGCTGGGGCGGCGGGTGGTGAAAAACGCCAGAGACATTGGCTTTTCCTATCGTCATTCAGACGCGCCAGAGGACTGGATATTCGTCGAGGCCATCTTTGAAGGCACGCCGGGTGATCGCGCGAAAATTCAGGCGCGCATGGACGAGATCACCGCCCGGCGCGAATCCAGCCAGCCGATACGGGAGAAAACCGGCGGTTCCACCTTTGCCAATCCTAATGGCCATAAATCCTGGCAATTGATTGACGCCGTAGGGGGGCGAGGCCGACAAATTGGCGGGGCGAAAATGTCAGAACAGCATTGCAATTTCATGATCAATACCGGCCATGCCAGCGCTGCCGATTTTGAGGCACTGGGCGAAGGGATTCGCGATGATGTGCGCAAACAGTCTGGCATTGAACTACGCTGGGAAATCAAACGGGTGGGAGAGCCGCAATGAGCCGACATATCGCCGTTCTGCTGGGGGGGCTTAGCCCCGAGCGCGAGGTCTCGCTGGTCTCGGGCAAGGCCTGCGCCGATGCCCTGCGTCGTCAGGGCTGGCAGGTCAGTGAAATTGATGCCGGACGCGATCTGGCTGCGCAATTGGACCGGATCAACCCCGATGTAATCTTTAATGCGCTGCACGGCGAATGGGGCGAGGATGGCCGGGTGCAGGGCATATTGGACACTTTTGGCAAGCCATATACCCATTCCGGCGTGGCCGCTTCGGCGCTGGCCATGGACAAGCACCGCGCCAAGGCCGTGCTGGAGGCCGAGGGAATTGTGTGCCCCAAAAGCGTGCTGATCAGCCGCTTTGAGGCCGCCAAAACTCATATTCTGCCACTACCTTATGTGGCCAAGCCCAATGCGCAAGGTTCCAGCGTCGGGGTGGTGATTGTCCGGGAAGGGGAGAGTCGGCCTCCCGCCATTCTGGGCAGTAATGACTGGCCTTACGGCGATGAAATCCTGATCGAGGAATATATACCCGGCCGGGAACTGACGGTGGCCGTTCTGGGGGATCGCGCGTTGGCGGTGACTGAAATTTGCCCCCATACTGCGTTTTATGATTATGAAGCAAAATATGCAGATGGCGGCTCGGTGCACCAGATACCGGCGGATATTCCCAAAAAAATAGAAAAAATGGCTATGGAACAGGCTTTGGCGGCGCACAGGGCGCTTGATTGCCGGGGTTTGACGCGCTCAGATTTTCGTTTTGATGATAAAAATAATTTCTTAAGGTTACTCGAAATTAACACCCAACCGGGCATGACTGCTACTTCGCTTGCTCCAGAACAGGCGAACCATATTGGGATCGGTTTTGACGATCTCGTCGAATGGATGGCGGAGAATGCCCATGTCCCGTGCTGCGCAGCGGGCAAAACCGAAGAGTAAGGCCAAAACGACGCCAGCGCGTCGGCGTAAACTTGCGTCCAAACGCAGGCCCGTACCCCGCAAGGCAACGAACTGGCTGCACGCGCGCGCGCGCGATGTAAAACGTGGCCAGAACGTGCGGGGCACCATTATGGGCCTGTTGGGCTCGTTGACGGTGGTGCTGGTATTGGGTCTATGGCTGTCTGGCGGACTTGGTGAAGCCATACAATCCACCCGCACCATGATGACCAACCGCCTGTTGGCGGCCGGGTTCAAGGTGGAGTATATCGAAGTGGTCGGGCCGTCTGGCGATACGCTGAATGCCCGCGATAAAATTGCAGTGCGGCGCGCTTTGGCGGTTGAGGAAGGGGAGCTGGTTTTTGCGGTCAACCTTAATCAGGCCCGCCGCCGTATAGAAGATTTGGGATGGATCAAGGAAGCGCGCATTATGCGCCAGCTTCCCAACCGGTTGACCGTTATTGTGGTGGAGCGCGCGCCTTTTGCGCTCTGGCAGTCGGCAGGAAAATGGCAGGTGGTCAGTGAAAACGGCAAGACGTTCATTTCAGCAAATGCCAGAAATTTTCCCACCTTGCCGCTGGTGGTGGGCAAAGGTGGTGCCGAGGCCTTGCAGGAATTTTTACAGGTAATCCAAAATTATCCCCGTCTGGCTGCACGGGTGCAGGCCTATGTGCGGATATCGGACCGGCGCTGGAACCTGCGTCTGGATAATGGTGCGGACCTGATGCTGCCCGCCCAAAACCCGGCGCAGGTAATGGAAATATTTGAACATAATGCCAAGGCAGCTAAGCTGTTATCGCTGCCGCTAAAGCGCATTGATGCGCGTTTGCCGGGACAGATTTATGTACGACCAGGCGTGTTGCCACCGCCAGCTTCAGAGCATGAAGCGGAGCGATTGTCGTGAGCAAGCATGTTGTCACGGGGTTGGTTCCCTCTGCTAATGCCAGTCCGTCTGGCCTGTCTTCGCGTCAGGGGGCCGTTGGGGTTCTGGATATTGGCACCTCGAAAATTGCCTGTTTTGTGGCCCGCCCGGGAGAATTGCCCAGCGCCGCGATCCGCATTGCCGGGGTGGGGCACCAGTCATCAAAAGGGCTGCGCGCCGGTAGTATTATTGATCTGGATGCCACCGAATCCGCCGTTCGACAGGCCATTGAACAGGCCGAGCGCATGGCCGGGATATCCATCAACGCGGTGACGCTTAATTATTGCGGGCCATCTTTACGCGCCCAAAAAATGCGGGGCATGGCAGCTATAAATGGCCGTGAAGTTAATAACCGTGATGTTAAACGGGTGCTGAAAACCGCACTGGCCAGCTGGCAGGACGAGGGCCGGGTGATCATCCATGCCATCCCCCAGCGTTACAGTGTTGATGACAATGTGGATGTGCATGATCCACGCGGCATGTTCGCCTCTCGTTTGGGGGTAGAGCTGTGCGTGGTCAGTGTTGATCGCAATCCTTTACGCAATCTGGCGCTGGTGGTGGATCGTTGTCGGCTGGATTTGCGCTCTATTGTGGCGACGCCCTATGCCGCCGGGCTGGCGGCGTTGGTGGATGATGAAATGCATTTGGGGGCAACGGTAATTGATATGGGGGCGGGCTCCACTTCGTTCGCCGTCTTTTGTGATGGCGGGCTGGTACATTTGGGGGCGGTTCCTCTTGGCGGCCAGCATGTCACTAATGATATAGCGCGTGGCCTTTCCACCCCCATGGCTGCGGCCGAACGCATTAAAACCATGTATGGCACAGTACTGGATGGTCCGGATGATGATTTTGAAATGATTGATTGCCCTGGCATGTGCGATGATCCTTGCATGCGTACCGATCAGGCCCCCCGCGCGGTGCTGACCAGTGTGATACGTCCGCGTCTGGAAGAAATTTTTGAAATGGTCCGGGAGCAATTAAAAAACGGTGGCGTGTATCGCGATGCCGGGGAGCGGGTGGTGCTGGTCGGCGGGGCCAGCCAGCTGGACGGGGTGCGTGAACTGGCGGCGCGTATCCTGAACAAACAAGTCCGGCTGGGTCGGCCGCTGCGTCTATCCGGGCTTGGCGATGCGGTAAACGGGGCGGGCTTTGCCGCTACCGCCGGTACCTTGCATCATGTAATTTCTGGTCCTCGTGAGGCCATTATTGGTGCCCCGGATCTGGCCAAGGGTGGACGCAGGCACCATCCTGGCCAACAGGAAAACCCGGTTAAACAGCTATGGGGCTGGATTAGAGATAATTTCTAAGCCAAGGCGATATTTACGCTTACATCCGGTCCCAGGTGCCGTTCGAATTTTTGCACAAGATGATGGTTTCCGGATCGTAATTACTATTCTGGTCTGCCGTTTTCGTGGTGATAGTATTGCACTGACGACCCTGGCCATCCACAAAGGATTGTGCCCGTTCGGTGGATCCGCCATAACCGCTGTCATTATTGGACCAGTTTTGCGCATGGCCGCTCTCTATGGCGCGCACCGCAGCTTCATCCTGCAGGTAGCGATCACAGGATGACATTTTACCGGCAATGGCCTGTCCGGCAATCGCGCCGCCTACAGCCCCCAGAATGGTACCGGTTTCTCGGTGGCGGCCACCATCAATTTTACGGCCGACAAAACCTCCGATGGCCGCTCCGCCCAAAGCGCCTAATATTTTGTTTTTCTTTTTCTTTTTATGGTTTGCACAGGCGTGCTTGCGGGGCGCGTCATTATAATAGGAATTGTTTTGCGCCATAGCGGGCGACAGTGCGCTGCCATAGCCAGCCAGAATTAAAGGGATAATCAGCGTCAGGTTTACGCCGTGTGATTTTACCGATTTGGACATGATATTCCTCGTTTTTTAACTCTTGGAGCCGGGCTGTTTACGAAGGTATATACCGCCGAATCAGTCCAATGGCTGCATTTAACCCCACAATTCTATCAGGTTTATGAACCTGGGGGCGAGACTGATTTTCATTAGGTAAATCGGTTTGATAATGATCAATCCTTTTTTAAGCTTAACTGGGCGTTAAAGGGTATTGAGTCAAAACAGGGCCGCACATTGATTTTTATATTTAGGGGCCTGCCATCATGGGTATTTCGCTGACTGCACCCAAAGTTCTGGAACTAAAACCACGCATTGTCGTCTTCGGAGTTGGGGGTGCCGGTGGCAATGCCGTCAACAATATGATCGAGGCCGACCTGCAAGGCGTTGARTTTGTGGTCGCCAATACCGATGCTCAGGCGTTGCATTTTTCCAAGGCCGAATGCACCATCCAGATGGGCGCGGGCATTACCGGCGGACTGGGGGCAGGGGCGGAYCCGGAAAAAGGCGCGCAGTCTGCCGAAGATTCTATGGACGAAATTTGTGCGCAGGTCGAAGGCGCGCATATGGTATTTATCACCGCCGGCATGGGCGGCGGCACGGGCACTGGCGCGGCGCCAGTCATTGCGCGCATGGCCCGCGAGCGCGGTATTCTGACCGTTGGGGTGGTCACCAAGCCATTTCGTTTTGAAGGCGACCGGCGCATGCGCATTGCCGAACAGGGCATTGAAGATTTGCAAAGTGCGGTCGATACCCTGATCATTATTCCCAACCAGAATTTATTTCGCATTACCAATGACAAAACCACCGTGACGGATGCCTTTTCCATGGCTGATGAGGTCTTGCATTCGGGCGTGCGTGGTCTGACCAGTCTGATGGTGCAGCCGGGCTTGATCAATCTTGATTTTGCCGATGTGCGCACTGTAATGAACGAAATGGGCAAGGCACTGATGGGTACTGGCGAGGCTGGCGGCGAAGATCGCGCGGTCGAGGCCGCACGGGCAGCCATTGCCAATCCATTGCTGGATGATGTGGCCATTCGCGGAGCTCAGGGCGTGTTAATCAATATTACCGGCGGGGCCGATTTAACCCTGCATGAGGTAGATGAAGCCGCTGAACTGATCCGTGCCGAAGTGGACGAGGGTGCCAACATTATTGTGGGGGCCACCTTTGACGACAGTCTGAACGGCGTGATGCGGGTATCCGTGGTGGCCACTGGCATTGATATGAACCAGAGCCAAAAAGCACCGCGCAAAACCGTATCGGCCCCCTTGGCCACATCGCGCCCAACTCATACACTGGCGCATACGCCGCCCGTGGCCCCCGAGCCACCATTGGCCCCTGAACCACAGGTCTATGCCAGAGAAGAAGCACCTGTATCATCTCAGGAGGTGGAGGAGCAGGCCCCGCTGCCTATGGCTGAAGAACAAGCCGTCATGCAGAGTCAGCCAGCACCAGAAGAAGAAAGACCTTTTGTTGCCGAAAGAGCGCCCGAAGAGATTCAGGAAGAGCAACCGCGTCAAAGCCGGTTTGGCCTTGGGTTTTTGGGCCTGCGCCGCAAACCCTCCGGCCCGCCGCCTGCCTTTATTGCTGATGAGCTGCCAAAAATGAACCATCACAGCGAGCCACGCCGCGAACCTCAGGCGCGCAAAGAGGAAGTCCCGACCGCCGATCTTTTTGGCGGCCATATCGACGAAGAACTTGAAATTCCTGCTTTTTTGCGCCGTCAGGCCAATTAAAGCGACCTTTCTCGTCATAATCTGAAACGCAATATTTCTTGCCCTTGCCCGCGCCCTCGCCTTAGTGTGCCTGCCCATATCGGCATAGACAGGCCAAACGACCGTGCATGATCCATTTCCATTTTCTGCCCCTCCCCGATGGCAGCACACCCTTGGCAAGACGGTACCCTGCGAAGGGATAGGCCTGCATACGGGCATTGAGGTCCGGCTCAGCCTTGGCCCGGCACCGGCGGACGCCGGGCTGGTTTTTATGCGCAAGGATGGTCCACACAGGTCGGCCAGCATCGCTCTGCATCCGCGTGCGGTCTGCCAAACCCGGCGCGGGACCAGCATAGGCAACGTAGACGGGGTCACTCTGGCCACTACCGAACATCTGTTAGCCGCTCTTGCGGCCTGCGGCATTGATAACGCGGTTATAGAGGTCAGCGGCCCGGAAATTCCGGCCATGGATGGCAGCGCCTTGGCCTTTGCTACCTTGATTAAAGAGGCTGTACCGGTGAGCCAAAACATCCCGCGACGTTATATCGAAGTGCTCAAAGCCATCACCTGTCTGGATGGCAATCGACAGGTCAGCTTAAAGCCCTCTACAATCCCCAAAATCAGCGCCCGTATTGATTATCCGGATACCCTGATTGGTGAACAAAGTTATCACTTTGACGTTACAGCAACCGGGTTTATAAAAGATATCGCACCGGCCCGTACCTTTGCCCTGGCCCACGAAATCAAAGGCTTAAAAGAAGCAGGTCTGGCCCTTGGCGGTTCGCTGGACAATTGCATTCTGGTCGACGGCATGACCATACAAAACCCGGATAACCTGAGATTTTATGATGAATTTGTTCGCCATAAAATACTGGATATTCTTGGCGATTTAGCCTTGGCCGGGGCGCCGGTGCTTGGGCATTTTATCTCAGATTGCGCCGGGCACTCCCTGAATAATACCCTGATCAGAACCCTGATGGATGATCCGGACGCGTGGCGCTGGAAGACGTTTACTGAGTCACCTGATAAGACAACGCTTTGACTTGAGACGAGAAAGCTCTATTCTTTTGCTGGAGCAAATTATCGGCAGACAGTAGATGTGCTATTTAATTGCACAATGAATACAACGTATTAGAGGTAGTTTGCAGAGCATCCGGGGGGCGTACCGTCATGACCTGTGTTCGTTTTATTTGTGTTTTATGTGTTCTGTTGATCTCGCCAATGGCCCTTGCCGGACCGCTGGATGATGCGATTGCTGCCGAGCGCGTACGGGTTAGCGTTTGTGGAGACGGGCCAAGCATTGCCTTTCTTGGCGGTGCCGGGGCGGCAATGGCTACCACCAGCATGACAAGCCATGGCGGCATTACCGTCGTGGAAAGGTCCGGCATAGCCGAGCTGGAAGCAGAGATATGCCAGAACCCGGCGGCCTTTGATATCAGTACGCTGGCCAGTGCTGGCCAAATGGTGTTTTCCAAATTTATGGCGACCGTGGCGTTTGATCCCACCATGGCAACTCCAAGCCCCTGGTCTATACAGGTTATGAATACCCAAACCGGGGCGCTGGTTTACCAGCAAAGCGCCATGATTAATTCCATGGACAATTTATCCGAAGTTAATGCACAGGCGATGACAGAACTTGCCTCTTTAATGACGTCCAGCAATTACCAATGCCAGAACCGCTATGTGCTGATTGCGGATCTGGATGTGAACCTGCGATGCAGCGGCAGCGCGCCTTCAGCAGATACATACCAAAGCTCCACTGCATATACGGTCCGTATTCGCGCCGAAAATATTGATATTAACGGCGCCCCGGGCGTACATGATGTTACGGGCACTTTGGGCCTAGTCAGCGGCACGGCGCAAACCAACATGGATTGGAGCATTGAGCGCCGTATGCGCGAATGTGATGTGACCATAAAAACCAGCAGAGAAATTAATTATGCCTTTCAGCCAACGCAGTTTCCGGCTTCTTTCAAGGTGATAATTCCCCAGCATATTGCCGGTAACTGGACCGTTCGCGTAATCTCGGGCAATTCGCCTCGCTTGCTTAAAGGCAATGCAATCATGACCTCAAAGATCGAGACACTGGCCTCGGGTGGGGATTGTTCTCCGGGGGGATCGCATCAGGCCACCACGCCTTATATGCACCGCGGTATGTCCGGCACCTTTGCTGCTTTTTCGGCCTCACCCTTTTGTGCACCGGAACGGGCCGTGGAGCCGGTGATGAACCAGATGCCGGATTTGGGCCTGCCCGGAAACACCTTACCAACATGCTATTCTAATCAAGGCCAGGTGCGCATGGTGTTACAGCGCATGCCTTAGCGGTCAGCCGCATTCAAATTCAACAATTATAGCGGCTAGGAACTGGGCGGGCACAAGTCAGTTTTATCCACAATTTTCCAAGGAGAAAGCTGAGATAAAAAGGGATGTTTAAGGGGCGTTATTGGGACATATTGATTATTACAGCCTAGCCCTGTCATTGCCGGGCGTTTTCCGGCCATCCAGAGCGGCCTCAACGCAGAGCTGGATTACCCGGATAAACCGGGTAATGGCACAAAGGGAGAAACGTACCCCCCCCTCAGCCTGAGGAATTTGCCAAGGAAATTATCTCGAAGGGCGAAGGATGGAGAAACAAAGCAGCCAACCTGCGCCAATACAGGGTTTTCTCTTTTCAATCTGGGCAAAAGTGTGATTGTTCCAGCTTAGCGCTTCACCCGGGCAGGACTTCGGGGTAGATAGGGTTTTCATATCCATAAAATCAGACCGTATTATGCCAAATAAAATGCCAAAAATACTGACTGCATTGCTGCTTGCCTCCCTGGTTTTCACCGTCGGGTGTGGCAGCAAGGGCAAGAAAAAACTGGCCTATGTAGAGCGCCCCGCCGAGAAAATTTATCTGGAGGGGTATGACCGCATGGGCCGGCGGGACTGGCCTCGTGCGGTGCTTTTGTTTGACGAGGTGGAACGCCAGCACCCGTATTCAGTCTGGGCCAGACGGTCCATGCTGATGGCGGCCTATGCCAATTACCAGGCCAATAAATATGAAGATGCCATCAATGCGGCACAGCGCTTTGTGGCCTTGCACCCGGGATCGCGCAGTGCGCCCTATGCCTATTACCTGATTGGGATTTGTCATTTTGAGCAAATCTCGGATGTAGGGCGCGACCAGACCGAAACCAAAAAAGCACTAGAAGGGTTGCGCCAGGTTGTGCGACGCTTTCCCAATAGCGAATACGCCCGTGATGCCCGACTGAAAATTGATCTGACCAATGACCAGCTGGCTGGCAAGGATATGGCTGTTGGCCGCTGGTATCTGAAACGCGGTTATAATCTGGCAGCCATTGCCCGTTTCCAGCACGTTATCGACGTCTATGAAACCACCAGCCATACGCCAGAGGCCTTGCACCGTCTGGTCGAGGCCTATGTGCGTTTGGGCATAATGGACGAAGCGGTGCAGGTGGCTGCGGTGCTGGGGTATAATTACCCTGGGACGGACTGGTACGAAGATACGTATCGTCTGCTTTCCAAAAACGGCGTTACCAACGTTGCCGAGGCTCAAGGCGATGAACACATGAAAAAAAACAAAGGCTCTTTCATCAGCCGTACCTGGAGACGCTTGTTCTGATGGGCCATGCTGAACGCGCTTAATATTCGCAATGTGGTTCTGATTGACCGGCTGGATATCGGCTTTGCGCCGGGACTGACGGCTCTGACCGGGGAAACCGGCGCTGGAAAGTCCATCATTCTGGATGCCCTTGGGCTGGCCCTTGGCATGCGTGGTGTCAAGTCGCTGGTGCGCACTGGTACAGACCAGGCCAGCGTGGTGGCGGTATTTTCACTGCCCCATAATCATCCCGCTTTTATGGTTCTGGATGAGGCAGGGGTGGATTGGGATGATGCCGAGGATCTGGTTTTGCGTCGCACGCTGGGGGCCGATGGCCGCAGCCGCGCCTTTATCAATGACCAGCCGGTTTCCGCACGTCTGTTACAGGGTGTAGGCTCRCGGGTGCTGGAAATTCATGGCCAGCACGACGGACAAGGCCTGCTAAACGCGGCTACGCACCGTCCT
The DNA here is from genome assembly GCA_002733485.1 of Robiginitomaculum sp. Taxonomy (GTDB): domain Bacteria; phylum Pseudomonadota; class Alphaproteobacteria; order Caulobacterales; family Maricaulaceae; genus Robiginitomaculum_B. The sequence continues at coordinate 39,774 of NVVU01000005.1, forward strand.
TTGCTGGATGAAACGGCCAATTTGCATGACGAGGTCTCGGCCCTTGGTACGTTGTGGCGCACCTTTCAGGATGCCCGTGAGCATTTGGAAGAGGTGGTTGCTCGCCGGGAAAACGGTGAGGCGGAAAGCGAATTTGTGCGCGCCTCGCTGGAAGAGCTAAACCGGCTGGACCCGGTTGAAGGCGAAGAAGAGGCACTGGCCGATGAGCGTGCGTTTTTGATGCAGGCCCACAAACTGGCGGAAAAGGTGGAAAGCGCCAATGCCATTTTACAGGATGGCAGCGGGTTGGAGGCGCGATTGTCTTCGGCATTGGGGTCGCTGGAACAGGCGATATCCGGCTTGCAGGGCGGCGATCAGTCTGAGGCGGTAAAACTGCCTCTGGAGCGTAGCGCCAGTGCGCTGGAACGGGCCTTGATTGAAATGGGCGAGGCGGCCTCGGCACTGGATGATGCGGGGCAGGCCCTTAATGTAGAGCCGGACCGGATGGAACGCGCCGAGGAGCGATTATTTGCCCTGCGCGCGGCGGCGCGCAAACACGGGGTTAATGTGGATGACCTTGCCGATTTGCGCACGCAGTTGACCGCCCAATTGCAAAGCGTGGAAAATCTGGCCGAGGAAGAACAAACCGCCCGCGCGGCGCTGGAGACGGCCAAGGCGCGTTATGACACGGCGGCCAAGGTACTGGCCGGAAAGCGGGCCAAAGCGGGCAAGCGTCTGGAACAGGCGTTGGCACGCGAGCTGGCGCCCCTGAAAATGGAAAAGGCCCGCTTTGCGGTTCGCCAGACCATGCTAACGCCTGAGCGCTGTGGCCCTGGCGGGTGTGACCAGATCCATTTCGAGGTCAGCACCAATCCGGGCACCCCCTTTGGGCCGTTGGGGGCCATTGCGTCCGGGGGCGAATTATCGCGCTTTTCATTGGCGCTAAAGGCCAGTCTGGCCAGCAAGGATGGCCCGGCGGCGATGATTTTTGACGAGATCGATCAGGGCGTTGGCGGCGCGGTAGCCGATGCGGTGGGGCGGCGTCTGGCTGATCTGTCAAAGGGCGCGCAGGTATTGATGGTGACCCACAGCCCGCAAGTGGCGGCGCGCGCCAATACCCATATTCGCGTAGAAAAATATGAAAAAAACAAGGCAACCCTGACCCGCCTTCGGGTGCTGAGCGAGGATGAACGCACTGAAGAAATCGCCCGCATGCTGGCCGGGGCCGATGTTTCAGACGAGGCCCGCGCCGCCGCCCGGGCGTTGTTACATAATGATTAAGCCAGTTTGGTGTCGGCGGCCTGCCATAAATACCAGCACGCTACCGAACGCCAGGGCCGCCATTTCTCACCCAGTTTGGCAAAGGCGGCACCATCGGGGCGCGTCTCAAGGTCATAGGCGATTTTGGCACCGTTTAGCAGGCCCACATCATTCAGCGGCAAAATGTCTGGCCGCCCAAGGGTGGACATCAGAAACATTTCGGCGGTCCATTTGCCTATGCCACGCACGCTGATCAGGCGGCTGATCACCTCTTCATCGCCAAGCGCCGCCAGCGTGCCTTGTGCCGGGATGGTACCATCCAGCGATTTTGCCGCCACATCAATGACCGCCAGCGCCTTGTTGCGGGATAACCCGGCGGYGCGCAATATTTCCCAATCGGTGTTGGCCAAGTCTTTTTGCGGGGGGAAGTCTGCGTCAAACAGGGCCAAAAATCGCTTCATAATGGCGCTGGCCGCCGCCCCGGAAATTTGCTGGAAAACAATGGTGCGAACCAGCGCGTGATAGGGGCTGACCTCGGGGTTGTGTTTTAGCGGGCAGGGGCCATGACGGGCAATCAGGGCSCCCATCACCGGGTCGGTGCGTAAGTGCGTATGGGCGTCTTTATGGTGCATCTACAATTCTTTCCAACCATGCCAATAGCGCCGGCGATAATGCCAGCGTGATCACATAAACCAGCCCGGCGGTTTTGTTTTGCTTGAARGCRCGCAAACAGGCATTGGCGTCATTAAAATTGGTTCTGGTGATTTGCTCGGCCAGAAAAAACGCAAACAGGAGCGTCGGCAGCCAGCTGCCTACTATGATCGCCTGATCTGCCGTTTCCAGAAGGCTGGTTTGCGCAATTCCGGCTAAGGCCAGGAGGATCAGCGCGGCGGCATAAATAACAAAAAGCGCGTTTTTGGTGTGCCGCCCGAACAGGCGCGCGGTGGATTTAACCCCGATCAGGGCGTCGTCCTCCTTGTCCTGATGGGCGTAAATGGTGTCATAGCCCAGCGTCCAGAAAAACAGGCCTGCATAAGCCAGCAATAACGGTGTGGTGATGGTGCCTTCAATGGCCACATAGCCCACCAGCACCCCCCAGTTAAAGGTCAGACCCAGCCAGGCCTGGGGCCAGTACGTGATGCGCTTCATATAGGGATAGCCGAGGATTAGCGGGATGGCGGCCAGCGCCACGAGGCGCGCCGTAGTGGGCAATATGATCAACACCCCCAGACCGACCAGACATTGCAGCAATAAAAACGCCCAGGCTGTTTTGACGCTAACCGCGCCTGAGGCTATGGGTCGCCTGGCGGTGCGGCTGACCTGGGCGTCCAGATCGCGATCGACAATATCATTATAGGTGCAGCCCGCCCCGCGCATAGCCAGCGCACCAACCCAGAAGGCCAGTGCCAGCACGCCCTCATGGAGGGTCCAGGCTTGGCCCAGATGCGCCAGCGCCATGCCGATCCAGCACGGAATGGCCAACAGCCAGAAACCGATCGGCCGGTCATAACGGGCGAGGCGCAAAAACGGCCGCCATTGATGCGGTGCGCGGGTATCCACCCAGCCCCGGGGGATGGCATCTGCAATGCTCTGATGATCGTCTTCCATGCCCTGTTGCATACAATTGTGCGCCGCGCGTCAAGCCGGACTTGACCTTTGATGCGCCTTGGGGTGCATTTGCGCCATGAAATCCCCACCAAGACTTTTTATTGACCAGCCTCTTGCCGAGGATCAGGAAATCAAACTGGATCGCGAGGCCTCGCACTATGTGGTCAATGTCATGCGCCGCCGTGTGGGCGATCCCCTGCGCCTGTTTGACGGGCAGAGCGGGGAATGGCTGGCGCGCCTGACGCAAGTTGGGCGCAAAGCCGTGCAGGTGCGTACCGAGACACAAAGCCGGGCCTTTGCCATGGTGCCAGACCTGACCTTGTTGTTCGCGCCGGTGAAAAAGTCACGTAGCGAATTCATTGTGGAAAAAGCCACCGAACTGGGCGTACGCACCCTGCAAAGCGTGCAGACCCGGCGCACCATTGCCAAGCCGTTGCGCGATGAACGCCTGGCCCTGATTGTCCGAGAGGCGGCCGAGCAGACCGAACGGCTGGACCTGCCAAAAATCCTTGCTTCAGCTCCTTTAAAGGAAGTCTTACAAAACTGGGATGCGGAGCGGGTATTGATTTTTTGTGATGAAGCCGGCGAGGATGCGGACCAGCCCTGGGGCGGCGAACATGGCCGGGCGCTGCCCATGCTGGAAAGTCTTCAGAGGGACCCACCTGGCCAAAAAGCAGCCATCCTGATCGGCCCGGAGGGGGGCTTTACTCCCGAGGAACGGGCCAGTTTGCGCGCCTGTGCCTTTGTGCGCCCGGTCACCCTGGGTCCGCGCATATTGCGCGCCGATACGGCGGCAGTGGCGGCGCTGAGCCTGTGGCAGGCCGTGGGCGGCGACTGGATAGCACTAAAATAATCAAGGTTATTGCTGCACTTCTCCAGTTTGTGACTTGCCCTTGGGAAGGGACGTTCCTAAATCATGGTCTTCGGGCTGAAGGAGAGGCTGTATGTCTGCCATGGATAAAAACGCGCCGGTTGAGGACAAATCGGCGTTGGTGGATTATCTGGCCTCGGGATGCAAACCCCCCGAGGACTGGCGCATTGGTACCGAACATGAAAAGTTTGGCTTTGCCTTGGGCAACCATAGCCCGCTGCCTTATGATGGCGATGGGCCGAGTATTTTGAAAATGCTGGAAGGCCTGCAACGTTTTAGCTGGGCCCCCATGATCGAGGAAGGGTTTATGATCGGCCTTTCGCGCGAAGGGGCCACAATCACGCTGGAGCCGGGTGGACAGTTCGAGCTGTCCGGTGTGCCATTGAAAGACATTCACGAAACCTGTTCCGAGGTGAATGCGCACCTTAAAGAGGTTAAACAAGTTGCCGATGAAATGGGCGCAGGCTTTTTAGGGGTGGGGTTTTCGCCGATCACCAGCCTGGAAAATACGCCGATCATGCCCAAGCCGCGCTATAAGATTATGCGCGATTATATGCCCAAAGTCGGGCGGCTGGGACGCCAGATGATGTTCCGGTCCTGCACGGTGCAGGTCAATCTCGACTTTGCCTCCGAGGCAGACATGGTGAAAAAGTTTCGCACCTCATTGGCTCTGCAACCTGTGGCCACGGCGCTATTTGCCAATTCGCCGTTTGCCGATGGGCGACCGAACGGGTTCTTGTCCTATCGCAGCTATATCTGGGGCGATACCGACCCGGACCGTACTGGCATGTTGCCGTTTGTCTTTGAAGACGGCTTCGGCTTTGAACAATATGTGGATTATGCTCTGGATGCGCCAATGTATTTCGTCAAACGCGATGGGCATTATCTGGACGCATCGGGCAAGAGCTTTCGCGACTTTATGGCGGGCAAGCTGGACATTTTGCCCGGCGAGAAACCCAGTCTGAAGGATTGGGAAGATCATATCTCCACCCTCTTTCCCGAAGTGCGTCTGAAAACCTTTCTGGAAATGCGCGGTGCCGATGGCGGGCCATGGTCACGCCTGTGCGCGCTCTCGGCCTTCTGGACGGGGATTTTTTACGATGACCAGGCGCTGGATGAAGCCTGGGAACTGGTCAGGGACTGGAATATGTACGAGCGCGAAGGCTTGCGCCGCACCGCGCCAACGCTGGGCCTGAATGCGCCGTTTCGACAAACCAGCATGCAGGCCATAGCGAAAACCGTGCTGGGAATTTCTCATAACGGTTTGCAACGTCGTGCGCGGTGTAATCATTACGGCGAAAATGAAAGCCTGTTTTTACGCGGCATGGAAGACATTGCCCGCTCTGGCATTACCCCCGCCGAAGAGCTGATCGCCTGTTACCATGGCGAATGGGAAGGCAATCTGGATATGATTTTCACCGCCGGGGCGTATTGACCCCTTAAGTGTTGGGTAGCCATGCAATTTTGGTCAATTGCCTTGCATATCGCAAAAGAACATAATAGAAACATTGCTGATTATAAATAATGGAGAATCCCATGATCGGATACGTCACCCTGGGCACCAATGATTTTGACAAGGCGGCATCGTTTTATGATGAACTGCTGGCGGAACTTGGTGGTAAACGCATGATGGAAGAAGATACTTTCATTGCCTGGAGCTCTGGCAAAGATGGTGCGGCGGTTTCCATCACCAAGCCGTTTGACGGCAAAGAGGCCTGTGTAGGCAACGGGGTCATGGTGGCCTTGGCCGCCAATTCCACCGATCTGGTGGACAAGGTCTATGCCAAGGCCATTTCTCTGGGGGCAATTTGTGAAGGCAAGCCAGGGCCGCGCGGTGAAGGCGGTTTTTATGCCGGTTATTTTCGCGATGTGGACGGCAATAAATTGAACGTCTTTACCATGCCCGGCATGGGTTGATTGCCATTAATGAATGGGGCCCCGACCTTCGAGTCGGGGCGTACCCCCACACCTGTCATTGCCGGGCCTGTCCCGGCAATCCAGTGCGGCTTAAACGCGAAACTGGATTACCCGGACCAGCCGGGTAATGACACGGATGCTGTCATGGTCCCCTCATCCTGAGGAGCGTAGCCCTTTTATGGGCGAAGCCTCGAAGGATGAATGCGGATGAGGCCCTGATACCCAAACGAGAATTCCCCATCAGTACTTGAGTACGCCACCCCGCCGTGCTTTGGTGCGCGCCAACGCGAATCTAATAGAACGCGACAAATAAATTGGGGAGTATCATCGTGGCAGCAGACAAAGCGCAGGTTGCAAACACCGGCTTACATGACACATCGTTTTTTGGCCATCCGCGCGGGTTGGCCATTTTGTTCATGACCGAAATGTGGGAGCGCTTTTCCTATTACGGCATGCGCGGCCTGCTGATCATTTACCTGACCCAGCATTTTCTGTTTTCTGATGAGCGCTCGGCGCTGATCTATGGGGCTTATGTTTCCCTCGTTTATGTGATGGCCATTTTTGGCGGCTCGCTGGCCGATAAGTATCTGGGACAGCGAAAGGCAGTTACCTTTGGGGCCATATTGCTGGTCATGGGGCATTTCGGCATGGCGTTCGAAGGCTCTGGCTCAAAAGAGACCATGATGGTTGATGGTCAGGAATATCAGTTGACCCTGATCGGTCGGGGCGGGGATGCCATTTCCATTGTTAAATCTGCAATCGGACAATCCGAAATTTCGTTTAGTGCTGATGCCTCGATGATGTTGGTGGCCAGCCCCGAGGCGGTAGGTTTGCCAGCTGAAATTGCCACGAACTCCTATCAGACTAAAAAAACCCGCGAGCCGCTTTATGTGGGTATTTTGTATCTGTCGCTGGCCTTGATTATTGCCGGGGTCGGGTTTTTGAAGGCAAATATCTCCACCATTGTTGGCGAGATGTACGAACTTGGCGATCCGCGCCGCGATTCCGGTTTTACCATTTTTTATATGGGCATTAATCTGGGGGCTTTTCTGGCCTCAGTGACTGCAGGCACGCTGGGCATTGTATATGGATGGCAATATGGATTTGGCCTTGCCGGTATTGGCATGTTGTTCGGCCTTTTGACGTTTTTGAAGTTCCAGCCCTGGCTGGAAGGACGTGCAGAGCCGCCTAATCCTGAAAAACTTAAACAAAAAGTCTTTGGCCCGATCAATGTTGAATGGGCTTGTTATTCCTCGGCCTTGCTGATTATGGCGGTGGCCATTACGTTGATCATGAACCCCGAACCGGCGGCCAAGCTGATGGCGGCTACCGGTGTCATCATGTTTGTTTTTCTCATTGGCTACAGCTTTACCAGGCTAAAGGGCAAAGAGCGTACCCGCATGTGGGCGGCAATCTATTTTGCACTGGCGCAAATTCCATTCTGGTCCCTGTTTGAACAGGCGGGCTCGTCCCTTAATCTGTTTACTGATCGTCTGGTCGATCGCAGCTTATTGGGATGGTCGGTACCGGCACCGGTGTTCCAGTCCCTAAACTCCGGATTTATTTTCATCTTCGCGCCAATCTTTGCCTGGATGTGGGTCTGGATGGCCAAACGCAGGATCGAGCCTTCAACGCCAGTCAAATTCTCCTTTGGCGTTTTGTTTGTGGGGCTGGGCTTTCTGGCCCTGGTTGCCGGGATGAAAACCACCGGAGCCAGCGCATTGACCCCGGTGATCTTTATTTTCCTGGTCTACTGGATTCACACTATGGGCGAATTGCTGCTTTCCCCGGTTGGCCTTTCGGCCATGACCAAACTGGCGCCGCCGATTGCCGGCGGATTGGTAATGGGGACCTGGTTTCTCTATAGCGGTCTTTCCAACTCGTTGGCCGGTGTCATCGCCAGTTCTACGGGCGCGGAGACCATTGGTGGCAAGATCGTCAATGCTGCCGCCGCCAAGGCGACCTATGTCAGCGTTTATACCAATGTTGCCTATGTGGCGATTGGGGTGGCGGTGTTCATGTTTGTGATCTCACCCATCATCAAAAAATGGATGCATGAAACCGATTAGACCGGGAGCGGGTTTTGGTGAGGTTTTGCCAAAACCCGTAAGCACCCCGGACGGAGAGTAAACGTGCAAAGCATGGGGGTAATCGGCCTTGGGGCCTTTGGGCAATTGCTGGCAACGCAAATGCGCCCGTACTTTGACCTTACCGCCTATGATCCCTCGCCCCAGGCCCAGGCCTTTGCCCGCAAGGAAGGCATAAAACTGGGCGATCTCGAACAATGCGCCCGCGCCCGCCGGGTGGTACTGGCTGTGCCGGTCTTGCAGATCGGCCCGGTGGCCAGCGCCATTGCGCCCTATGTGCAAGCCGGGGCAACGGTGTTTGATGTGGCCTCGGTCAAGCTTGGCCCGGCGCGCGCCATGGCGGCGGCTTTGCCGACGCATGTGCGCATTATTGGCACGCATCCTTTGTTTGGCCCGCAAAGCGCCAAAACCGGGCTTAAGGGTCTGAAGGTTTCCATATGCCCGGTGCGCGGCGCTGGCCCAAAACGGGTGGAGCGCATTATCTCGTTTTTGCGCGAAACCTTGCATCTGGATGCGTTTCTCAGTGATGCGGATCGCCATGACAAGGATATGGCCATGGTGCAGGGCCTGACCCATTTGATCGCCAAGGTGCTGGACGAGATGGAGCCATTGCCCCGCCGCCAGACCACGCTCAGCTTTGATTATCTGGTCAATGCCATGCAATTGGTGCGCGGCGATTCGGACGAGCTGTTTCGCGCCATTGAACGGGAAAATCCGTATTCGGCTGATGTGCGCGAGACGTTTTTCCGCCTGATCGACGAATTACGCGCCTCGCTGGAAAACGGGGCGGGAAAGTAAAAAATAAAATCCGTCGTCACCCCGATGAAAACCGGGGCCCAGTTGTGACGGTTACTGGATTCTGATTTTCATCAGAATAGCGTAGAATTAACCCTCAACCGTTTTGGGTAAGTTCTTTTCAACGGCCTTGCGCAGTTTTTTCGACATCGGTTTGACGATGGACGGGTAGGAACCTACCAGATTACCATCCGGGTCGATCAGGTATTTATGGAAATTCCATTTCGGGCCGGAGCCGATTTCATGGCGTGCCCATTTATAAAACGGATGGGCCTCGTCGCCCTTGGTGACGATTTTGCTGGTCAGGGGGAAATTGACGTTAAAATTCACTTCGCAGAATTTCTTGATCTCTTTTTCATCGCCCGGTTCCTGACCGCCAAAATCATTGCTGGGCGCGCCCAGCACTACCAGACCCTGGTCGCGATATTCCTCCCACAAGGCCTGCAAGCCTTCATATTGGGGGGTAAAGCCGCATTCGGACGCGGTGTTGACCAACAAAACGGTCTTGCCGCGATATTGTTCCAGCGGCAAAGGCGCCCCGTCGATCGAAGTGAAATTATAATCATAGGCCGAGCCATCGGCGGCCACGGCCCCGCCCATCAGCGCCAGATACCCCATGCCGGCAAAGCCCAGCACGGTGGTAATGCCAAGGGCTGTATAAAGGCTACGGCGGCGTTTGGGTTTATGTGATTTAGCGGCTTCGGTCATGACAGACTCCATAAAAGGTTGATCCAGTGTAACGCGATTGCGGATCATTCGCCACTGGTTTTATGGGGGCATTACATTGACGTAGAAAGCGTCCGTAATGCCCGTTGCCAATTGGCGTACATCATCAACGCTGTTGTCAATACTGGGCGGTTTAGCACGCCCGGCTCTGGTGCCTGGCATCATCCGTTGTTATCCTGTTCCCATGTTTACGAGATTTTTTGCAGAATTGCGTTCCGCCAAAGTGCCGGTGAGCTTGCGCGAATACCTGACGCTGATTGAGGCGTTGGATAAAAAGGTGATCCCCAACCGGGTTGAGGATTTTTACTATTTGTCTCGCTCGGCACTGGTGAAAGACGAGCGCGATCTGGACAAGTTTGACCGGGTGTTTGGTACCGTTTTCAAAGGCGTGGARMGCACCMRTGATCTGGTSRGCGAGGCGGAMATTCCCGAAGAATGGCTGCGCAAACTGGCCGARAAATACCTCTCGGARGAAGAAAARCGCGAGATCGAGGCRCTGGGCGGCTGGGACAAGCTGATGGARACCCTGGCCGAGCGCYTRAAAGARCARGAMGARCGCCAYSARGGCGGCARYAARTGGATCGGCACCGCCGGCACCTCGCCCTTTGGTGCCCATGGCTATAAYCCCGAAGGGGTRCGCATTGGCCAAAARGARGGCMGMCATGGCCGKGCCGTCAAAGTATGGGACAAGCGCGAGTTTAAAAATCTGGCCGGGGATCGCGAAYTKGGCACCCGCAATATYAAACTGGCCTTGCGCCGYCTGCGCAAATTYGCCCGCGAYAGCGCCGAGGAAGAACTGGAYCTGCAAGGCACCATTGATGCGACGGCCAAACAGGGTTGGCTGGATATTCTGATGCGGCCCGAGCGGCGCAATACGGTCAAAGTGGCACTATTTCTGGATGTTGGCGGTTCGATGGACCCGTTCATCGACAAGTGCGAAGAGCTGTTCAGTGCGGCACGGACTGAGTTTAAACGCCTCGATCATTATTACTTTCATAATTGTCTTTATGAGGCGGTGTGGAAAGATAATATCCGCCGCCGCTCCGAAGTGGTCCCCACCTGGGATGTCCTGCATACGCTGCCATCAGATACCAAGATTGTGTTCGTCGGCGATGCGAGCATGAGCCCTTACGAGGTGAYGGTGCCCGGCGGTTCGGTCGAGCACTGGAATGAAGAAGCCGGGGCGTTGTGGCTGCAACGCGTGGTCGAGACCTATACCGACGTGATCTGGCTAAACCCGACACCGGAAAAATACTGGGACTATACGGCAAGTATTTCCATGATTGCCGATATTATCGGCCGCCACCGGATGTTTGCGCTGACCCTTGAGGGCATTGAAAACGCCATGAAGGAATTGGCGAGGTAGGGGGGGCTATCCCTCTACCCCGCAATCCCGCCAATTTCGCCGCTCTGTTCCACATAAATCGTGCGCGAGGGAAAGGCAAAATCACTGCCGGCCTTGGCGACAATCTCTTTGACGGCACAGACAAAATCTTCCTTGATTTCCAGCCATTTTCCCCAATCAGTGGTTTTGGTGAAGCAGTAAATCATCATGTCGATGGAGCTTTCATTGAAGCTGTCAATATGCACAAAGGTGCTGACCTCGGGCGGCTGCGCAAAGGCCTCATGGGTCTGGATATATTCCAGAATGCCCTGTTGCACGGCGCGGAGCTGTTCGGTGGTTGAGCCGTAAAGCAGGCCAATTTTCCAGTAAATACGCCGATGGGTCATGCGCGAATAATTGGTTAGCGAGCTGTCCGACAGAAGGGCGTTGGGGACGTGGACAATGCTTTTGTCAAACTGGCGGATCTGGGTAGAGCGAAAATTGATCTTCTCGGCAGTGCCCTCGACTACGCCTTCGACCTTGATCCATTCGCCAGGGTTAAAGCGTCGCTCGGCCAGGATCAAAATGCCGGCGATCAGGTTTTTAAACAAATCCTGTGCGCCCAGCGCCACCGCCACGCCAAAAATGCCTAAACCCGCCAGCATGGGGCCAACCTGAATGCCCCAGATCTCCAGAATTGCAGCCCCGCCGATGAAGGCGAAAAGTGCCTTTGCAGCCTTTTTTGTCCAATCCAGTATCGCCGGGGAAAGGGTGCTTTCCAACGGACTCATCAGATGAAATACCGGCTCGACGCTGCGCACCAATGCCCAGAAAATCGCATAGGCGATCAGGGAACGCATGACATTAGCACCAAAAACCTGGGCGTTGCCTGAAAGGCCGAGCACCTGAATGGCGAAAAACAGGCCGACGATTATCGGCAGTAATTTGAACGGCGGTGCAATGGCATTAAACAAATGGTCATCAAAATCGGTCTTTGTCTTGCTGGCCATACGGGCCAGAATGCGCAGCACATGGCGAGTAAAGAAGCCCCGTACCAAAAGCGCCAGCACCACCAGGAACACCGCAAAAATGACCTTGCCGATGCTGATCCCGAAAAACGAGGTGCTCCATACATCGCTGACCATGGTGCCAAGCTCGCTAAACTGTTCGATCAGTGTTTTATCGGGTTGAACCTTCATCTTAGCGCTCTTTCGTATTCATAAACTCAATCTTGGGGAATTTTTCCTGGGCATAACCGACATCCCAGGCGGTCTTGCCCAGAAAAACCGGATCTCCGTCCACATCTTCGGCCATTTGCATTTTGTGCTTGTCCATAAAGTTTTCCAGATCTGTGCGGCTTTGCGCCCGGATCCAGCGGGCCACGGCATAGGGGGAGGCCTCAAATAGTACATCCAGCTTGTATTCTTCGGCGATGCGCTCAGCGGTGACCTCGATCTGCAATTGTCCCACGGCCCCCAAAATCATATCGGCCCCGATAAGGGGTTTGAATAGCTGGGTGACGCCCTCTTCGGCCAGGCTTTCCAGCGCCTTGCGCAAATGTTTGGCCTTCATCGGGTCTTTGGGCCGGGCGCGGCGCAATAGCTCCGGCGCAAAATTGGGAATGCCGGCAAACTGCACTTTTCCGGTTTCGCTTAAACTGTCGCCCACGCGCAAGGTACCATGATTGGGAATGCCAATGACGTCCCCGGCCCAGGCCTCTTCGGCAATTCCGCGATCCTGGGCAAAAAACATAATTGGCGCATTGATGCTCATCACTTTTCCGGCAGTGGTTTTTAACTTCATGCCGCGCTTGAACTTGCCCGATGCCAGCCGGGTAAAGGCCACCCGGTCGCGGTGATTGGGGTCCATATTGGCCTGTACTTTGAACACAAAGCCGCAGGTTTGCCCATCGCCTGGCTGGGTGACGGCGTCCTGTCCGTTGATTTGCGCTTTGGTTGGGCGCGGGCCGGGGGCAAGTTCGGCCAGAGCATTCAAGAGTTCGATCACGCCAAAATGGCGCAAGGCCGAGCCAAAATAAACCGGGGTCAGATGCCCCTCCAGATAGGACTGACGGTTAAAGGTCGGGTAAGCCTCAAAGGCCAGTTCCGCCGCTTCGCTCAGCTCTTCGCGCTGATCATCGGGCAAAAATCCGTCCATTTGCGGATCATCCAGATTGATCCGGCGCGAGGCTTCGGCACCGGTCTTTTTTTCAAAGGGCAGGAACAGATTATCGTGCAGATCCTGCACGCCGCGAAAACGATTACCAGACCCGGCGGGCCATTGCATGGGCGAGACATCCAGCGCCAGCTTGTCGCTGATCTCGTCCAGCAGTTCCAGCGGGTCCAGCGCCTCGCGGTCCATTTTATTGATGAAAGTCAGAATGGGAATATCGCGCAGACGGCATACTTCAAATAATTTCAGGGTTTGCGGCTCGATCCCCTTGGCTGCATCCAGCACCATTACGGCGCTGTCGGCGGCGGTCAGGGTGCGATAGGTGTCTTCAGAAAAGTCTTCGTGGCCTGGGGTGTCGAGCAGGTTGAACACCAGATCGCGATATTCAAAGGTCATCACCGAAGAAGATACCGAAATGCCCCGTTCGCGCTCGATCCGCATCCAGTCTGACGAGGTGCGGCGGTTCTCGCCGCGCGCCCGCACCTGCCCGGCCAGATGAATGGCCCCGGCGGCTTGCAGCACATGTTCCGTCAATGTAGTTTTACCGGCATCAGGATGAGAGATGATGGCAAAGGTGCGCCGCCGGGCGGCCTCGCTGGCATAGGGAAGGTTGGTCATAATACTGGCTCTATAGTGATGGCACCGCTTAGCCCGGCACGGCGCAAACCGCAACCTTGTGGCTCAACGCAAGGATGACCAGACCGCTTCTTCCACCCCTGATGTAGTGAGAGTTCCGTTTTTTTGTTGCATATGCAGGCTGGACATGGCCAGCATGGAAACCTCAGCCAGCAGGACCGCAATATGCGCCGGGTTTGGAGCTCCGCCAGCGGGCGGCCCTGCCAGTATGGCATTGGCATTGGTTTTGGCCGCAATAATGGTGGCTAACTGGCTGGCTCGCACTGGCGCATTATGGACCAATAGCTGATCGGCAAACAGCTCCTCGCGAACCAGATTCAGCACATCGCGTTTGCGCAAGGATTCAAAGTTTTTTGATGATAACGGGAATGTATCAGACTGAATGATTTCATTCGGCCGTCCAATTTCAAACACCCGGTCATTAAACAAAAACAACATTTGTATACAGCGCCATGTTCTGCTCTGTGGGTCAAGTATACAGATTAAGACGACCCAATCTCATCGGGAAGAAGAAAATGCCGCGCTTTGGGGTCTTCAATTTCCACCACCCATAAATCGGGATCTCTTTGCTGGGCGCGCTCTATCCAGGCATCGGCATCGGCTTCGCTTTGCGGCCTTTCAGATTGTGTAACCCACACCCGATTGTAATTTTCATCRCGTTCCGGTGCCCAGATCATGGCGGTGCCATCCATCATGGCGATTTTGATCAACACCACRCCGGCATCATCATCGCCATGATGGCGCAAATAGGCAAAGGCCCCGCCAAGGCGGGCGCGCCGGATCAGGGCCTCGGCCCAGATTTGTGATCTTAACTGCGGCTCAGGTCTCATTTGTGCCAGAAACTTCTCGTGAAAATGGCGGCATTCTTGCTCCTACACCTCCCTAGAGTGGATTTATAGAGGCAAGGTGTTTCAACATGGCACGTTTATTCCTGGTTTGCATACTTATCCTGGGCGCGYTGTTATTGCCGGCATCAGGGCGCACACAGGAAAGTTTACGGACCTTAACCGGTATGGACAGGGAACAGATGCTGGACTGGAGCAATCCGGTGCTGGAATTTGATCTTAACATCCCCCCCGGGGCAAGTGCTGCCATGCTGACGCTGGTGGCTGATCCAGGCAAAACCCTGCCTGCCAAAGGCTCCATGCTGGTGGTCAGCATTAATGACAATCCCGGGGTTATGGTCAATCCTCGTCCAGAAGCCTTTAATGCCCGTATTGACCTGCCTGCCGCGCATTTACAGGCCGGGATCAATCGCATTCGGATTACATTCGAGGGGGCCAATGAAAGCCTGTGCCCGGCTAAAACCGATGGGGGCTGGCAGTTGGATCTGGCYCGCAGCCGGTTTGATCTTTCCATATCGCCCAATATTGCCTCTTTTGAGGCGCTGGAGGGATGGTTGTCCGCCGGGGCCTGGGCGCTGGACCGGGTCAGCATTAGCCAGGGCGCTCTGGATAGCCGCAGTTATGGGGCCTTTGGGGCCTTGATTACACAGGGTTTGGCGGTAAGGGCAGGCCGGGTGCCATTGGTCGTTTCGTCTGAACGCATTGCCGGGGTGGATTTCAGGGCGCGTGTGGATGCGGTGCTGGCTGGACCAGGCATTGCCTTGCGTCCCGGCACGCGTCCGGTGGTCGAGTTTCAGGGGCGCAATACCGAGGAAGTCTTGTCCATGGCGCGTCTGTTTGCCGGACGGATCATCCGTCTGGGGGGGACGCGGGCGACCCCGGCTCTGCTGGCCCGGGCAGAGCCGGTGCAAAGCAGGCAGGCGCTGGATGGTATTATAACAGCGCTGGCACAGCCCAGCTGGGATGCTCGTCCTTTTGTAAACACGGTGCGCGCGCCTCATCATGGGCAAACCCGTCTGGTGGTGGAAATGGAACGCCCGGAATGGGTCAGCCCGGATTCCACCGTTTTGATTTCGGTTGATGGACAAAAACCGTTCAAAAAACGCCTCAAAAACGAACTTAATCATTTTACCATCCCGATGGATCGCAAAAGCGCCACCGTGGTTCGCGCCTTTAGCATAGCCCGCCAGGCTCGCCCGGCAGCAGAGGGGGCCCATTGCATCATGCCCAGTGAAGGCACGCCGTTAAGGCTGTTGTCGGCACGCATTGAAAGCAATGGTTATGAAAGCGCTAAAGGTCTGTCTCGTTTTGCCATAGATGGAACGCCGTTTGCACAAAATGCCGGGGCCGGGGCCGCCATTGTTTTTTCCACACGTACAAAAGCCCAACTCCATGCCGCCTGGCGGGCCGTAGCGCGGGTGGCACTGGTTTCCGGCGCGCCCCTGACCGCTGCCTGGTATGGCGATGCGGCGGATAAAGCCCCTGAGGGATCCGCGATCATGGTTTTGGGACCACGCAGCCAGCTGGCCCCGCAAACCATTGCCGGTCTGCCACAAGTGTTTGCCTCAGGTGCGGCGGCGGGTCCCGGGGATTATGAAAGCCAGTATAAAAAGCCCAGATTATCAATTGCCCGGCGCGCCTTTGCCGCCGACGCAGATTTGCCTTTGGGTCTGGGTGTGGCCGGGTGGACCCAGTTGCAGCAACAGCCTGTGCTCATCCTGACTGGCGACAGGGACGGTGATTTTATTCCGGCCATGCAAGCCTTTGCCGATGGGCCAGCGATCAATTTTTTTGCCGGGCGGGTGGTGCGCTGGCGCGCCGGTCTGGTTGAAATCAATGATATCGGAGCAGGAATCGTTCCAATTTCCCCCAGGGGAAAATGGCCAGCCATATTGTTTCTGATTGCCGGGATCAGCCTGTCTGGCCTGTGGATCAGCCTGTGGCATCGAATGTACGCAAATTGGCGGCCTGTATAAACGAGATCGCAAGACAATCATGGTATAGTCCCCAAGATTGAATTCAGGGGATTATTTTGCGTATTGGTGTTTTTATTTTTTTCGGGCTTGCGATGTTTGGTCATGCAGCACCGGGCGTGGGGGCAGAGGCCTTTGAGGCCTATCGGGAACGCACCTCCATGTTGCTGATTGCGGCCCATTGCAACACTTTGGGGGCGGTGGAACATGCGGCACTGGTGTCCGGACAGGTGCAGGCGCGCGGGACCTTGCTGCGTGCCGGTGAAGACCCGCAAAAACTGGATGCCCTGAAAATGGATTTGTCTCGCCGGGCCGAACGGGTTTCGTGCGACCAGAGCGATGTACAAACTGAAATTGCCAGAATGCAGGACGCCGCGCAAATCTGGTTGCGGCTGTATACCATGCGCTTTCCTGCCCGTTGGCAAAACTGGGAAGCCCGGCGGGATGATGCGCGCGTCAAAGCCCGGTGGCGGGTGCGTGCCCCCCTAAGCGATACGGATGGAACCATTGTTGATTTCGGGCTGGTTGCCGAAGGGGAAAGGGTATTCCTGGACCTGGTGGTGTTAGGCGGGAAAAAACCATCCAGTGTTATCCTGCATATGCGTGATGCCAGGCGTCTGGAAGAGCCATTAGGCAAAGATATGTTGCGCCTGCTGGGGCGGTCCGGTGACACCCCGGCCAGCCTGATGCCGCCACAAAGCGTTGTGCAAAGCTTTTTCGCGGTTGATAAAATGCCGGCGCCGCCCTCGCTGACTGGAGAGGGGGGGGCCTCATCAAAGGCAGTGTTATTTCGCTTTTCCGACAAGGCGCTTAGCGCCTTTAGCGCTCTTGATCCACGCGATGTGGTGGCGTTGGAGCTGATTTATCCGGCACGGGCTGGCGCAAGGCAAAAGCGCGAACGCATTTATGCCGAAGCCGGGGACTTTATTGCGGCGCGTTTATTCGCCGAAACCTTTCCAGAAGAGCCACCTGCGACTTCCTCGCACTGACCTTTGTGCGGGCACGAGCCATGCTGTGATAGGAATTCTCACACAATCGTAACTGGTCATGGGCGGCGTTTCAGGGTTTTCTGTGCGAGTGTTTGGTATTTATAAGGAACCTTAGGGGCATGACCTAATGCGCATCGTGCTGGCCCTAGTTGCCTGGTTGAGCTTTGCCGTGCCGGTGGCATCAGAGCAACAGGCATCTGTGGCGTTAAGCTATTCTGTGGACGGGCACCTGATTGTGCCGGTTTATGTCAACGAGGTGGGGCCATTCGCCTTCATTCTGGATTCAGCGGCCAGCCGCACGATTATCAGTGATCGTTTGGCATCTGAATTGAAGTTGCCATTATTAACCAACCGGATCGGGCGCCTTGTGGGTGCCAGCGGTGAAACAGAAACAGAAGTTTTTCGGGTGGAAACGTTGCGTCTAGCCGGGCGACAATGGACCCTGGCTGCGGCATTGGCATTACCACCATCATCCGTACGGCAGGGCTATGCTGGTATTCTGGGGTTGGATGTTTTGTCCTCTCAGGCGTTGCTGTTTGACTTTGATGCCCAGCAACTGGAATTACTTTCGGATGCGAAAGCCCAGCGGATCCGGCGTGATCGAAGCTGGCATAAAATATGGGCACGGCGAAATTTTGCAGGATTTTTGAGTGTCAATTTACGCATTAACGGCCGGCGGGTTCGCGCCATCGTAGATTCCGGGGCGCGGCGATCCATTGGTAATGAAAAGCTGGGTGCTTTGCTGGAAAACCTGAGTCCGGCCAGCATTATGGTGCGCCAACAAATCATCACCGGAGTGGCCTTGTCGCAAGTGCCTGCACGTACGGGTYTGGCTCGTACTGTCAAACTGCAAAGCCTGCGCTGGGACGAAGCGGAAATTCTGGTCGCAGACCTTGCCGTGTTTGAAGCTCTGGGGCTTATCAATCAACCGGCTATGATCCTTGGCCTTGATTTTTTGCAAAGCACGTCGTCGGTAATGTTTGATTTTTCGCGCCAGAGGCTCTGGATAAAGCCCTGATCGGCGGACCAGGAAGATTGCTGAACGGTAATCTAATTCTCAACAATTTTATTTGTACCTTTCTTCATAAAGCGTATGGGTTGCGTTGAAGTTTCCAAGGTGAGTTCTGGTGAAAACAATACAGTTTATTTGGCGGCGTTTTACCCTGTTATGCATGTGTATGTTGTGGTTGCCTGTGCCGGCATTGGCTGATCAGGGGGCTGAGGCTGCCAAGGCCGGGGGCGTATCTGTCTATAAGCCTGAATTCTTTGCCAACTATTATCCGGTAACTGCCCTGGATATGGTCCGTCAGGTGCCCGGGTTTTCCATTGATAATGGTGATAATGTGCGTGGATTTGGCGGCGCACAGGGCAACGTTCTGATTGATGGAGAGCGGCCCAGTACAAAATCAGATGGTTTGGCGAGCATTTTACAGCGCATTTCCGCAGATCGGGTTGATCACATAGAGCTGATACGTGGCTCCGCACCAGATATCGATATGCGCGGTCTAAGCCGGGTGCTGAATGTTGTCCTGAAGACTGGCGATATTGCGGATCGTAACAACTGGTCCTTTGAAACGACAACATCGCGTCGCCGGGTTGTGGTTAATGGTGAGTTTGTGCGTAACCTCACCATTGCCGGTGCCGATATTACCCTGGGCATAGCTCGTCAGGGGGGGCCGGGACGTTCCTCAGGGATTGAGAACCGGTTTGCTCCGTCCGGGACGTTAACAGAAAGAAGAGATGAGGCGGCGCAGCGTAATTTTGCATTTTGGACACCAACTTTTAATCTGGAAAAAAAGTTTGCCAATGATCAGGTGCTTAGGCTGAACGCCAAAGGCAATCGCACGGCTTTTACGCGCAATGAATTTTCCTTCGTAGAGGCCCCTGTTGCTAATGCGTTTGAGTTCTTGCGCTTTGATGAAAATACGGCGCGTTCTGTTTCAGAAAGTACTGAATTTGGGGGAGATTACAGCTTTCCCATAGGTAAGAAAATCGATGTAAAACTGATCGGTTTACGCAATGATAATACCAGCAAGGGGCAGTTTTCCTTTTCCAGTATCGATGCCATTGGCCAGACCAATGCCTCAAGGGTGAACACGCGTGATGTTACTTCGGAAATGATTTCCCGTGTGGTGGTGGACTGGAATCTGGCTAAAAAGCACAGCTTGCAATTCACCGCCGAAGGGGCGCTGAACAAACTGGATGCCAGCCTGTTGCTGGAACTGGATAATGGAAACGGGTTTTCAGTTGTGCCCCTGCCGGTCAGCAATACAGGCGTGAAAGAGCGCCGCGCAGAAATTTCAGCATCCTGGCTTTATGTTCCCAGCAAAAAATGGACAATCGAAAGCGGGTTAAAGTTTGAAACCTCGCGGCTTGGCCAGAGCGGGGACGCTAGCCGCACACGTCATTTTTCCTTTCCCAAACCGTCCTTGACCGCCAGTTATAATCTCAGTGAAAAAAACCAGATGCGCTTCAGTGCGATCCGCAAAGTGGCACAATTGAATTTCAATGACTTTGTGACCTCGGTGAATTTGACGGATGATCTGACTGATGTCGGCAATCCCGAGCTGGAACCTGACCGAACCTGGACTGTAAAGGCGGAATGGGAACGGCGCTTTGCCAAAAAAGGCTCGTTTACGCTCAGCGCTAAACGGAACTGGATAACCCAGGTGCAGGGGCGGGTGCCGGTAGCCAATCGCTTTGATGCACCAGGTAATCTGGGAGATGCCAGAGTATGGCAGGTCAAAATGGTGGCTCGCCTGCCTCTGGATTTTCTGGGTCTGAAGAATGCAACCCTGGATGCCAATGGATTTATTGGCGATTCGTCTGTCACTGATCCGGTAACGGGTTCGCGCCGAAAACTGGGTGGCCGGGCGTATCACAATTTTGATTTTTCATTTCGCCAGGACCTCAGCACCAGGCGTATCGCCTGGGGCTGGGCCTATAATAATGGTGTCACCYGGCGCAGTTTTCGATTGTTCGAGGAACAGGTCCGGCAYCGTGGCGGTGGWAACTTTGGGGGAGGYARCCCCCGTGCCTTTAGTGTTTTTGTAGAAACAACAAAAATCGCCGGGGTTACTGCAATTTTTGATATTCGCAATATTTTCAATCGTCCGAGCACCCGTAGCCGGACTTTCTATGATGGGCCCAGGTCCAATGGGGTGGTTGAGGCTATTGAAAGCCAGCGTCGCAAGTCTGGCCTGCGTTATCGTTTACAATTGCGAGGGTCTTTTTAGGCCTCTATTTGCTCGGCTTGCTGTTGCTCGCCCCCACAAACCCGCAATACTTCCTCTACGGTAGTGGTGCCC
Source organism: Robiginitomaculum sp. (assembly GCA_002733485.1). Taxonomy (GTDB): domain Bacteria; phylum Pseudomonadota; class Alphaproteobacteria; order Caulobacterales; family Maricaulaceae; genus Robiginitomaculum_B. The sequence continues at coordinate 60,264 of NVVU01000005.1, forward strand.
TCGCGCGCCTTGAGAAGKCCGTCCTCGRTCAGGGTCTGGAACCCTTGTCGCCTGGCAACCTCCAGCAAGGTGGACATGTGGGCGTGCTCTAGTATGGCATCGCGCATTTCATCATTGATGGCCACCACTTCAAAGACCGCGATCCGTCCTGAATACCCGGTATTGGCGCAGGCTTCACAGCCGGTAGCTTTGCGCCAGTTGGCCTTTTTTTTCAGCTCTTGCGCCATAATCAGACCAGCGCGGCTAAGGCGGTTCAGCATGGCCTCGCCTTCGCCCTCTGTATCTGGCGCTGCGCATTTCGGGCACAGGCGGCGGACCAGTCTTTGCGCCGCCAGACCGCGCACTGCCGCAGCGATCATATAAGGCTCCAGGCCCAGATCTTCCAGGCGTGCAACCGCCGCCAGTGAGGAATTGGTGTGCACGGTGGATAGCACCAAATGGCCAGTCAGGGCGGCCTGAGCCGCAATGGTGGCCGTTTCTCCATCCCGGATTTCACCCACCATGATGATGTCCGGATCCTGGCGCAAAATGGCGCGCAGCCCCTTGGCAAAAGTATAACCGATATCGGCCTTGGTTTGAATTTGTACGACCCCGTCCATGTCATATTCAATCGGGTCTTCAATCGAGATGATCTTGGTAATGCCGTTATTGAGCTGTTGCAGGCTGCGATAGAGTGTGGTGGATTTACCCGATCCGGTTGGGCCGGTAACCAGGATAACGCCATTGGGGCTTTGGGTCAGCTGACTCATTACCGTGTTGGCCCGGCCGGTCAGACCCAGCCCCTTCATGTCCGGCAGCTCGCCTTCTTTTTTGAGCAGTCGTAAAACCATGCTCTCGCCCCAGGACCCGGGCAGTGAAGATACGCGCAGGTCAATGGCATGGCCGGCAAAGCGAATGGTCTGGCGTCCGTCCTGTGGCAGGCGGCGTTCGGCAATGTCCATGCCAGAGAGCAGCTTGATGCGACTGGTCACGGCATCAAAGATGCCCCGGGGTTCGTTCTGGCGGGTGTGCAGGACGCCATCAATGCGATAGCGCACCTTGAATTCATGCTCAAAGGGTTCGACGTGGATATCTGAGGCGTTGTTTTTTAGTGCCATGGCAAACATGTTGTTGACGAAATCAATGACCGGCGCTTCTTCGGCCATTTCTTTCAGGCGGGCGGTGTCGTGCAAATCATCGTCATCTTCGGAAAATGTACCCAGCCCTTCATTGATATAATAGAGACAACGTTCGATAAACTGGTTGCTGCTCAGCCAATACCGAATAGACTCCGCATTGGAAAATTCTCCACCCTCATTTTCCTGATGGGCGCTTACACGATGCCAGCGACCCTCTAAATGCTCTTGAATGCCGGCATTCAGGATATCCCGCGCGACCACGTTCAATGTTTTCCCGGTTCCGTCTTCATCGATCCATACCGCCGCATTTTGTGCCAGAAACCAGCGCGGTGAAATCTTCAGCACGCTCATGGCTTCCTCATGGCGCTCGGCTTCTTTTGGGGCCATGGCCGCATCCAGTATCGGCAGGTCAAGCTGAGAAGACAGAGCATCCAGCAGGGCATCTTCCGTCAGTGCACCCAGGCGCAATAATGCCTGGCCCATGAGGCCCCCGGTTTCGTCTTGCAACCGTAGCGCCTGGGTGAGATCTTTTTGAGTAATCAGACCACGGTTTAGAAGAATTTGACCAATAAGTTCAGTATGCATTCTAGCGTTATAGGCGGAGCACCGTTTCTTGAGAATAGCAAAATGGTGATTATGTCAGGAGCTGGCCCAATAAAATGTGCTGTCACCATGCATTTACCTTGATCCGCGCATCACCTAAAATCCTTGAAACCTAAAAGCAGAGTGTCATCAAAATGTGTGAGTGCACCTGTAAACCGGGTTACCGATGGATACATTGAATAACAGGTTTAAAGAATCACAACGAGGGTTTTCACTTATGGAGACCTTGCTGGCGCTGGCAATTATGTCGGTAGCCTCATTAGCCCTGTTTCAGTCCACAGCAACCCTGTTGCGCCTGTCGGAGCGTACAACCAATGCCGCTCTGCGCTCACAGGACGAAGCCGTCCTTCAACAGAGTTTTGCCGGATTGGTTGGCGGCCTCGTTCCTGCATGGCCTAAAGATAAAAAAAATGTTTTCAACGGGACTTCAGCAGGGTTTTCAGGGCTGACACGAAAACCTTTTCATACACTGGAAATTGGATTGAGCCCGTTTTCACTTTCTCTGGAAAATGATGGCCGTGAATCCTTGCTGGTATATCGCAGCGGAAAGACAGAATGGATATTGCAGACATTTCCCGGTGCGGATGCTCAGTTTTTGTACTTGGGGGTCGATAATCTCTGGAGGAAGTCCTGGCCACCAGAGGCAACTCCTGAAGCCGGCAAGTTCAGCGATGCGCAATATTTTGACCCGCCGGCATTTCCTTTGGCGATACAGTTGCAAACAGCGAATACTGAAGTTGTCTGGATCGCTTATGTGAATTATCGTGATGAGTTACCAGATCTAGAGGACTTTTAAGGTGTGTGAATCCAGACCAATGGCACCAAAGAGCAAGGATGATGGCTTCGTTTTACCTTATGTGCTGGTTGTCATTTTTATTCTGGCGCTTACGAGCACAATCGCGGTACGTTCACTGAATTCTTCAGGTCGAATTGTTACGGCACTCAATGCTGATATTCTGGCAGAGCAACGTCTGGCTTCTGCTGAAGCCGATACTCTCTATGTTTTTCTGACAAGTGCTCTGGTAAAAGGAGGCGTTGATACCAGCTATACGCCCTGGACAGGAGAGGACATCCTTGATGGGTTTGATGTCTCCCGTTTGCCGCCCAACGCAATATGGTCAGCCGCTGGCGGGAAACGTTTTTCACGATATGCAACAGGCAATGTAAACGTCACCTATCGGGATATTTCCGGACTTGTACCCTTGAATCGTGATGCGCCAGAACTCTTGAACCGCCTGTTTAAAGGCCTTGGCCTGAAATCAGATGCGGCCAAGACTGCGGCGGCAAAGCTGGGGGATTATATGGATTTTGATAATCGGCGCCGGTTTCGAGGTGGTGAGCGGGCTGACTATCGGTTGAAATTTATCCCTCCTCCCAGTAATGCTCAATTGCGTGCATATGAGGAAATTTATCATGTGTTGGGCATGCGTAGCTTATTGTCGCCCGGGATTTATGACCGATTGCGTTTGTACACGACGTTGACCCCCACAAGCACTTATTATAGAACGAAATTTCTGAGTTCTGATGTTGCCAGAATATTGGGTTTGGATAAGCCCAATGGCAATGGCATGAGAGCGGGCAGACGTAATATAGATTTTGTGAATGAAATTACTGCATCAATTGAAACGCCGACGTTACAAGGGCGGTTTATTTTCTCAACACCAAAGATGATGGGAAAAATAATCGTACGGGCAGTTGAAATTGAACGGACGCCTGCGGCAGCGGACCTACCCTTCAGGAGGAATGTTGTATTTGAGGAAACGAGAGATGCCAGCGACAATATCAAAAACGATAGCGCTAAGGATGAAGCTTCCCTCCCTGTTTTCGCAACGCCTGATCGCACTTTACAGTGATGGGGCCTGCCAGACCGTTCGGGCGGGTGGAATTGTACATACTGATGTTCTCGTAGTCTCTCGCTCTCTTTGCAGTTTTCGCAGGGTCACCTTGCCCAGCGGCTCGCGCAACGCCATTAAGGCGACTCTATTGCAGGCAAAACGAGAAGCGTCCTCTGAAGCAAATGTTTCGAAAATTGAGCAAGATCAGGTCGATCGAAAAATGGCGGGTCTGTGGACATGGCCGATGCCTGAGAGAGAGGCTGTAGCAGATAAGACGCCCGCAGCGCGTAGTATCCCTGAAACACTAGCGCGTGTACCCATGCACTCGGGGCGGCGTCTGGTAAAGTGCCTGGAAGGTGTGGAAGGCCAGATTTGGGGAGATGGCTCACTTGTCGCCAGTCGCTGGTGGCCTGATGTACCCAACCAGAAGCAGTGGGTTGTTTTTTTACGTTCGGCTCGGCTCAAGACAAATGAAATCAGTCTGTCGCCTCCTCATCTGGAGGAGGTGCCCTGGCGCGCAAACCTGTCATTTGTTGATAGTGCCGTAGATGCGGCTCGCACCTATGCCACACCAATGCGGTTGTTCATAGCCACCAGCATGCTCTTGGTTTCCCTGACACTGTACGCGGGTATGCAATATCTTCACTACACACGGACATTGCAAAATCTTCATTCTCAAATCGCCGCTCGAAAAGAAATCGTAAGTGACGTTTTGGTGCAAAGGAACAAGGCCATTCAAAATCTGCAGGTAATCAACCATATTGCAAATTTTGGAAAACCTACGGCTTTACTGGCGGGACTGGCAGGGGGGTTGGGAAAAGTGCAAGGGGACGATATGTCCCTAGTACGCATTACCCTGCGTGATAATCAATTGAGGTTAAGATTAAAAGGAAAGTCAGACATTAATGGGGCCGCACTTGTAAAACTGCTTGAAAATGACCCTGCACTGGAGAGTGTTTCCGTTGTATCGAACCCAAATAAAATTATTGAAATAAGCGCAAAATTAGCAACGAAAGAGAAAAAATGAATATTTCTCTCAAATTGTTAATGGGCAGGCTTTCTACAAATGCCGCTTATGGGCTTGTGGTTCTTTTTATTCTTCTGGGGCTGCTTGCTGTCAGCAAAATTGAAGAGCGCGTAACTCAAATAAGAACGGACGCCGAGTTTGCATCGCGTGAACTGGCAAAGCTCAATTCCATAAAAAATTCTGATGTCTGGAAAACGAGAGCCAGTGAAAGTGCTAATGCCCTGAAAACGTGGCAAGAGACAAGGTGGCAAGGCGAGACCGTTGGCGTGCTGGCCGCTAAAATTCAACAAAAATTGATCCAGATTACCGAAGAAGTAGAATTGAAAAACTCAACAATCAGTGTTGGGAACGAATTAATTGAGGTTAATGGTGAAACCATTATGCGGTTCAGCCTGTCGGGCGTCTCCTTTCAGGAGACCGCCCCAATTGATGTTTTACTGGCGGCGGCAGGTGGTAAAAAAATACTTATAATTGACGAAGTGGTGGCTGATTTTCACCAGGGACAAAGAAATTTGATCCGGTTGTCCGGTTTAGCCCTGGTCCATGTCATCAACAGTGCTGATGAGCAGGGGAATGAGGAATGAACCGTTTCATTTTCATTGGTGCTGTGTCGTCCTTGCTGGTGCTGTCCGGTTTTTTGGGATGGCAGCAGGCTGGTACACAATCCTTCACAATGCGATCAAACCAGGCCGACTGGAAGACGCCCCCTGCAATCGGCGGCGGTAAAGAAAAAATTGCTCTCCTGAGGCAAAAAATATTCCAGTCGGGATACTTTAAGAATGAGATGGAAATTAAAGATAATGAGGAGTCGCAAATAGTAGAAGCTGATAGTCCCATGGCGGCGGCAGAAAAAAAATATGGCAAGTTCCCRCATATTATTTCAATTTCGCGTATAGATGGTAAGGATACAGCGCAGCTGCGACAGTATGAAAATAAGATTCTTACGGTGCGTGTAGGCGATATTTTGCAAAGCGGCTGGTCAATCAAGCAGATATTTTCTGATCGTCTGGTGGCCCAGGCGGGACCGGAAAGCTTCTCTTTTGCGGTTATTGAGCATAAGAATAAAAAAGCAAGAGAGGCTTCGGATGAATAAGCCTTGTTTTTGCCGGGTATGGCATGATGGATGTTGTAGAATAGGTTGGTTATGAAAAATTTGGTTAAAAAACCATCATACTTTATTTGTGCCGTGGCATTGGGGGCTTCTGTTCTGGCCCTGAGTGCCTGTGAGACAAACAATATTATACCGGAATTGTCTGCCCAGGGCCAAAGTTTAGGAAGCAAGGTGCATAGGCCGCCGCAAAAAACGCTGGATCCCGTTCTTGAAGACAAGAATGAAAGTACAACGGAACAATTGCAAGCGCCATCCAATATTGCGCCCGTGCCAAGCATTTCGGAACCGTCCAGGCAAACCGGACAAGGCAAGTCATATAAAGCGCCTAAAATTTCTGTAAAATCTGTAGAGGCTTTTGTTACCCCGTCCCCTCTTCCAGAGTTCATTGATGTTACTTTTGGCGAAATGCTTAAGCTTCCATATGTAACCGGTCCCGGGGTAGCGGCACGAAAAGATATTGTACAGCTTCGCTCGTCGGGCATTTTGTCTGGACGTGATTTCTTCGAGCTAGTGCAATCGGCATTGCGTGAATACGGTGTCCGCGTTGTCCCCGAAAATGGGGTGTACCGTATTTTGGAGGATCAGGCCCTAAAAGCGCGCATGCCGCGTTTTATCCGCTCTCGTGCACAGCCGAGCACACCTAAATCCTTGCGCCCTGTTATTCAACTGGTTGAGCTTTTCGCCGTCGATGCGAACAGTATGGTTGGCTTGCTTGAGCAAGCCTTGGGTGGAGGCAGCAAGAATGTAAAAATACTGGCTAATCCCCGTAATAATACAATTACCCTTTCAGGTTTGCCAGACGAAGTGGACGCCATTCTTACCGTCATCAAGGAGCTTGATGAACTAAATTATGCCGGTTCAACAGTGCAACGATATTCACCGGTATACTGGGAAGCCAAAGCCCTGGCGGAGGAAGTGAAAAAAATCCTGATGGTTGAAGGGTGGCAGGTGACGACGGTTCTTTCCGCCCCGCGCGCCATCAATTTGCTTCCCATTGAATATTCCAACGACATTTTCATTTTTTCACGCGATAAAACCGTTAGCGAGCGCACGTATATTTGGCTAAAAGAGCTGGACCGCCCGGTAAAGGCCGGGGACAATAATCAGCTCTTTATCTATCAGGTAGCCAATGTGGATGCCATTGATCTTGCGGAAACCGCAAACGCTGCCCTGAACGCAGGGACATTTAACAGAGTACAGAACAAACCGAACGGTGCATCGTCAGCACCATCTGGCGCAAGGGCTGGTGAGCGAAATGAGCGTAGAGGAAACCCAGGTGATAAATTTGTCGTCGACCCTATTGGTAACCGCCTGATATTTTCTGGTACCGTCAATGAGTATGAGCGGGTTCTGCCGCTTTTAAAACAACTGGACCGGGCACCGGCAGAGGTGTTGATTGAAGTTACCATCGCCGAGGTTACCCTGAATGACAGCACCAAATTTGGTCTTGAATTTTTTATCAATGACATCGGTGCCAACAACTTTAAAAATTCATTTGGTACACAGGGGCTTGGGGTTGGCAGCACGGGCTTTAATGTAGCCATTGCGAAAGGCGATGTAACGCTTAATGCCAACACGCTGGCTACAAACAGTGATATCAAAGTCCTTTCAACGCCACGCCTTATGGCGCGCTCAGGCGGGTCAGCCAACATTACGGTGGGTACGGATGTTCCCGTAATCAGCTCTCAACGGGCAGCTAACTCTCAATCCAGCACCGGGGTAACCGATGTGCTGCAAACGGTTACTTATCGCAAAACCGGCGTAATCCTCAACATTGAACCTATCGTGTTCAGTAATAACCGAATTGACCTGACGATTAGTCAGGAGGTTTCTGCGACCATTGATTCAGGCAACAGTGCCATTGCTAGTCCCACCATATCCAATCGCTCACTTGAAACGCAATTATCTCTCGAAGATGGTCAGACGGCGGTTTTGGGTGGTTTGATGCAAGATACAGTGACACGCAAGGAATCTGGCATACCGTTTTTGAAAGACATCCCGTTCATTGGCAGTGCATTTTCCTCTGAGACCGTGACCTCAGACCGGACAGAGCTTCTTGTTCTGATTACGGCCTATATTATGCGAGGTCAGGAGGACAAGACCGCGTTTGTAAATAGTCTGACACAGGAAATTGACGCATCGCTAAGTAAGTCCAATCGACTGATTACCCTTTTGCCCAGAAATGTTCTTCCCTCTTTAGGGAAAAAGGATGCAGCGTCGCAGTAAGTTATGAATGGGTCGGCGAAGTCTCCACATAAAAGAGAACCCGCAGATGGTGCCGGTGTTGGATCGCCCGGATTTTCTGTGCTTGAGGCAATTATAGCCATTGCCATTTTGGCAATAGCATTTTTGCCTTTATTAGCTCTTCAAGAGCAGATGACCCGGACCACGATTTCGCTAGAACGCAATGCGCAATTCATGGAAGCGAAGCGTTCGGCCTTGGCATATGTACGTTCCCTTAACCCCATGCGCGATCCTCGCGGGGATCTGGATCTGGGGTCTGCCATTATGCACTGGACGTCAACGCCGATTTCTCAAGAGCGCCCGGTTAGAGGCAAGGCAGGAGAGGAAGGGCGGTTTATTGTTGCACTATATAATGTTGAGGTAACCTTGACCTTTGATACACAACGCACACAGGTGTTCAGTGTTCATGCCACGGGCTGGAGAGCAAAAGCAGCCTATCTCTCAAATTTATAAATCAGGTATCAGTCTTTATGGCAGCTGAAACCCGTTTGGGAATGCACTCTGGTGGATCAAAGCGATAGAGCGCACGCCGGCCTTTTGGGTTGATCATCAGAATTTCACCACCCAGGCACATACCAGAGGGCGATATTTCTATGGCATTGCCTTCAGTAGTCCAGCCTTCTGGCAAGGGCAGGCGCCAGATGTTTTTTATAGCACTGGAGGGGGGGGCAGATGTGTCCGTCGCAATCGCTGCGCTTTGCCCAATCAACAGGGCTTTCGCACGATAATTACGCATCTCAGTGGCCGCAGCCTTTGATAGAGAGGCAAACCGCGCACTTTGCAAACTGTTAGAGAGCGAGACCGTTACCAGCGATACTACAATGCTGATGATGGCAAGGGTAACCATCACTTCCATCAATGAAAAACCATCTTTGTAAGAGGCTTTGGCGATCACTGTTTTTTGATCTGTCATGCCTTAATTACATCGATATGTCGGTATTCAGGCCTTTGCCGCCAACCGCGTTATCGGCACCATAGGAAACGATTTTGGGGCTGGTTTGTCCACCGCGCTCATTGGTTTTGGCCAGGTCATAATGGAAGGCATTGCCCCAGGGGTCGGCCGGAAAATCACCATCCAGATACGGGCCATACCATTGTGCCTGTAAATTTGGATCGCTTGGCATTTTAACCAAAACTTCCAAACCTTCTTCGGCGGTGGGATAGCGGCCAAAATCAATACGAAAGCTGTTCAAAGCCAGTTTAATGGTCTTCGCCTGTGCCTTGGCAGCCACCACTTTGGAACGGTCCAGCTGAGTGAAGAGTCGCGGTGCCACCAGCGTAACAATGGTGCCCATAATGGCCAGCACCACCAGAATTTCCAACAAGGAGTACCCGGCGCGCTTGTCTTTTCCACCCGGTGGGGCGGTTACAGCACGGCGGTGTGTGTCTGGTTTGGTGGCGGTGTGTTTATGTGTGTGTGTCATATGTCAAAATCATACAGGCTGGTCATCGCTAGCACAATGCTAAGCACAATTGTACCGACAATCATGGCAATAAAAAGGATGGCCGTCGGTTCGGCAATGGCGGTGAGGCCTTTTGCCCGCTCCCGGGTTTCCTTTTCCTTGGTATCAGCAACGAATAATAGCATCTCGGCGAGCGCACCGGAATTGCGCCCGGTGCGAATAAGGTCGATGGACAGGGCATCCATGGCGGGCAGGTGCTCTTCCAGCACTTCATCAATATTGCGTCCCGCCCGGATCTCGCTACGGGCACCCTCCATGCCGTTTTTCAGTTCTCGGGATTGAAGGCCGGATGCGCCCAGACGTAAGGCGGTCAGAATATCCGCACCATTATCCAGGGCAATGCCCATGGTGCGTGCCCAGCCGCCGATTTCCGACTGGATCAGAAAACTGCCAATCACCGGTGTTTTTTCAGCAGTACTGCGGAACCATTCCCGCACGGCCTTATTGCGAGCCATGAAAATGGCGCTGGCGCTGGCGACCCCCGCTATGATCAGGAATAGCGGGATATGCCCTTTCATCCACACCCCGGTGGCGATCACAATTTTGGAAATGGCCGGTAAATTATCGCGATGATTGCCAATCAGGGCGTCAAAGCGCGGCACCACAAAGAGGAACATTAAGATCACAATCAACCCACCAACACTGGCCAGAAACAGGGGGTAAGACAGCGCCCCACGAATTTCGCTGCGCATACTGTCCTCAAACTCCATCCGTTCTGCGGCATCGGCCAGTGCCTTGGCCAGCGTTCCGGTGGCCTCGCCCAGCTCCGCCAGGCGCGGCACATAACGGGGCAGGTCCTGCATATGGGTTTCCAGCGATTCGGACAGGCGCTGACCGGCGCGCAGGTCCGAGCGGATGGCATTAGCGCATTTGGCCAGTGCAGGATTGGCATTGGACTTGGCCAGGCTTTTCATGGCCTCCAGCAGACCTACGCCCGCTTTGAGCAGGGTGGCCAGTTGACGCATGAAGACGGACTGGTCCTTGCGGGTAACTTTTCGCGCCCGCAGAAAGTTCCATAAGGGATAATCTTTGCGCTCAACCAGTGAAAATGGCGATAATTGGCGTTTTTCAATAGCCAGATAGGCGGCGTCCTGATCCGCCGATTCTATTTCGCCGGTGACCGTAGAGCCGTTTCGTCGTAATGCCTTATACTGAAATCTGGGCATGGCTTCTCAATACAAATGATTGCCTGAACCTACACCAGAAACCCTCGTGTTTTCAATGGTTTTAAGCACGCTTATTTAGCTGGCGGTGCACCCATGCGTTCGCGTATCACAAAGGCCGGTTTTTTGGAGGTAATATCCAGAAGACGGATAAAGTACTGCCCCGTTATGCCAATCGCCGCCAGGTTCAGGCCACCGATCAGCAGGATCGCCACCATCAGTGAACTCCACCCGGCCTGGGTAGGGATACCCATCAATTTTCGCGCAATGACGCCGGCGGCCAAGGCAAAGCTCAGCCCTGCCACCACAAAGCCAAGGCGGGTAAAAACCTGCATCAGAAAGTTTGAATTACCAACCAGCAGGTCGCTAAACTGGCCCCAGCGTTTTTTGAACGAATAGCGCGAACGTCCCTGTGCGCTTTTACAGTGCTCGCTGGGCACTGAAGCCACATCATTGGTCACCTGACGGATAAGGGCCGGGATAAACGGGCGGTTGGTTTTAATCGCCAGCATGCCATCCACCACATGGCGGCGGATCAGCTTTAACGGCGACAGTTTTACCTGATAACCGAGCACCGCCCGGTCGAAGATCGCCTTGATCCAGCTGGTTGAGCGCTGCAACAATGTATGTTGCTTGCGTGCATGGGTGGCGGTGACCATGTCGTGCCCTTCATGGGCGATCAGAAGGGGAATGTCTTCGGGGCTTTGCTGCAGATCATCATCTATGGTGATCATCCAGTCGCCCCGGCTGGCCTCAAGGCCACAGAGGATCGCGCCGGGCTTGCCAAAATTGCGGGTCAGGCGCACCACCATCACGCCGTCTTCCCTGGCCAGATCCTCCAGCAGGGTTTTGGTGCTCTCTTTCATCGAGCCATCATCAACCAGAATGATTTCAAAACTGGCCTTGATGGTGTCGGCAAAAACGCATTGTAAGCGCGTGACCAGATCGCGAAGGCAATCGCCGGTATTATAAACCGGCACCACAACGCTATAGCGCGGCTTCTGGCTTGGCGCGGTCATGCGGCCTCGCTTCGCGCCACAATGCGCTTGATAATTTGCGCGCGGCGTGCGCGCTGCTCGGCCTCGCGCGGGCTGGGTGGATTAACCGCTTCACCCGGGGATAACTGGTTCTCCAGGGCTATGGCTTCGGTCTCTGCCGCCTTAGGGATTAATGTGTCAGCGTCTGTTTCCAGCGCATAATCAAAGGCGTGCATAAAACGAGCACAGCGCAGTTCCACATAGCGCAAATCAGCATCGCTAAGCACGGTTTTATATTTTTGCGCATTGTCGCTCAGTACCGGTTGGGCGAGGTTTTCCCAGGCCTGGGTGCGGTTGGCATTGCGTCTGGTGCGTTGATCCTGATGAAAGTTCAGCATGGCCGGATCATAGGCAATTCCCACATGCTTGCACAAGGTGTGCCCCACCGCCTCGGTATCGCCGATCAGATCTTCATAGCGCACACGGATCATCCGTCCACTTGGCTGGATTTGGTGAAAAATGTTCAGGCTGGCGCTTTGGTCTTTCACCCAGACATCCACGGCGCGTTTAACACCGCCGGGCACGGCGCGGGTCTTGACCCAGCTGGCGGCCACATCACGCGGGTCACGCACCTGATAAACAAAGCGGCAATCGGGCCAGCTAGAGAGCAAAAACGGCACGATCAGATAGGTATAATTTTCTTTGACAAAGCTGATGGTTTCGCCTTTGCGGCGTTCCTGTGCATAAAGATAA